>NZ_VFNP01000002.1:0-316916 GCF_006715635.1 Streptomyces sp. SLBN-118
GCGCGAGCTCGGCCGCCCGGCGCGGATCCTGAAGGTCATGGGCCTGCGCAGCGACGAGGGCCCCGACCGCAGGAAGCGCCCGCCATTCCAGAGGGTGCTGACCAACTCGGCGCGGATTGTGGACGAGTGGCTGCCGGTCAAGGACTGGCCAACCGCCGCGGCGAAGAGATCATCCGTAACCTCGGCGACCGCATCGAAGAGGCCCGCGCCAACGGCTGGCTCGGCGAGGTCCAAGGACTCCAGACCAGTCTCGAAGCCGCCCGCAACAAGCTCGCTTCGCTCGACCGACTCACCCGAACCCGCAATCGCACGCCCGTTGTCCTGGGCATGCCGATCATCCCAGGAAATAATCTGTGACCCAGCAGACGCACATAACCGAACCCCTTCCGCCAAACTATCTCCCTGCCTGAATCAACGACCTACACTGGTCGGATGCAGCATCGGCTCCCAGTTGGGAGATTGGGTTGGCGTGCGACACATGCCCAGATAGAGGAGAGCAGGCGGGACGCTACGGCACCCATACCTTCCGCTCTGGGAGTAGGTAGATCTCCGCACACTCGGGGGGAGCGGCGCAGTGGAGCATGCATTCGACCTGCTAGATGGCAAGGATTTCAATTTAGTCACCCTCGCACTGGCTGGGATTGGCGCCGCCCTCAGTACAATTGCCACCCACTACAGCAGGCGCGCACTATTCCCGCCTAAACGGCAATTGACATGCCTCATCGACGCGTGCATGGACATCACCCCTTCAGCATGGATGATCAGTTTTCGCCTACAGAACACCGGGCGCCATGCCGTGGCGAGCGAGCACTTCGATCGCGACAGGCCCTTGGAAGTCGACCTTGGGGTTCCCATTAAAGAACTATTTCCCGGGAAGGGCGCAGCCAGCAGTTTCCGCTACGAAGGTTCCAAGATTTACTTTGGTCCAGAATTTATAGACAGAAAGAAATCAGTCCGCTGCGGTGCGTCCATTAAAGGTGAACCCACAGTGACAATACAGAGCTTCCTAGTGGACGCTACAGTAAAAGCGAAATGGGTGACACCGGAAGCCAAGAAGATGAATCGGTCTTGCCTTCTGGGCTGCTTGGTACCTATTATATTTTATACATTATTCGCGATTGCTGCACTCAATGGTGTCATAAATAGGTGACTCACTTCATTTTCATGCCTCTTGATCGAGCGCCATAACTGATATCAATTTCGTTCTCACCTCTTGAGCAACGGTCAGTGCGCTCTACAGCTTAAGGCGCCTCGTCGGCGCAGAAGTTCGGTAAAGCTGTTCCTGCTCGATGTGCGTGTTCGCCTCCAAACGCGACGTACTGCTCACTCTCGGCCGGCGGCCGCGGCTGGCCGCCCTGTACGCCGAGATCGAGCAGGTGCGCGACGACAGCTTCTGCGCCGGCTGGCGAATCACCGATCTGATCCGCCACGCCGAAAACTGCGGGGCGCCCGACCCCGGCATCGTCTGCCCGGACGACGGCCCGGAGTTCACCGCCCTCGAGAACCAGGCGCGGGCAGCGCTACAGGAAGAGCCCCGCAAGGAACCCAAACTGGCCCGCGGCAGCGGCCGCGCCATGTGCGACGGCTGCGGCTGACCACCACACCCGCCTTCACCCCCTTGTCGGAGGGATACTCAATGACGATGACAACGACCCAGCGCATCCTCGACCTCGCTGCGGCGGCACCGGCCAGCCACGGCGAGGACCTGGCGCTGCTCCTGAGCAAGGCGAACGAGCTGTACCAGCAGGGTCTGCAGGATCTGCATCGGAGTGTGGCAGCGCGCCTTGGCGGGCGGGCCACTGCGGAGCTGATGTTCGCCGCGGACACGGCCGGTATGCCCTGCGATGCATCGCAGGACCGCGACGAGGTAATCCTGTTGCTGGCCTTGGCCGAGTGGGAGATGACGCCGACCGCCCTGGCGTACGCGGAGATGGCGGAGGACGCCGCGCGCCGTGGCGTCTGCTTGATCCCTGAGGATTGAGCCGTGAGCGCGGCCGTCCGGGAAGAACCTTGAACCGCGGGCTAGACTTCCAACCGCAACTCCTGCCATTATTTGCGTTTTGAGCCGGGCAGGCCGGCCCACTTCTGACAGGACGGATGGTTCTGCCATGACTTCGCGCCGTGAGCCTCGCCTGGCCGACGCTGCCGAGATCGCGGCTGAACAGGGCCTGACGCCCGCGCGCATCAGCGGCCTCTACACCGAGCGCGCGGAAAACGCGGCCGGCGTGCCCTTCCCCGAGATCGCGGACATGCGCGGCCGCGCCCGCCTGTGGGACCACGCGCAGGTCACCGAGTGGTTCGCCCACCGCACGCCGGCAAGGCTCCAGGAACACACACCGCCCTCCCGCGACCCGGAGGAGTTGCTGAACGCGGCGGATGCCTCGCGGTTCCTCGGCTACAAGAACTCCAACCAGGTCACCACCTTCGTCCGCGACCACCCGGGTTACTTCCCCGACCCGGACGTCGTCGAAGAGTTGGGCACGGCCGAGAACCCCTACCGCCGGCAGCTGTGGCGCGTGCAGACTCTGCTGGACTGGATGGCCACCCGGCCCGGCCGCGGAAGACGAGCGGGAGCCAAAGCGGTACGGCCCCTGCCCGATGTCCCCGTCGACGGCGATCCCGACGAACTTCTGGGAGCGACGCAGGCGGCCGCCTTGCTGGGGTACAAGAGCGTCGGCTCCTTCTCCAGCAGCCTGTCCCAGGGCAACCTGCCGCTGCTGAAAACGCCGGACGCGCTCGCCGAGAATGCTGGGCGCCAGAACGGGCGCCGACGGTGGACGCGCCGACACATCCTCGAGCAGGCCGCCCAGCGGTCCAGGAAGTAGAACCCGGCGGTGAGCGCACATCCGCCCACCGTCCCATGAACGCGGCAGCCGGTTACGGGCGTTGGTCCCTTGCGGGCCGACTGTCGCACGATGGCCGGCATGGCGTGGCTCGCCACCGCGCCCCGCAGCAGCAGATGCTGCTGCGGACCGGCCATCGCCGAACTTCTAGGTGCCGCCCTCGCAGCCTCGTGGTCGGGGGCATGGATGCCGACCACGGTGCAGACCACGAGGTTGTTTCGAGTTCGTGAACATGGTCGGGGCTTCGTGGTCGGGGATCTGGTCGGGGACCACGGGTTTCCTCATCAGCAACCGAAGGTTCTGACGGAGACCGCCACGGCCCGCGGAAGGAAGACCCCCATGAGCAGCGCTTGGACGTGCGACGGCTGCGGCGTCCCCAACATCGACCGCGCGTCGTGCGAAGCGTGCGGTACGAGCAGCCCGACCGCCACCGGTGCCGATCTCGCGAGAACTGCTCTGAAGGACGCGGCTGCGGCCCGCGCGGCCCAGGTCGAGGAAGCCGCTCGCGGCAATCACCGGTTGGCTGACCACCTCGGCAGCGTGACCGATGCCCACCTCGACGACGCCCTCGCGATGCGACGCCTCGGCATCGCGTGACCGGCACGTCGAGGGACCCGTGTTCTTGTGCGTGGAGCCGCCCAGTGCTCAGCGCCCAGGCCGCAGGCGTGCGTCGAAAGGATTTCGCATGACCAGCACTCCGGCCACGAGCTTGGCTCCCAGCCCCGCTGAACCCCTGAGTCACCAGGTGCTGGCCGCGCTCGGCCAGCACCGCATCGCCACCACCAGCCAGCTGCGCCGGATGCTGCGGCCGGACGGCACACGGCAGCTGCTGTCCCGCGTCCTGAACAAGCTGCGCTCCGACGGCTTCGTCGACTGCACGGTGCTACCGGACGCCAACCGCTCACGTACCCACGCCTGGTACCTCACGCAGGAAGGCTCGCGCCTGACCCGGGATCTGCCTGTCCTGCGGGGGCGGCCGCCCTACCCCATCACCTCGGATACGGCAGCGTCGCTGAAGACCCCGCACACGCTCGCCGTCGTGCGCGCCCATCTGGCCTTTGCCGCGGACGCCCGCCGGCTCGGGCACGAGCACGGCCCCTGGGACTGGACCCCTGAGGTATCTCACTCCATCGGCGAAGGCGACCGGATTGTGGCCGACGCTGTCATGTACTACACCGCCGTCGAAAGCGAACACCGGCGAAAGCTGCGCGCGTTCGTGGAAGTCGATCGCACCACCATGAGCAGCGAGCGGCTGGCCGTGAAGTTGATCGAGTACGCCCGTCTGTTCCAGTACGAAGCCCAGCCCGTCGGCCGCCGCAGGCCGGCCGCCACAGGCCCTGCCTGGCTCCGCTGGTATCCGGTCTTTCCCCGCGTGCTCTTCGTGCTCACCGGCGCCTCCCGGGCCAGACTGGACAATCGGATCAGCGATCTGCAGGCGATGGTTGCCCAGCACCCACTCGTAACGGCCCTTGCCCGCGAAGTCCGGCTCGGAGCCGCCGTGCTGGAAGACATCGAGCAACACGGTCCCGCCCAGGCCGTGTGGGTGCCTCTGGCCGGCGGCAAGCCTCGCCCGTGGACCGAGTTGTGAGTCCCCTGCGCGAGCGATCGGGGGTGACCAGCCTGCCGCCCCAGGACTGGTGTCCTGAAGCGGCAGGCGTTCACGACGCCCCGGGCCATCGCCTGGGGCGTCCCGCGTCCGTCCCGGCTTAACTCCCGTACAGCCAGCTGTCGTATGCGGAGTTGTCGACCAGGTGGTAGAGCCCGAGGGCGCCGGGGAAGAGCACCAGGGCGAGGACACCGGCCCGTACGAGAACGGGGGCCTTGATCATGACGCAACCTGTCTGGCCGGTGATCGTACGCACGTCACGCCACCGCCTGATGTCACCCCCGTAGGCCGTCCAAAAGAGGCCCCCGAACACGATCCCGGTCCCGGTCCCGCGAGCACCGCGGAGAATCCTGCCACCACGGCAAGGAACGTTTCGCGGTCATGGTGAACATTCCCATGGCTTTATCGAGCAGTAGTGACGTCACTTGTCGATGGGTTTGGGAGGCGCCCAAAACCACGGTCGGGTGATGTCGATGAGTTTGGGAGGCATGGCAGCTCTTGCCGGGGCAGCATCGGATGCTCTTTGTGAAAGGTGCTGGTCATGCCGCAGATGTCGAAGGTCGAGCTGTACGCGGCGATCCGGCGTGACCATCGCGGCGGCATGGTTGCCTGATCCGGCACTAGACGGCCGAGCGGCTGCGCGCGCTCGCGGAATGACCGGCCCCGCCGGGTGGGTCAGCGGGCGATGAACGGCTCGGTCAGGTGCGGGGTCGCAAGGTAGAGGGTGCTGGCGGCCCGGCTGTGGAGCACCTGTTCCCTTGAGGCCCTTGCCCGCTCAGGGTCCATCTCGTGAGCGTAGGCGAGTTCGGGGTGGAGCAGCTGGATCGCGTGCACGAGCAGGTCACCGGTGACGGCGACCAGTTCGCGCCCGGACGCGACGAGCACGCTCTGGTGCCCGGGCGTGTGCCCGGGCGTGGCGAACACGCGCTCGCCGCTGCGCAGCGGGGTGTCGCCGTCGAGCAGCCGTAGCTGATCGGTCTTGCGGAGCGGGTCGATCACAGTGGACCGCAGCTGCGGGTTGACCTCCTCGATCACGTCGAGTTCGGCCTGCTGCAACAGGTATTCGGCGTTCGGGAAGAACGGCCGCGTCTGCTCGCCGCCGACGACGGCCCAGCCCACGTGGTCGGTGTGGAGGTGCGTGAGCACCACGGTGTCTACTTCGGATGGTTCGATACCCGCGGCGGCCAGCGAAGCCGGGAGCGCCCCGGGCACGGGCGCCCACGAGGCCGCCGGGCTGTCGGCCGGGCCGATCCCCGCGTCGACCAGCGTCACGCCCTGGTCGCTGCGGATCGCGAACGCGCGGAACTGGAGCCGCCAGCGCCCGTCGGCGTCGAGCGCGCCGGGATCGAGCTGGTCGGCCGCCGCCCACTGCTCGGTGGTGGCGCCGGGGAACGCCTCCGACCTGGGGGAGAAGAAGGGGCCCGCGCCGTCGGCGAGCGCGATGACGGTGTACGGGCCGACCTGAATGGAAGGGGGCATCCCACAGATAGTGCCACCGGCGGGCGGCCCACGACCAGGCGGGTTGCCCCGGAGTTCACTCCAGGTCGTGGGCGCATCGCAGAACTGACAGACCTTGACCTCGTGCATGGCTCGGGCGTCGGCCGCTTCCGTCTCAATTGACACGCGCGTACTTCTTCAGGACCACAAGCCTGCCTCCCGCGCAGATTGTGCCGTCATTCTCATCGACAATCAGGCGACGAGAGGCCACCAACCGCCTCCCAACCCCATCCACATCTGCTGTTCCTAGAGATGCACAACGCCATTCCCACGAAGAGCAGGACGACGACGGCGATTCCCTGCACCGCCCCTCGCACCACCACGTCCTTGAAGAGCAGCCGCGGCAGACGTACCCCATCCTCATCCGGGGCTACCGACGAAATGCGCTGCTCCGGGTGACGAAAGTCTGCAGTGATCGTTTCCCGTGATCCTTTCCCAGTCCGCTGTTCAGGCTGGGGCGACGCCAGGACTACGGCCACACGACCTCGCCGTCTCGAACCACCAAGGGCTCGAACCGGTCCGACTCGCAGAACCTGGTCCAGCCCAGCTGGACCGTAGCGGTGGAGGGACGGTGCCGGTCATCGACTTTGGTAGCCAGCCAGCTGAGCAGTTCACCAGTGCGGTCGAATTCGTCGGGGTGGATCTCCTGCCGAACGGCCAGAGCCCACGACCCGTAACCGGCGTCCTCCGGACGCAGCAGCACTGAGACGAGTGCTCGTCCACTCTCCAGGCCTGGCCGTGTCGGCCTAGCAGAGGCACAGGATCGTCCTCTGTGACGAGTTCGCCGCGGTCGTCCTCCACCACGACCGGAAACTCGGCACGATGTGGAGAATCTCCGGCTTGGGGCCCAGCCCGAGATGCCACCGAAGCTCTGCGACCTCCTCGTTGGACAGATCTTCCCCGAGGTTCAGGACGATCGAGAGCTCATAGATGTCAGCCATAACTCCGAATCGTCCACGACTGGTGAGGAACTCGCGGTCCACGCCCGCACCAGCGATCGACCGGTCAGCCCCTTCAAGGCACGGGCGAGCGCAGAGACAAGCCTGATGCGACAAGGAAGTCGGTACCCCAAGTTGGCGACCATATATGTCAAGAGGGCCGCCGGGACTGGCCCGACGGCCCTCCCATGGTCGGTCACGTCAGCTTGAAGAAGAGGGTGTCTTGGGTGTACCAGTCGACGTTCTTCGTGGCGTACTCCCACTCATTGTGCTCGAAGTCGAGCTTGTCGATGAGCTCCTGGACGTCGTACCGAAAGTCCGGGTCCATCCGATCCAGGACGGCGCGGTAGGCGTCGGCGGCGGGCTTTGTCTTGGCCAGCGGCAGGTGGCCAATAGCCGGGTAGCCGTCTATCGAGTACGGGACGTAGGGGAAGTCGTCGGGCAGCCCGCCGTAGAAGTAGCCGTGGGGCAGGAGGTCGGCCGGCACGCCGAGGCGGCGCATCTCATCGTCCACCAGGCCAAAGAACGTCGAGGGCTTGGAGTAGGTGCCCAGCTGGGAGGGGTCGGAAGCGTTGTGATCGATGATGTGCTGCAAAGCGGAGTTGTACGCGTTGCCCGCACACTCCGCGTCCGAATCGGTGCGCCCGGCGATGAGGTGATCGAGAGCGTCAGGGATGGACAGGCCCCAGTCGACGCCCTGGCGGTCGAGATCATCCTGAAGGGCCCGGGCGTCCTTGCGCATGCCGTCGAGGCGGCGCCGCTGGTCCCCCGAGAGGTTGCCGTTACTGCCCAGGTAGGCCAGGACGTCGGCCTTGTCGGCGGTGGAGTACGCAATGTTGTGACTCATGATCGCAATAGTGCCAAGAGGCACTGACATCTGGTCGTCGGTGGGTCAGAGTTGAGCAGGGTCACTCCCCGGCGTAGCGCCACGCGCTGGGCACCACGACCGGGGATGCGGTGGTCGATCCGGTGCTCGTTCTTGGTGCAGCCCGCCCGCCCACCCGGCGCGGCACCGGTTCGCCTGCCGGTGCCGCGCCCTGCCCTCGCCTGAAGCGGGGCAGGTGACGCAGCAGTCGTCGAAGGTCAGCCCCAGGGCACGCGGTTCATAGCCGTCACGGCCGTCGGCAGCATGGAGGACGTAGGTGTGCGCGGCGGCCAGGCGTGCAAGTACCGGGCAGCGGACGGGTCTCGGAGGATCCGGACATGCTGTTGGGCGCGGACGTCGAGCCGGTCGGGCAGATCCTCGGCGAGCAGCGGGGCCAGCAGCGCCAGGGGCAGGGCGATTCCGACGGGAACACCGTGGACGATCGCGTACAGGGCCGCGGCGCAGCCGACGAGAGCCAGCAGGGCCGCGGCGTAGCGCAGCGACCCGGGGATCGAGGCCGCCAGGCCGATGCGCCGGGCGGGCCGCCGGGTGAGCCAGCGCACCGCCAGACTGTCCGCATGCGTCGCGGCGGGCGGGAGAACACCGATGCGATAGGGCAGTTCGGGCAGGCTGCCATCGGCGGGAACTGTCCAGGCGAGCCATCCCCATCCGGTGCGTTCGTGGACCAGGCAGGGCTCGCCAGCCGTGGTGGAGGCTCCGGCGTCGTCGTACGGGAGATTCCCGGTGTGCAGAGCGCGGTCTCGCTCCGCCTCCCACCGAATGGGGTCGTGGGCGAAGGGCCGCAAGGGGGCCGTGGCGGCAGGCGGTGGAGTGTGCAGGGTGTCCGTCATGATCTGCTTCCTTCGCTCTCGCGGGTCAGCGCTGCATGGCAGGTGGTGCAGCTGCCGTCACCGTCGGGGTGGGCGCGCCGCGGTGTGGGGCCAGGGCACGTCTGGCACAGCGGCCAGCGCAGGCAGGCCGGGCAGAGGTCTTCGCCGGGGGCGGTTCCGGGAACGCCGCAGCCGGCGCATTCGACGAGGGCCCGATAGGTCAGGGCCTCGGTCGCGGTGCGGGCGGCGGACGCTGTCGATGAGCGTTCGGTTGTCGCCGGCGTGAACGGCTCGTCCCACGGGGGCGCGTCGTGGTGGTCCGCTGCGATGGCGGGCGGCGGGTAGGCCTGGGCGGCGCGGAGCCGGGCGGCGATGATCGCACCGGCCGAGGTACGCACCGGGGTCGGCAGGGGGCGGTCGGTGATGACGTGGCGCAGCTGCGCGGGGCTCCAGCCGGCGTCCATCATCACGGTCGCCACGCGGCCCTGATCGGTCAGCGCTTTCCCGGTCAGCAGCAGTTCAGGACGGCTCGCCCCGATCTCCAGCAGCAGCCGGATTCCCGGATGCATCTCGTCTGCCGGAGGCGGCGGTGCCAGGGACGCTGTCGCGTCCGAGGGGCCCGTCCTTCCGTTGGTGCGCGCGGCGTCGCCGCGGTCGCACGGACGGAGGGGGTGGGTCTTCTGCTTGTTGGTTTTCTTACTGATGGTGTTCTTAGTGCCGGGATCGGCCAACCCTGGCTCAGCCAATCCTGGATTACCCGACTCTGGTTGTGAGCTGGGGTTTTGCAGGGCAGGCAGGTCGGTGATGAAGTACAGCGCCTGCCCGAGGGTGCCGTCGGCGTTGCGGTCGCGTTCGCGCAGCAGGAATCCGTGCTTCTGCAGTTCCTCCAGGCCGGTGGTCACCGCGTCTACGCGTTCGCGGCCGTGTCGGGCCAGGTTGGCGACGGTTACCTGCCAGCCGTCCCGGTGGGTGCTGATGTAGCCGAAGAGCCCTTTCGCCTTGAAGGAGATCCGGCTGTCGCGGAACAACCCGTTGGCGATCTGCGTGAACTGATCTCCCGCCATCACCCCCCGGCGGATCCCCGCGCCGAAACCTGCGTCGCTGCCCGGCTCCTGGAAGGCGGGTGCCGATGCCGGGGCGATCAGCGGGACCTCCGAGGCGGCGGGGCAGTCGGTGATGCTGTAAGCGATCTCTCCGAGGGTGCCGTTCGGGCGGCGCAGGCGATCGCGGACCAGATAGCCGCACTTCTCCAGCTCGTTCAGCCCCGCCCGCACTGCATCCCGTCCGTCGGGGCCCAGGGCGACGAGCGCGGCGATGGTCACCAGCCAGCCGTTTCGGTGCGTGCTGATGTAACCGAAGAGCCCCTTCGCCCTGTACGAGATCCGGCTGTCACGGAACAACCCGTTGGCGATCTGCGTGAACTGATCAGCCGCCATCACCCCACGGCGGACCCCGGCCCCGAAGCCGCTCATCGCCCTGCCCCTGGCGCAGGCCGTGCGTAGTGGCCACGGAAGTGCACCGTGCCCACCGGGGTGGGGCGGCCGGTGGGCACGGGTGCGGAGGCGTACGCGAGTTCCATGCCCTCAGCTCACCCGCCGACCCCGACCAGGCTGACGGCCACCAGCCCCGACCATCGGTCACGATCCGGCAACACAGCCCTCTAGCTGCCGTGGTCGGGGTCACGGTCGGGCCACGCGTCCCCAGCACCGGCGCACATGTGGTTGCGCAGGCCGAATGCGCAGCCCCGGCCGGGCGGTGCGCAATCGATCTGCGCAACCGATCTAGGTTCGTGCGCAGTCAGGTTGCGGAGAGCGGATGCGCACTCCCGCCCACGGCGCCCGATGTCCTGATGCTCAAAGCCGGGTGCCGCAATGCGCAGGCGCCTGCCGCAGCCGGGCAACGTCCGTCTGCGCAACGGCGTACGGGGCCAGCCGCGGTATGGCATGTGAGCGTCACCGCGCTCGCCGGCCGGGGACTGGTGGCCGACAGGTTGAGCTCCCACCGACCGACGGCCAACCCGTGGTCGGGCCCGTGGTCGGGCCGACCATGACCCCGACCATGAGCTTCGTATCCCCATCGTGACCGTGGTCGGGGTCTCGTGGTCGGTGGTCAGGTCGGGGTCGCCGGGTTTTCTCAAGGTCAGCAATCACACACTCTGACCTGGGAGTTTGACCATGTCTCCTGGCAAGCAGGCCTCAGGCAACGAGACCGCTGCTCCGATGGTCGCGGGCGCCCGGCTGGAGGCGATGCGGCGCCGCGTACGCCTTTCACGCCTGGCGGTCTGGACCGTCATCGCAGCCGGACCCGTCGCCCTGGCCGCCGCCATCACCTCCACCCCGACCACGGTCGAGACGGCCGCCGCCGCCAAGCCCACCGCCGTGCGCACCACGGCGCACGCCGCCGACCCGGGCGGCTATGCGCAGCTGTTCGTCAGCGCGTGGCTGCGCAGCAGCGCGGACGACGCCACCAGTGCGCAGGCGCGGCTTGCGCAGTCGATGGCGCCGGACGTCGAACTGCCCGACCCAGCCACGGATGCGCAGTCGAAGCCTCAGTCCGTGACCACGGTGCGCAGTGCGCAGCGCGAGGGCGGCACCTGGTCGGTGACGGTGGCCGCGCAGTACGCCGACGGATCGGTGCGGTACTACGCCGTACCGGTGGCCGCGGACCGCGCAGGCGCCTCGTTCACGGTGACCGGTGCGCCCGGCGTGGTCGCCGGCCCGGCCAGGGCCGCGGCGCCGACGCCGCCGTATGGCGTGAGCGTCCCGGAGGGTGATCTGTCCTCCGCCGTCGGGGAGTTCCTTGCCGCGTACCTGACTGGTGCCGGGGAGGTCAGTCGCTACCTCGCGCCCGGCGTCAAGGTGTCGGCCGTCTCCCCCGCCCCGTACACGACGGTCGCGGTGCAGCAGGTACTCGCTGTCGAGGAGGCGGCGGCCGCCGAGCAGGTGCCGGCCGACGGCACCGAGGTCCGCATCCTCGTTCAGGTGGAAGCCCGGGACGAGGGCGGGCGGTGGCCGCTGGCGTACGAGGTCGCGTTGAAGGCCCGCTCCGGCCGGTGGGAAGTCGCGGCGCTGGAGTCCGGAACCGCCCAGGCGGGGGGTGCCCGGTGAACACGGTGCACAGCCTGATGCTCGCCGGGCAGCTCGACGACCTCGGCGACTCGTGGATCAACATGTTCAAGGACTGGGCGACCAAGGGTCTGCAGGCCGGTCTGGTCTGCCTGGTCGTCATCATCATGATCCAGAAGTTCAGCCTCAAGGCCGGGATCGGCGCCTTGCTGCTGATGATCATCGCGCTGGGGTTGTACAACTCCCGCGAAGACCTGGCGAACATGTTCAAGGACGAGGTCAAGAACCCGGCCAAGGGCGCGCCCGCCGTCCCCGGCATCGTCCGTGGTCCCGATCCCGTCATGCGGGAGCACTCCGCAGGTGCGGAAGGCCGGCTGTGAGCGCGGCCGCCGCCGGACGGGTAGGACGTTTCTACACCTCGGCCCGCCGCCATCCCTGGGTGCTGGGGAAGGTGGCGGACTGGAAGATCCCGCTCGGGCCGTACACCCCTGCGCAGATCGCGGTCGCCGTCGGCGGCGGCTTCCTTCTGGTCAAGACCATCAGCTGGTGGTCGTGGATGGGGCCCGTACCGATCGCGGCCTGGCTGCTGGCGATCTGGGCGGTGCGCCGCCCGAAGATCCGGGGCCGCGCACCGATGCAGGCGGCGCTGGGCTGGGTGCTGTTGGGCTGGCAGCCCCGAGGAGGCCGGATCGGCGGGCGAGCCGCCCGCGACCGTGCTCCCCGCCCGCTGCTCGGCGGCTTCACGATCGAGGACGCACTCACCCCCACCACGGCGGCCACACCGGCCCATGCGGCTCGGCGGCCTGCCGACCGGACACCGCGCCAAAGTCCCGCCCCAGTTCCCTCCTCCGCCCGCCATCGCACCCAGACGGCTGCTCCCGCGGCGCCGGTACAGCCGGTGTCGGGCATGCAGCAGCTGCTCGCACTCGCCGAGCGGGGCGGTGGTGTCCGGTGAGGATCCCGATCCGGCACATCGCCGGACACCTTCTCTGGTCGACGCACGGCAGCGTGTGGGCCCTCTACCGACTGCACCCCGGCCCGGACGCCCGCGGCCGCCGCGAGGAAACCGTCCAGGGCACGTACGTGCCCGCCGCGGTCCGCGACGAACAGCTCGCCAGGATCACCCACCTGATCCGCTCCCTGTCCGGCGCGCCACGACTGATCGGGCTGTGTGCGCAGATCGATCCGGGCGAGGTCGCCCTGCGCATGATCGAAGGCATCGAACCGGCCGACACCGCACCGGATGACGGCCCGCACCCGTGGGTGGAAAACGTCGAGGCCACGCTGGATCTGCTGGACGGCCAGGAGATGCACCGCCGCACGCTGTGGCTGGCCGTACCGCTGCAGACCGAGACAGCCGGCCTTCAGGTGTCGGCGTCGCTCGGGGCCATGTGGGCGGAGCTGTCCCCGATGCTGGGCATGCGCCCGGCGCCGGTGACGCGCCATGAGGTGAGCGCCTACCGCGAGCAGGCCGCCCGGGTGGAGGCCGCGCTCGCCGGCGGCGCCGCCTTCCGTCCGGCCCGTCCGGCAGAAATCGTGTGGATCGTCCAGCACGCCCTCCACCGAGGCCTGCCTGAACCCCTGCTGGCCGAAGCCGAAGCAAGCGATCTGTACGGCGGACAGGTCCGTGATGGCGTACTGCGCTCCCCCAGCTACGCCGACCTCGGACAAGTGCGCCTGCAGGAAGGCGGCATCAACCCCGCACTCGACAACGTGGAGAACCTCAACAGCGCAGGCCAGATCACGCGGTCGGGGCGCAAGGCCTGGTGGCGGCTGAACAGCGCCTCCCCCCTCAGGCGGCGTTGGCTGCAGGTCGAAGCCGACGCCGGCACCGGCTACCAGGCACAGTTGGCGCTGGCCGAATGCCCACCCGCCGTCAGCCAGGACTCGGCCGACCTCTTCGCCCAGCTGGAAACCCTGGACTTCCCCGTCGACTACACCGTCGACCTCGCCCTGGTGCCCGCAGAGAAGGCTCGCGACCAGGTGCGGCGCAAGAAGAACGAACTGATCGACCAGGCCGACCAGTACGAGGCCCGGCCCACCGGGATGCCGGCCTCGCTGACCGATGCCGCCCGCGACCTGGGCGAGCTGGACGCCCGCCTCTCACGCACCTCGGTCGAAGTCGAGGTCCAGTCCGTCACTGTGCTGACGGTGTGGGGGCCGACCGCAGCCGTCTGCGACGCGCGGGCCCGGGCGTTGGCCGCGCTGCTCGGCGGGGCCGACTACCGGGCGGTGCGCCCGGCCGGCCTGCAGGAGGCCCTGTTCACCCTGGGGCTGCCCGGCACGGTGCGGCCCGGAGTGGTGCGGGAGTTCACCCAGCATCAGGTCTCCGAGGACTGGGCGCTGGGCGGGGCCTTCACCGCCTCGGAGGTCGGTGACCCGAACGGGATGTTCCTCGGTATCGACCTGGACTGCGGCACGACGCGCCCCGTGACGATCAACGTTGCGGACGCCCCCAAGGTGGATGCGTCCGCGTCAATGGGGATCGTCGGGGACCTGGGGGCAGGCAAGAGCGTCCTGGAGAAGCTGATCGCGGAGGCGGTGTGGGCGCGCGGCGGCTGCGCGATCTGCATCGACCGCACCCCCGTGCGCGAATGGGCGACCTTTGCCCGTACGGCCGCGAAGGGCCGCGTCCAGATCATCGACGCCGCCAAGGCCGAGGTGTCGATCGACCCGCTGCGCATGTTCAACGGACCCGAGGGCCGCCACTACGCCCTGTCCTACCTCACCCTCCAGCTCGGCATCGGCCCGATGAGCACCAGCGGCGAGGTCCTGCACCACGCCGTCGAGCAGGCCGCCGCCAGCGATGCCCCTTCCATGCACCGCGTGCTTCAGGTCCTCGAGGAGATGGCCACGAGCGAGGCCGGCAAGCGGCAGGACGCGGCCGCCACCCTCGCCGGACTCGTCCGTGTTGTGGCCACCAACTCCCTGGCCCGGATGGTGTTCGACCCGACGCTGCCGCCGGTGCGGCTGGACGCCTCCAGCACATCCGACATGATCGTGATCACCACGACCGGGCTGAAGCTGCCCGAGAATCGGTTGACGGCCTCCGCAGTTACGTACCTCGGCTCCGCCGACGGACAGTGCGGATGGTGGCTCCACTACACCAGGCGCGAGGAGGGCTTCGGTGAAGATGGCGACCTGGCCCACGTCCTCACCCTCATCGCCCCTTGCGCCTGCGGCACCTACATCACCGTGGAACTGGTCGACGAAGACGCGCTGATCGTGATGCTCGACGAACTCGACACCCCGCCCGTCGCCTGCAACTACCGGTTGCGAGTCCGGGAGGCCAGCTGGGCCGACGCCCGGCACGACAGCACCGAGGCGCCCTTCTAGGGCCCGCGCATACTCCCCGGGCGCAGACCGCACGATGCAGCGACCCGTGGCTGGTCACCCGCCGGTTGGCCCGAGGGGCGTTTCGCGGGGCCGTTCGCCCGATCGGGCGTGCCAGTGATCATTGGTGCCCGAGGTCCGTCCTTCGCAGGTGGGCGAGCACGTCGGCGAGCGGGAGATCGTTCTGGTCCTTGTCTTTCTCCCAGAGCTGCATTACCGCGGCCGCCGCTTCGGCCATCTGTGGAGGCAGGCCTGCCGCACGCAATGCTTCCGCGACCTCGCCCATCTCTGGCGCCCATCGCCAGGCTCGCGCCGCGACACTCGGCAGGTAGCCCGGGTCGGAAAGGATCTCGGACGTCATGACCTTCGCTTCCGCGGTCAGAAGGTGAGCCACTCCGTATTGCTCGGCGAGTGCGTGTGAGACGCCGGCGAGGGTGCGGGCGACCTTCTGGAAGCTGGCGAAAGCCATCTTCAGTGCCGATGCCGCGCCAAGTTCTGCGCCAGCCCGCCTGACATCGATTTCCGTGTTCTCAAACAACTCACCGATCAAGCCAACGACATGGGGGTCTCCAGAGAGGTAGAGACGGGCACGCCGGCCCTGGCCAGGCGGCGGACCGATGATCGCACCGTCCAGGATTGCGCAGCCGGGTGCCATTCTTTCCGCGGTCCGAAGCATTCGCTGCGGGCTGATCGCGTTGGCATCCACATACGTGCCCTCGAACTCGTGCGTCGCCACCGCGGCCGCGACGCTCTCGGCGGCCTGCGGTGGGCAGACGGAGAGCACGATCTCGCTCGCCGCCAAGGCCTCACCGAGCGACGAGCACGGGATGAGTCCTGCCTTCTCGGCTCGCGAGCGCGTGAGATCGCTGCGGCCTTCGGCAACCCACAGAACCCGATGGCCGGACAGCACCGCCTGAGCGGCAAGTGGTGCGCCCATGGAGCCGGGGTGGAGCAGGGTCACCGTGGTCACTACATGCCTCCGGATGGCAGCTCGAGGGCGTGCCGTTCGTGATGGGTGGCGAGAGCCTCGCGCAGTCCGATCGCCGTCGGCGCCTTGGCCCCGGGGTGGAGGGCGAGGTTCCGCGTGAAGTGCCCGAGCCGCTTCCTGACACTTTCCGTGCCGCGCCGCGCATTGACCTCAAGCACGGCGTGCACCTGGTGTGCGGCGCCGTCCAGGTCTCCACGGCCCATGCGAGCCATGGCCAAGTCCATGCGGGCCAGTGACATCTCGCCGAGCCGACGTTGTTCTGGAGCAGCTGACTCGAAAATGGTGACCGCTTCGTCTGCGGCTGCTTCAGCATCGCCAAGGTGCTCGCTTCCACCGAGCCACAGATGGGTGCTGCTGGCGTAGAAGAGCTGCTTCTCGAAAGGGAAGGACAGCATCCCGCCGGGCAGATCGTCGCCGGCGGTGACTCGCTCGCGCATGGCCTCGGCTTCGAGAAGGGCGGCGAGTGCGTCGGTCGGCTGGTTGAGCTGGCCGTGAGCACGTGCCTTGATGCTCATCAGCCGGATGTGAGCCGTTCCCTGCTCGGGCATGAATCCACTGCCGGCTTCTGCAAGCCGTACCGCGTCGCCGGGGCGGCCGTCCCAGTAGGCAATCAGAGCCTGCAACCCACGAACCCAAGCTCGCAGGCCATTGTGTCCGGCGAGCTCACCACACATGAACGCCGTACGAGCCTGCGTCTCGGCGGCGACGTATTTCCCGAGGTCGAAGCTCGCGTTCGCCAGCACACCGCAGAGCACGCCGGCGGCCACGTACAGATCTCGGGTGAGATGTGGGGCCTGGCGGCCTTCCAGAAGTTCGAAGGAGCGGTTGCGGAGGTCCCTGACCTCGTGAAACAGCGGCCCCACGGGACGGTTCGGATAGGTGATCACTATCCGCCGAATGTCCGCCTCCAACTGCTCCATGGTGTGTGGGCCGCAGTTGCTGCCCTCCACCCTGGCCGCAAAGCTGGCCGACTCGTTGGCCGCTGCCATCACCACATCCTCGGGCACGTACTCGCTCTGCACTCCTGCCCCGCATTCTGCGGGATCGCCAACGGCGAGAGCGGGCCGGGCAGCCGCCTGCGCTGCCGGTGCGAAAAGCGCACTGATCGGAGTCGGGCGGAAGAGGTACTCAAGGATGCGCCTGGCCTCTGTCCTGGGGAGCCCCTTCATCTCGCCGTGGGCCCACCGAAGGAACTGTCGCCGCTCAATTGTGGCGGTGGCCAGACCGGTCGGGCCCTCAAGACTGGCGAGCTCTCGCGCGGCGTTCTCGTACCGCTGCCGGAACACCTCGTAGCTCTGCCAGTGGCGCTCGTTGATCAGTAACTGGAAGAGGGTCCGATCTGTCGGCTCCATGACCACCTCTTGGGCTCGTGATTGCGCTGCCACCCACGCTAGACAGCAACTGCGGCGCCCAACAGTGGCGTTGGCGCTCGGGAAGCGCCATGCGAGAAGAAGACACAACTAAGGCAGAAGACGGCACAACAAGACACAGCTATGGCACTCGTTAAGTCCTGGTGCCCGAGCCAGACTGCCACTCCACCGTCACAGATACCGATCTGCCAATCACTTTCCGTTCAACTACGTACGGATGGCTGACGAGGGGAAACTCGATGGTCTCGGCCATGACCGCCACCATGGCACCCTGCCGCGCCGACAACGCTCGTCGTCGGAGGGCTGCGTCTGGCCAGCAGGTCGTTTCCTTCGCATGCACTCGGCCATCCTCCGGGGAGGAAACCAGACCGGAGGATGCTCGCCGCGTGGCCCAGATCCGCCGATTAGCCTGCGCCTCACTGCGTTTCCGGGGTTTTGACATGGTCACCGTGTCGGCGGCGCTCTTGATCAGCGAGCTCGTCACCAACGCACACCAGCAGGACCTGGGCCCCGCCGGCCTTCCCAATCCACTCGCAGGGCATACCAGGGGAGGCGGAGCGCAATGACGGCTGGATCCGCCGAGAGCCTCGCCGAGCGACCGGCATTCACCCCCGAGAGCGTGCGCGACGACCTGGCCCTGCGCATCGAGCGCGGGGCTAGAGCGGAAGGCGAACCCATGCCGGAGTACGAAGGACAGTGGGTCGGACGCCTTCGCCGGATTGGCGCCGCCAAGCTGCGCCACTGGGGACTCCCGTGCCTCGTCGAGAGCGCTGAACTTTTGATCAGCGAACTCGTCACGAACGCGCTGAGGCATGGGACGGGCGGCGAAGTCGCTTTTCGATTCCTCCTCGCCATGGACGTGCTCGTGATCGAGGTAGACGACGGTTCCCCTGGCCGGCCCCGCGTCCACGAAGCCGACCCGGATGAAGAGAGCGGCCGCGGCATGCTCATCGTCGCCTCTGTCGCCGCGAGCTGGGGCGTGAGTCCCGACGGAACCACGACCTGGTGCACCCTCACGATCCCCACAACCACGCGGAGCAGCCGATGACCGTCTCTGTGACCGAGGCTCCAGTGATCGCTGTTGCGAGCGTCAGACGGTACTCGGGCGACGTCGGAACCCGGACCCGAGTGCTGGCCAGACTCAGGGAAGTGGCCCTTCAAGACTCGGCCGAAATCCCCGCGCTGGACGCCGTATTCGACGACCTCGAATCCGTGCTTGGCGAACGTGCCGAACTGACGGGGGACGAAGTCAAGTTGCTCACTCCCTGTTTACACAAGGTCTTCCGGAGGATTCTCGGGATGGCGGAGGCGTCCAATGTCGGAGTAGCCCCTGACACGATCGGGCGCGCTCGCGAACTTCTGGTGGAGCGGTTTCCCGGGGACTTCTTACCTGCCCGCGCGCACCTTCGGCGACTGGCCATGGCTGTTGAGGACGTGTTTGACCAGTTGCTGGAGGACATGCCGTGACCGCTCGCGTTGCTCGTTTTAGCCAGCATGAGCTTCCGCCACTGACGATCGCTGTACTGCCCGCGCGCGAGGCGTACGACTACGAAACCTTCAGGCATCGGCTGGCAGACGTCTCGGTCCTTGACCAGAGCGTTGCGATTCGCGTCTTCCGGATTCCTCTCCTGGCCGTCCCGGCCGGCGGCCGACGCCGAGGCGGCTACTTCTCCACCGCCAGCCTGTCCGTCGGCCTGGCCGTGCGAGGCCTGCTGCAGGGCCGTCCCGGCTTCACGTCGCCGCGCCTGCGCTGGTCGCCCTACCGGGATGCCTGCCACATCGTCGAGTGGGGCGAGACACCGCCCAGTTGCTGGGACGACGTAGCCCGGGGCCGCTTCTACGGCGACAGCGACATCGCCTTCGCCGACTTCTGCGCCGCGCTGCCGCCGCCGCTGCCCGCGGCCCATGACCCCCTCTTCGGCGTTCCGGAGCCGTTCCCCCGCAGCTTCGTAGAACGCCGAAGAGGGCCCACCTCCCCATCAAACGAGCACGCCCGAGAGGAAGAGCGCACATGTGTCGGCATGTTCCCCCCTGTCCTACAACTGAGGCGCCCGATCGCGAAGCCGCCACGGTGATCGCGCGCCACGACGATCAGGGCTGGTCGCTGCTGTGCAACGGCCTCCCCCTTTTCGAGGACACCGGTGGATTGCTGCCCGACGGCAGCGTGGTGGCGCCCCACCGCCCCATCCCTGCCGCTCAGAAAGCGGCCGCATGAGCCAGCGCCAGTTCTTGTGGAATGGCCTTCGTGTGCCCTTCATCGCGCCCTGGTCGAGCGAGAAGACGCGTCCGGGCACCATCGTGCTGCGGCGTGGTGCCGACGGCGACGGTATCGGCTATGCGGACGAGTGCAGCAGGTCCGATCGAAGGGACGGCGCGCTGCGGGTCCGGATGGCCGCTGTACGCGGAGTCGGCAGGCCGCTCCTCGCCAAGGTCCACGCGCTGCGCCAGCGGCAGGCGATGAATCACATGCTGTGTCAGGTCTGTGGCGTGCTCCACTCTGGGCCGCGGCACCGAGCGGCACCTCTTCCTGATGCGCGACACGGACGGGCGGCCCATCCGTGAGGGCGAGCAGACGGCCATGCCGCCCATCCACGAGACGTGTGCGTCCGAAGCGATGCGGGACTGCCCGCATCTGCGGGAGGGCTGTGTGGCGGCGCTGGTGGAGTACGCCCCCGCATGGGGTGTCGCCGACATCGTTCACGAACCAAAGACGCCCCAGCCGCTGCCACCCGAGGACGGCGCGGAGCTCACGTTCGTGGCGTACCGCGACCCGAGAATCCGATGGACCCTTGCAGCACGCGATGTCGTCGTCCTGCAGGGCTGCGCCGCCGTCGACCTGGACAATCTCGCGGCTCGCGCCGCGGCCTAGATGACCACCCGGCGGGCCGGCTGCTTCGGCCCGGCCCGTTGGGTGGTGCAAGACCCGGCGCGGGGCGACAGCTTCACGCCCCCGTCCCCGCGAAGGGAAACCCCGCGTCGGGACACAAAAGGCAAGGTCTCAGCCACCCTCGGCGCGCGGCCCCTCACGAAAGGCAACCGGTGAATAGCCTCCTCAACGTGGAAGCCGCAGGGCACCAGCGCGGTGCGCAGATAGGGCCTTTAGCCGCCCCCGAGGGACATGGGCGCGACGCCGACCTGCCCGCCCAGCGCGGTCGGTCTCCTCGCGGCGGCCCCGGCCCGGTCTACCGCGTCTACCCGGCCAACACCCGCGATGACCATCGCGGGCGACCGGGTCGTCGGCAAGGTCCACAGCCGGATGTCCTGGCCCCGGTGCGTAGCAGTCGGGAGCCAGGAGTCATGCACCACTCCGACAATAAACCCCAACAGAAACAGGTAATCGGATGACTGCTATTGGTGGCTCGACTGTTCGTGATCCCGACGCGCTGCGTGCGGGCATGGTCCGCGCGCTCCGTGACCAGGACGCGATCACGTCAGAGCCTGTCGCCGCTGCCTTCGCCGCAGTGCCCCGTCACCGGTTCGCACCCGACGCGCCCCTGGACCTCGCCTACGACCTCCACCGCACCGTGCCCGTCAAGAAGGACGAGGACGGCCTGGACATCAGCGTCATGTCCGCCGCCCACCTCCAGGCCGTGATGCTGGAGCAGGCCGACATCGAGCCCGGCATGAAGGTCCTGGAGATCGGCTCCGGCGGCTACAACGCCGCGCTCATCCAGGAACTCGTGGGCAGCGACGGGACGGTCACCACGGTCGACATCGACCGCGACATCGTCGATCGCGCCCGGCTGTGCCTGGACGACGCCGGGTACGGCCAGGTGAAGGTGGTACTCGCCGACGGCGAGGCAGGCGTTCCCGACGGGGCCCCGTACGACCGGATCATCGTCACCGCGGCCGCGTGGGACATTCCTCCGTCGTGGATCAGCGAGCTTGCCGAGAAGGGCAGGCTCGTCGTCCCTCTGACGTCCCGCGGCACGACCCGCTCGATCGCGTTCGACCGCGACGGCGGGGACCTGCTCAGCCGTTCCTACTGCCTGGCCCGCTTCGTGCCCATGCAGGGCGACGGCGCCGCCGAGGAGCGCAAGGTGATGCTGCGTGATGGCGTTGCTGTGCAGACCGATGACGTGCGGGTGCGTCTCGCTGGCCAAGCGCTGAACCAGGCTCTGGACACCCCGACGCTGGAGCGCTGGTCCGGGGCAGCCTATGACCTGCCGGACGAGCTGGAGTTGTACCTCTCGCTCAACCTTCCGCGCGCGGCCCGGCTGCACGCGGCTGAGCACATCGTCGAGCAGGGGCTCGTGGAGCCCTCGGCGCTGTACGGCGTGCCCGCCCTGGTCGGCGAGGACAGCATCGCTTATCGCACCCGCCGTGAGAACGAGGACACCGGCGGATTCGAGAGCGGCGTAATCGCCCACGGTCCGCAGGCCGAAGCCCTCGCGGACGAGTACGTGGACCTGCTCCGCCGCTGGGCCCAAGACCACCGCCGCCGGGGAGCTGCGACGTTCCGGTACCTGCCGGGCCCCGCCCCGTCCTCCCTGCCCCAGGACGCCGTGCTGAAGCGCCACGGCATCGTCACGGTGTCCTGGCACTAAGACTCCAGGGCCTTCTCGGGCCCTGGGACCTTGCACCATCAGCCCACTGCCCCATGGAGGCATACATGACCGTTCAGCTGGAGCGCCCGGTTGCTCCTGCGCAGCTGGCCGGCGAAGACCAGCAGGCGCCCGGCCTGGCTGACTTCGACCTGGACATCACCATCGTCGAAGGCGGCCCCGCCGCGGACCAGCTCATCCGCCTGACGAGCGACGGCTGCAACTCGACGTGCGCGACCGCGTGCGTGAGCTGCCCGTAGCAGCACCGGACCGGCGTTTATCGCGGTGCCCGGCCGCGCCTGACCCATGGGCGCGGCCGGGCACCGCATGGCCACAGGAGGTGTGTGTGTATCGGTACGTTGATGCAGCAGTGGTACGGGCGGCCGCGTGGAGCCCCGACCGTCAGGTGGTCTGGCCGGAGCTGACCGGACCGTCCGCGAACACAGCGTCGTGGCGGGCGTGGCTGCAACAGACCTGGCAGACGGCCGACTTCGCGGCCGCCGTCACAGCCGCCAGCCCGGACCTCGCGAGTCGAGTGGACCAAATCTGTGCCGGCCGACCGCTGCCGGACCCTGACGTACGCCGCGCGGTGCTGTCCGTGCTGCGCTACCTGCTGCGCGCCCGCACGCGCGCCACCCCGTTCGGTCTGTTCGCCGGGGTCGCGGCCGCGCGAATAGCGTCCGCCCCCGCGTTGCGCGTGGGCACCGCGCACCAGGCAGCCGCCAGGCCCGACGCGGCATGGACCACGGCCCTCATCGACCGGTTCGAGGAGCACAGCGGACTGCGGCCCCATCTCATGCTGCTCACCTCCAACCTCACCGTCGAGTACGACGGGTACGTGGTGATCGAGCACCGCCCACGCGGCGAGCGCGACGGCGCTCCCGAACACGTGCAGATGCGCGTGACCGAGCCGGTCCGCGAAGCCCTGGACAGCGCGCGGACTCCGATCCTGTGGAGCGACCTCACCGCAAAGCTCTCCACCAGCTACCCGACCGCGCCGCTCGCCGCGATCGCGAAGCTACTCGCCGGCCTTGTCAGGCAACGATTCCTGATCACCAGCCTCCGCCCTGCGATGACGGTCACCGACCCGCTCGCCGCCCTCCTCACATACACGCAGCATCTCGCGCCCGCTGAGGCAGCAGAGTTACGCAAGGCCCCCAAGCCCGCGCTCGACCTGCGGGTGGACTGGGATCTGGTCGTCCCCAAGACGGTGGCGAAGGAGGCGGCAGCGGCAGCCAAGGCGCTCACCCGCCTCGCACCCCTTGCGGCGCTGACCGGATGGACCGAGTGGCAGAGCCGGTTCCTTGAGCGGTACGGGCCAAGGGCGGTCGTACCCGTCGTGGACGCCGTCGACGCGCTCGGATACCCGTGCGGCTATCTCGGGGCCACCACCGCGCAGGCGCCCTCCCCGCTGCCCGACCGCGACAGCCGACCCATCAAGCTCGCTCACGCCGCCGGGATGCGGCGCCGCCTCGAAGTCCAGCTCGACGATGCCGCGCTCGAGGAACTGGCCGCCACAGATCCTGGGCACCCCGTGCAGCCAAGCACCGAGGTGACCGTCCGCATCCACGCCGCGAGCGTTCCGGCACTGGAACAGGGCGAGTTCACACTGCACGTCGTCGGGGTGGCACGCTCGGCCGGAGCGACCACCGGCCGCTTCCTGGGCGTGCTCGACGCTAAAGACCGCGATCGCATGACCGAGGTGTACGCCGGACTGCCCGGCGTACAGCGGGACGCGCTCGTCGCCCAGATCAGCACCACCCCGCTGTACGTACGCGCCCAGAACGTCGCACGCGCACCTCAGGCGACAGAGCTCGTCATCTCACTCGGCGACTACCAGGGCTCGGACACGAGCCTCATTCCCGTGACGGATCTGGCCGTGACCGCCGACGCCGAACGACTGCACCTGGTCTCGCTCTCCCGCCGCCGCCCGGTGCACACGCTGCTGCTGAACGCCGTGGATCTGGGACACCACACCCATCCGCTGGCACGGTTCCTGATCGAGGCACCCGTCGCGCTGGCCGTCCCGTGCACCGGGTTCATGTGGGGCAGCGCCGCCTCCAACCTGCCGTTCCTCCCTGCGCTGCGCTACGGGCGCACAATCCTGTCCCCGGCCCGCTGGAACCTCAACAGCGACGACCTGCCCAGCGCGCCGGCACCATGGCCGCAGTGGGACGAAGCCCTGACCCAATGGCGCCGCGATGTTCATCTGCCCGTGAGGGTGTACCTGAGCGAGGCCGACCACAGCATGGCCCTGAACCTGGCGGAGCCCTCACACCGGGCCCTGCTGCGTACGCACCTGGACCGAGACGGCAAGGTGACGCTGCGCCCCGCGCCCAAGCCCAGGGACCTGGGATGGACCGGCGGCCGCGCTCACGAGGTCGTCATCCCCCTGGCCGCAGCAGACCAAGCCATCGCCCCTGTCGTGGGACGGGGCCACGTTGCCAGCCGCGAGCACGGCCATCTGCCCGGCTGTGACAACCGCATCTACCTCCAGCTCCACGGGCACCGCGACCGGCAGAACCCCCTCCTGACCCGGCACCTGCCGACCCTGCTGGAAGAACTGGGCGGAGTTCGTTGGTGGTTCGTTCGTTACCGAGACCCCGAGGATCACCTCCGCGTCCGTCTGACCTGCGCGCCCGGCACCCTCGGCTCCGCCATCGAGAAGGTCGGCGAGTGGACCCGGCAGCTTCGGCACAGAGGCCTGATCACCCACGCCAGCGTGGAGACCTACCACCCGGAGACCTGCCGCTTCGGCGGCCCCGCAGCCATCGACGCAGCCGAGGCGTATTTCGCCGCCGACACCGCCGCCGCCCTGGCTCAACTCGCCGTCCAGGCCGGGAAGAACGTACCCGACCCGCGCGCGCTGACTGCCGCGAGCATGGTGGACATCGCCGTCGGCCTGCTAGGCAAACACGCCGAGGCGATGCGCTGGCTGATTGACCACACCCGCACGGAGAGGACCCCGCCGCCCCGCCACGTCTATCGCCAAGCCGTCGGCCTGGTGAACGCGGCCCCTGCGGGCCTGGAGCGCGTCACCACGGCCTGGTCCGCACGCCGCGTGGCTCTGGCCGCCTTCCGCAGTGCGCTGGAGAACGGGGCGACGCGCCCCCAGGACCTGCTCGCGGACCTGCTGCATCTCCACCATGTCCGCATGTGCGGGCCGGGACTGCCCCAAGAACGCGCCCACCTGCACTTGGCCAGAGCCGCCGCCCTGAGCTGGACGGCACGAGCAAGGAGGACACCGTGACCACGACAGCCCCCGCCGCGCTGTCGACCGCCGATCAACTGGCCCACGCCCTGGCCGACCCCCGCGCCGTGTGGCCCGGCGGCCGGCCGGACGGCGGCCGCTCCTGGCCGCAGTCGCTCGCCGGGGGAGCCTCGGGCATCGCTCTGCTGCACATCGAGCGCGCCCGGACCGGCCGCGGCGACTGGGACACCGCGCACACCTGGCTGGCCACGGCCGTGCACGGCGAAGTGAGCGCAGCAGCCAACGCGAGCCTGTACTTCGGCGCGCCGGCCCTCGCGTTCATCACGCACCGCGCGGCCACGGCATCGAGCCGGTACCTGCGTGTCCTGGGACACCTGGACGAGGCGACCCTCACCGTTACCCGGACCCGCCTGGCCGAGGCCCACCGGCGCATCGACCGCGCCGAGCGGCCCCCCATGGAAGAGTTCGACCTGATCCAGGGCCTGTCTGGGCTGGGGGCCTACCACCTGAGCCGCCACCCGCACGACGAGATCACCCGGGACGTCCTGGCCTACCTGGTGCGCCTGACCGAGCCCATGCCCGATCCGGCCGGACTGCCGCCGTGGTGGATGAACGTCGCCCCTACCGGTGCACCCAGCGCCGACTACCCCCAGGGGCACGGGAACTTCGGGCTCTCCCACGGCATCGGCTCCGCCCTGTCCGTGCTGTCTCTGGCTCTGCTGCGCGATCTGGCCGTGCCCGGCATGGTCGACGCGATCGAACGGATCTGTGCCTGGACCGACCACTGGCGCCAAGGTGATGAGACCGGCCCGTGGTGGCCGGGCCTGATCTCGATGGAGCAGGCGAGCGACGGGCACGTCCATCGCAACCTTCGTCCTCGGTCCTCCTGGTGTTACGGCGTCAGCGGCACCGCCCGCGCCCAGCAGTTGGCCGGACTCGCGCTCCGCGACCCGGCACGCGTTCAGGCAGCCGAGAACGCGATCCTCGCGACCCTGCGCGAACCGCTCCAATTGGACAAGCTTCCCGAGATCGGGCTGTGCCACGGCACGGCCGGACTGCTGCACGCGGCGTGGCGGATGGCCACCGAGACGGGCAACACCGCCATCACAGCGGAGCTGCCGCGCCTGGCCGACCGCCTGATCACAGCTCTCGACCAGGACGACCACGACCCGGAACTCCTCGACGGAGCCGCCGGCGCGGCCCTCGCCCTGCACACCCTCGGCACGGGCAGCACGCCCGGACCGCACTGGGACACCTTCCTCACCCTGGCGTGAACACCCCGGAGACCGCCTCATGAACTCACCCACCTGGTGCCAGGCAAACGTCGCATTCCCGGACTGGGAACGCGCCGAGATAGTTGCTCTGGCCCAACTCGCCCCGCTCCTGCTCGCCGCAGAGGGGGAGGGCGCGCTCACCGCGTGGTTCCTCGTCCGTAAGCGTCCGTGCTGGCGGGTGCGCTACCTGCCTGCAGCCGGCACGCAGGACCGCATCGGCCCGAGCCTGGACGCGCTGATCGCCGACGGGTACATCAGCGGGTGGACGGAGATCGTCTACGAACCCGAGGTGTACGCCTTCGGCGGCGCCGACGCCATGGCATCCGCTCACCGCCTCTTCCACCGCGACAGCCGCAGCATGGTCGGCCACCTCCAAGGCGACGCCGGCAGACACCGGCGCGAGACATCCCTCATGCTGTGCAGCCTCCTGATGCGCTCCGCCGGACTCGACTGGTACGAGCAGGGCGACGTCTGGGCACGCGTCGGCGCCCACCGCGCGCTCTCCCCTGACACCGAACGCAACAGCCGCGACCGACTTCACGCCGCCGTGCACCGGCTCATCTCCGTGAACGCGGAAGAACTGATGCGCACGGGCGGAACACTGGCCCACGCCGCCGACTGGGCCCACGCCTACACCGACGCCGGACGGGAACTAGCCCACCTCGCATCTTCCGGGCAGCTTCACCGCGGCATGCGTGACGTCCTGGCCCATCACGTGCTCTTCGCCTGGAACCGGATCGGCCTGCCCTACGCCACACAGGCCGCCCTCGCCGCCGCCGCCAAGACCGTCATCTTCGGCCCGGACCCCACCACCGAAAGGAGCGCTGCGGACCATGTGGAAACTTCCTGACGCCGTAGCCCAGCGCTTCCCGCTCATCGCTCGTCCCCGCCCTGCCTGCCTCCCTCTGCCCCAGAGGGTGCACGCCCTGGTCGAACTCGCCGACACCGCAGCGAACCTGGGCGACCCGAGCATGGCCTCCACGGTCTACAACCAGGCCGCGCTGATCGCCTCCGACGTAGGCGCCCCGGAAACCGCCCGCGCGATGTGCCACCAGCACGCCGCCGCCTACCTGCACGCCGCCCCCTTGCCCGGCAGGGTCGCGATCCGCGCACTCGAACCCGTCGTCAACCTCGCGCGCCTCCAAATCCGCGCCGGGCAGCACGACGTCGGCCGCCAACGCCTCCTTGCACTGTTCGACGCTGTCAGCACCGGGGCTCCTGCCCAGGTCGAGGACATCGCCGTACCCGCTTACCTCGTAGCGAACGCCGACGACCGACAAGAGGTCCGGGTCTGGCTATGGAGCGTCCTCCTCGCCGACGGCACACGCGCCCTGGCCACTGCCGGCCGCTGGGCCGAAGCACTCGCCCACGTCGAGGCGCACCGCGGCGTCGGACAGCGCATGCTCGATGGCCGCCAAGTCGCCGTCCTCGCCGCCCTCGCGAGCGGAAACACCCTCGACGCCAACAGTCTCCTGGCCCACACAGTGTCCGGAGAGGCATGGGAAGGCGCCGTCACGGACTGCCTGACGGTCCTGTGCCGCCGCATATCGGGGCCGACCTGGCGGCGCTCCCTGCAGAACCTGGTGACCACCTACCTCGAACGTCCAGACAGGGACGACATGACCGTCTTCAACACGCGGCTGGGACTTGCAGTGCTGGACGTGATCGCTTCGCCCGAGGATCCGGCTGCCCGACTGGTGGTCGTGGAGCTGCACCGCCGGACGAACAAAGCAACCGATGGCTACGCGGCCCGAGAGACCCTGGCGCATCCTCTGTTCACCGCCCTCGCTACCGATCGAGAGGCGCAGGACTGCCGAGCTCTCCTCCACGCCTGCGCACTCGGAACCGGGTCGCTCCCCAACGAGCTGCGCGGCCAACTCGTCAAGGCGCTGCGTAAGAGCGCCCACGTGATCCGGCAGAGCGTTGCCCATCTGGAGCGGGCTTGCCCAATTGGGCAAAAATGATCTTGGTACGCGGTGGTAACCCGCTGTTGCCGCGAGTCGATCAGCCGCCGGAAAGCCTCATCGGTCACAGGCGTTTCAGACGTCGGCGATTCGGCCATTCCTTGCTGCCAGACGAGGGCCCCAGCGCGGCGGCCGCACGTTCGACCCCTTGCGGTTCAAGGGGTTCAGCACGTCTGGAATCGAGCGCGTTCGATTCCTCCGCCGCGTCGTTATGCCGTGCACTGCCGAGCCACCAGGTGCGGTACCAACTCCACGGAGGGATGCAGGGTGACCGTGACTGACGCCTCGACTGCAAAAGTGGAGATGCCGCACCCTCCACCTCCGGCCAACCTCAGCTTCGAGGGGAAGTACGGCCAAGAACCCGCTGGCAGAGGCAAGTTTCGCGAAGATGTGCGGGCGCCTCCCCTCGGTGCTGAGGCACACCGCGTGCATGGCTTGGGCGGTGGACCGGACCGCCGTCGTGCTGCTGCTTGCCTGCCAGGTCCTCACAGGAGCTGCGGCCGCCCTCGGCCTCGCATTCACCGCTAAGGCAATGACGCACATCCTCGGAACCGGCCAGGTGTCCGAACGGCTCCACGCTGCGCTGCCCGCGCTCACCGTCGTGACGGCGGCCGCGGGCGTGGGCCGAATCAGCAGCGCCTTGTCCTCCTACGCCGACGGGCGGGTCACACCTCTCCTGATGACGGAGGCGGACGTCGCTCTCGTGGCTGCGGTGTGCCGCGTCGAAGCCTCCACATACGGAGAAGACGGGTTCTCCGACCGGCAGGAGGCCGCCGAAGTCGGCGTCACACGCACACGGATGATGGTGCAGGACGCCCAGCGGTTCATGGCCTCCCTAGTACGCATGATCGCTGCCGGCGGCGTCATCACGGCGCTCCACTGGATGATGCTGCCCCTCCTGCTCCTCGGAAATGGGTTCACGGGTGCGTTGGTGCCCCTCGCCGTCCTCCACGTGCACGGCGGCGATCTGCAGTTCGCGGCCCGAGAGCAGTTCGTCAGTCGCCTTTCCGCACAGCGGACAGCACAGCTGCGGCGGCATGCCGACCGCCCACTCGTCCGCGCAGGCCTCGCAGCGGGCACGCCCCGGGACGGACTCCGTGACCAGCTCGGCACCTTCCAGCACGGTTCCGGCACAGGCCAGTTCGAAGCAGAAGGCGAGGGCGTCGGGGACCACGCCGGCCAGCTCGCCGACGAGGAGCCGTACGGACGTCACGGCGGCGACATCGCCTGCCTCGGCGGCCGCCCGCTCCACCTGGTCGACGACAGCCACCGCGATGGACATCTCGAGCATCTCCGTCCTGGCGCAGGCCGACCGCGGTCGAACGCTCCGGGCCCGGTGGGCGTCGCCCGCCCGCGCAAGCTGAGGTCTGGGGGCCGTTCGGCACCCATTACAGGCCGGGACCACGTGGCCCGGAGCCCGGCACGCCGTCGCGGCCGGGCTGCGTACGCCGTTCGGGGCAGCGGCGGACATCACCGCCAACGACTGATCCCTACTCGATCAGGGCGGCCTCGAAGGAGCCCCCGAGGTACCGGTCCCGGCTGTCGCGCCGTTGCAGCTTGCCGGTCGTCGTCAGTGGCAGCGTCCCCGGCTTGAGAAGGACGACATCGTGAACCTGGATGCGGTGACCTGCATGGACGGCGCGCCTGATCTCCCGCTTGATCTCCTGGGCGTTCACCGGCTCATCACTCTCGCCGCCGGCTGCGGTCGTCGTCTCAGCGAGCACGATGAGCCGCTCGTGTGCGCCGTCGTCGACCGACACTGCGCACGTACCGAACTCGCGGACTGCCGGGTGGCTGGCCTCAACGGTGGCCTCGATGTCCTGCGGGTAGTGGTTGGCACCGGCGATGATGATGACGTCCTTCGCCCGACCGGTGATGAACAGCTCACCGCTGTGCAGGAATCCGAGGTCACCGGTACAGAGAAACCGCTCGCCCGGCTGGTCGGGAAGGGTCCCCATGAAGGTCTCGGCACTCTCCTTGGGAGCATTCAGGTAGCCCGTCGCAACGCTCGGGCCGGACACGAAGATCTCGCCCACCTCGTCCTCCTCGCAGGGCTTGCGTTTCTCCGTGTCGACAGCAATAGCCGTGCTCAACGGATGGATCGGGCCGCAGCCGACCAGCTCCCGACTGTCCTGTGCCGACGCGGCTGGGCGCACCTTTCCGGCGGCGAGCGCCTCGGAGTCCACCCGCAGGACTTCCGGGTCCTTGCCGACCGGACAGGCCGTGACCATCACTGTCGCCTCGGCGAGGCCGTACGCGGGGGACAGCGCCTCGCGTCGGAATCCGGCCTCTGCGAATGCCTCGCTGAAGCGGTCGAGCGTATCGGCGCGGACGGGCTCGCCTCCGACCAGAGCCATCTCCCAACGACTGAGGTCGAGTTCACGGCGCTGGGCGTCGGTCACCCGGCGGACGCACAAGTCGTAGGCGAAGTTCGGCGCGCAGCTGTCCGCGCGTCCGAGCCGGGAGATCGCTCGCAGCCAGGTGAGCGGACGCTGTACGAATGTCATCGTGGGCAACAGGGTGACGTCGCGGCCGGAGAAGAGGGGGTCGAGGACGTTGCAGATGAGGCCCATGTTGTGGTGCGACGGCAGCCACGACACCGACGACGGGCGGGGCAGCCCGGCATCGTCGGCAGGCCGGCGCGTGTTGTCGTATATCAACGACAGGTTGTGCAGCACATTGCCGTGAGTGATCGCGACGCCCTTCGGCACGCCGGTCGATCCCGAGGAGTACTGCAGGTAGGCGACCATCTCGGCGGCGGCCACCGGCGGGGTCCACTGGATGGCCCGGTCCATGCAGACCTCGTCGGTCGCCACCCGTGTGAGTCGGACGAGCCCGTCGATGCCGGTGAGGACCGGCTCCGCGGCGGCAAGCATCGGGCCGGTGGACAGGAACAGGGAGGGCTCGGCACTCGCGGCGATCGACTCCACCCGGGTCCACTTGGCGTTGCCCCGCGTTCCGTCGAGCGGAGCCACCGGTACAGGGATCAGACCCGCGTAGATGCAGCCCAGGAAGGCGGCGTGGAAATCCAGTCCCGGCGGGTAGCTCAGCAGCGCGCGTGCGCGCGTGGTGGGAACCTGCTTTCGCAGCGTCACGGCGATCGCCCGTGCGTGGTGGTCGAGTTTCGCCAGGGTCAATGAGTCCGATTCCTCGACCCCGTCGCCCAGGAACACAAAGCTCTTCCGGTCGGGCTCGGCCGCCGCACGAGCGCGGCACAGGTCGGTCAGCGTCGGCAGCTCGCCGTACTCGCCGGCCACCCCCTCGGGCAGTCGGACACCGTGCTGTTGATCAGTACGCATGAGACCACTCCAAACGGAGGAAGGAGGAAGGAGGCGGCGGCAAAGTGCCCGCCCTGCCTGCACGGAGCGAGGTTCAAACAGTCTCGAACGCCCGCGCCCGGTACCTGGACCGGCACTGGGCGCGCTGCAGCTTGCCGCTGGTGGTGAACGGCAGCGAACCGGCCTTGAGGAGGAGAACGTCGTCAGCCCGGAGGCCGTGGCCTGCGAAGACGGCCTCGCGGACGGCTTCTTCGACCTCATCCGCCCCCACGGTCACGCGGGCACCTGACGGGGTCTCCGGGGCATGGCCCGCTGCCACGCGGAAGCGGCTGTTGATCTCGGCCAGGACCACGAGGCGCGTGCGTCCGCCGTCCTCGACGGTGAAGGCACAGCAGCAGCCGTCCCGTATCGCGGCGTGGCTTCCTGCCGCGGACGCCTCGATGTCGTACGGGTAGTGCTGCATGCCTTCCACGACGATGAGGTCGGCCACCCGGCAGGTGACGAAGAGCTGACCGCCGTCCAGAAAGCCGAGGCTGCCAGTGCGCAGGAACCGGCGGCCCTCGTGTCCGCGCACGGCGGCGTTGAACGTACCTGCCGTCTCCGCGGGGGCGTTCCAGTACCCGGTACCGATACTCGGTCCGGAAGCGAGGATCTCGCCCGTCTCGTCCCGGGCGCACGGTTCGCCGGTGGCCGGATCCACCACCGCGATGGTCATGGACGGGTGCAACTGGCCCAGGCCGACCAGTCGGCGGGCCTCGTCCTGGGGCGCGGACGGCTGCACCTTGCCCTTCGCCAGCGCCACCGCGTCGAACCGGCGGATCACCGGTTCGGGCTCCACCGGCCCGCCGCTCAGCATGACGGTGGACTCGGCGATGCCGTAACTCGGGAAGAACGCCTCGCGGCGGAAGCCGAAGGGGGCGAGCATGGCGCTGAACTGGTCGATCATCTCTGCACGCACCGGCTCGTCCCCGACCACCGCGATCTGCCAGCCGCTGAGATCGACGTAACGCAACTGCTGCTCGGACACCCGCCGCAGGCACAGTTCGTACCCGAAACCGGGTGCCGAACTGATGCCGGCCCCGCGGTCCGATATCGCGCGCAGCCAGTTGGCCGGCTGCTGAGTGAACGCCGTGGGCGGCATCAGCACGGCGTCGTACCCGACATAGATCGGCTGAAGAACTCCGGAGATGAGTCCCATGTCGTGGAACACGGGCAGCCAGGACACGACCGGCGGCTGCCGTGCGAGATCGTCCGTGGCCCGGGAACCGTTGGCCAGGATCAGCGAGAGGTTGTGCAGGACGTTGCCGTGGGTGAGCACTACGCCCCGGGGCGGACCGGTCGTGCCGGAGGTGTACTGCAGGTAGGCAACCGTATCGGGGCCGATCCTGGGGGCGTTCCAGCCATCCGCGTCCGCCTCACCGATCTCGTCCGTCGCCACACAGGTCGGCCGGTGCGGTGTGGACATGTCCTTCAGCAACGCCTCAACACGGCTGAGCCTGGACCCGTTCGACAGCAGCAGATCCGGCCGGCAGTTGTCGACGATCGCCTGGAAGCGCGTATAGCGGTCGTCGACGCCGACGCGCAGCACCGGAGGAGCGGGCACGGCGATCAGGCCGGCATACAGGCACCCGAAGAAGGCGGACACGAAGTCCAGGCCCGGCGGGAAACTCAGCACGGCGCGGGCGCCCGGCGCGGCGTGCCTGCTCAGACGCACGGCGATCGCCCTTGCGCGGGCGTCTAGTTGGGCGAGGCTGAGCGAGTCGGACTCGTCGAGGCCGTTCTCCAGGAAGGCGAACATCCGTCGATCGGGCTCCCTGGACGCGCGATACGTGCAGAGCTCGACCAAGGTCGTCGGCTCGGGTCGGGAATCTGTGTTGGCATCCTCTGACATCGTGGTCCTCCTGTTCGGCTTGGCCATTGGCGTTGCCTTTGCCGTTGCACTCGAAGAGATGCTAAGTCGGCGGAGGAGTATGGGGTATTCGCCGTCGGACGGTGTCCCTCCCCTACCGGAGGCAAGTGCCGAGTAGCCCGGAAGGCGGACAGAAATTAGCCTTCGGTCGCCCTCACGGTTCCGTCCGTCGGCCGTTACGGAAAGCGTCTCGTACTGGCTACCGTCATGACCAAGGGCAGTGGACGACAAACGGCCCACGTCCAAGGGAGAACATTTCCCCAGAAGGCTTCAGAAAGGGAACCGTGATGTCCTACGAAGCATCTGACGACTACTTCATGGGTTATCCGAAGCTCCCGGATCTCCCCGTTCTCCCCGGTCTCCCGAACGGAACAGTCATCCGTACGACAGGCGTTGTGGTCACGGGTTTAGGAATGACGACGCCCCTGGGTGCCGACGTCCACTCCACGTGGACCGCTCTGCTCGCCGGCGAGTCCCCGATCGCCGTGCTGGACGAACCATGGGCCCGCGACCTGCCCGTACGACTGGCAGGCCGGCTGAGTCAGGAACCGACCGAGGTACTGGGCCGGGTTGAGGCCCGGCGTATGGACCGCTGCCAGCAGATGGCCATGGTGGCCGCACGACAGGCGTGGGCCGACGCAGGCGCACCCGAGGTGGCGCCGGAGCGGCTGGCCGTGGTGATCGGCACCGGCCTCGGCGGAGGAAAGACGCTGGTCGAGCAGCATGACGTCTCCTCGGCGAAGGGGCCGGACCGCGTGTCGCCGTTCGCGGTGACGATGCTGATGCCCAACGGTTCGGCGGCCGCCGTGAGTCTGGACCTCGGCGCCCGCGCCGGCGCCCACGCGCCGACCAGTGCCTGCGCCTCCGGAGCGGAGGCAATCGCCATGGGGCTCGCCATACTGCGTGCGGGGCGTGCCGATGTCGTTGTCGCCGGCGGCACCGAGGCGTGCATCGGCCGGTTGTCCATGGCGGCCTTCGCCCGTATGGGAGCCCTGTCCAGCCGTCATGAGGACCCACAGGCCGCGTCGCGGCCGTTCGACAGCGCCCGCGACGGCTTCGTCATGTCCGAAGGCGCCGGTGTCGTCGTACTGGAGCGAGCCGAATCCGCACGAACTCGCGACGCGCGGACGTACGCCACGCTCGCCGGTACGGGCATGAGCTCCGACGCGCACGCCATGACAGCTCCTTCGACGGACGGTCAGGTCAGGGCCATCCGCCGGGCCTTGCGCGCCGGTGGCCTCAGCCCGCAGGACGTCATCCACGTCAATGCGCACGCTCCCGGTACGCCCGTCGGGGACCGCATCGAAGCAGCGGCAGTGCTGGAATCGATCGGACCGCATGCCCTCGTGACGGCGACCAAATCGACAACGGGCCATCTCATAGGAGGATCCGGCGCGATCGAGGCCATCTTCACGGCCCTGAGCGTATTCACCGACGTGATTCCCGCGACCAGGAACCTCCACGACAAGGACCCCGAGGTGAAGGTGGAGCTCGTCACGGGAAGTCCGCGGCGCACCGAGGTCACCGCGGCCATCTCCAACTCCTTCGGTTTCGGAGGACACAACGTGGTCCTGGCGTTCACCAAGCCCGCCTGACCGCGGGCGCGGGACGGCCGGGAGGCTCAGTAGTCCGGGGTGACTGAACGAGGCCGCTCCGCTGGGCCATCAATGCCGCGTGCATCCGGTTCGGCAACTCGAGCTTGGCGAGGATGCGCGAGACGTGGGACTTCACGGTGGCGGGCGACACGTGCAGCTCGTGGGCGATCTCCTGGTTCGACCTGCCCATGGCTATACCCCACAGGACTTGCCTCTCCCGGCCGCTCAGGGCAGCCAGAGCGGCCGCGTGAGAACGCTCGTGCGGCGGCGGGAGGATCTCGAACCGATCGATCAGCCGCCGGGTCATCGTGGGGCAGATGAAAGCCGCACCGCGGGCGACCGCACGGACGGCTGAGGTCAGTTCCTCCTGGCTTGCGCTCTTGAGCAGAAACCCGCTCGCACCCGCCTTCAGCGACCCGAACAAATGACTGTCAAGGCCGATGCTGGTCAGGACAATGATTCCGGGTGCTGGCGCCTGGGCAGGCCGAGCGAGTTTCTGAATGAATTCGTATTCGGCGTCGAGGAGTACGACCTGCGGTCGCCGCTGCTCGACCATTCGGCATGCCGTCTCGCCGACCCTCGTATCGGCGACCACGGTAATATCCGACGCCTCCGCGAGGGCCTGCCGAAAACCCCTGCGCACAAGATCCTCATTGTCGACCAGCATCACTTCCACCGTGCTGAATTCGTACATCAATCACTCCGTCCGGGCGATTCGGAAATTCCATTACAGCGGTTGCACACGCGATGGCTGTGGGATGCGCCGAACCCCGGGCGACCATGGCTGATACCGCCTACGCGCGCTGGCCCGCACACGCATCCCGGATAGGCTGAATGGCAGCCCGCGGCGGGATACGCCGCATCGATCCCTTCCGATGCTAGGGGGATTGGTCGTGCTTGTTCCAGGCAAAGGCAGCCATGCTGTTGGCCGTTCCGGACACAAGGCGACAGCCGAAGTCTCCACAACTCCGCGGCTGTTCCAGCGAGGCATCGCAGGCGTCCGCACGATGGTCGACGTCGGGGTCGAGCACGGAGTGCCCGTACTGGCCTGCCTCGACGGCAGTGGCGTGGACCGGAACGCTCTCGCCGACGACACCGCACACGTCCGAGCCTGGCAGGAGCTCGTCGTGGCTCAGAACCTGGTCCGCGCCACAGGCGATACTCCCGGCCTGGGCCTTGAGGTCGGCAGCCGGATTCCGCTGCGCACGTACAGCGTGTGGGGCTTCGCACTCCTCGCCAGCCCGACGCTGCGCGAGGCGGCGGCTGTGGGACTGCGCTATCTGGAACTCACCTTCGCCATGGTCGGGATCCACCTTCAGGAAGACAGAGACGAGGTCCGCCTCGTCCTGGACGACAGGCTCGTGCCCCAGCCCGTCCGGCACTTCTTCGTCGAGCGGGAAATGGCCAACATTCGTACCATCCTGGACACCATTGTGGGCCGGCCCTTCACACCCCTCCGGCTGGACCTGCGCTTCCCACAACCTGAAGGGCCTTCACCGTACGAGGCGTTCGCCGAAACGCCGATCGCCTTCGGGGCGCCGCGCAACGCGATCGTCACCCGCGCAGCGGCACTGGATCAGTCGCTGCCGCAGGCGGACCGGCACACAATGCAGATATGCGAACGCGAGTGCGACGTCTTGCTGGCCCGCCGCGCCGACACCGGATTCGCAGCGCGGGTACGGGAAGTGCTCATGCAGTGGCAGGACGGGATCCCCGACATGGGTGTTGCCGCGGCCGAGCTGTACGTCTCCACCCGCACGCTGCACCGCCGTCTGGCCGCGGAAGACACGTCCTACCGGCGCCTGGTGGACGAAGCGCGGCACGCTCGCGCCGTCGAGATGCTGTCCACCCGCGCACTCGGAGTCGACCAGATTGCCGCACGGCTCGGCTACGCCGATGCGGCGACATTCATCCGCGCGTTTCGCCGGTGGACGGGCGCGACCCCGGGCGCTTACCGGGCCAGCGTGCCCACCTGGCGCTTCTGATCATTTCAGGACGGCCTACGGAGCGAAGTCCCACGGATTGAAGGCGGCGGCGACCGGGCGGAACGGCGGGGGCGGCAGCATGCCGACGTTCACGTGCCGGGGAGTCGCCCCGATGACCGGCAGCACGCGGCCTAATCTGCCAGAACTCACGTCTCATCACGAAAGGAACACCTCGTGCCCTCTCGCCTCAACCCGTACATCGCCTTCGACGGCGACGCCCGGCAAGCCATGGAGTTCTACAAGGGGATCTTCGGCGGCACCCTGGCGGTGAACACATTCGGCGACCTTCAGCCGGAAGGAAGCCGGAGACGCCGCCGACAAGATCATGCACAGCATGCTCCAGACCGACAGTGGCTTCACGCTCATGGCCGCCAACAACGCTGCTTGCGTTGGGGCATGTCGGGGACGACCTGCAGGACGGAAAGGGCGGGGTGGACGACGCTGGGAGTGTGCAGGGCACGGGGAATGACGCCGGTGACGTGGCCTCCGGCAGTGAGGGCGGCGTCAGCGAGCGCCAGGCTTCGGCGGGTGAGCAAGCAGGTCTCGTCGCCCTCCGCAGCAAGTCGTGCTGGAGACCGCCCCCTCGGGGCACCGCCCGGACAGGAGCGGGACCTCCGTATGATCAGCGGCTCACGACAAGGGGCGGGGACATGACGAGCGGCAGATACACGCGCTTCGCGGTGGCGGGGGCGACTGCGATGGTCCTGGTGACGGGATGCGCAACGGGCGGCGACAACCCGCCCGCGAAGGACACGAAAGCTACCGCAGCACCCAAGGCGGGTGCGGCCGTACTCAATGACAAGCAGGTGGGCGTCGCCCTACCGGAAGTGAATGCCGTCCCAGGGCTGAAGAACGGCATGCGGACCCCGCTTCCCGTTTGGGATCCGAGCACCGGGGACTGTGTCGCTGGGCAGCCGAATGGCTTCCTCTGCATGGGAGCCGTCTCCGTCGGGTCCTCCGTCTACACCGCGAAGGGGGAAGCGAGCGCCCACTTCATCCTCTACGCCTATGAGGACACCAAGGCGGCAGCCAACGCATACCGTGCGCTCCGGACCAAGAATCAGGTGGATCGAATCCTGAGCGAAGTACCCCTCAAGGCCATCGGGGAGCAGGGCACCGCCTGGCGGGGTACGGCCAAGACCACGGGTTACCCCAGAACTACCACCCAGGTACAGGTGGGTACGACCGTGCTGACGATCGACGCAGTCGGCAGTGCCAAGTACACGGAGATCGACCGGCTCACTGCCTGGGCCACGATGTTTGCCGAGCGCTCGCGAAAGGCGCAGGACAGCGCCGCGCTCCCCCCGGCCGGCTGAGCCCGCGACATCGGGGAGGGGCGGCCTCAGAACTCGCTCTGCAGCTGAAATGCGTTGCGGCCGCGTCCTTGTCCGGGGCGGGCGGTGTGAACGAAGGGCAGGTTCGCGCGGGCGCCCGAGTGGAATTCAACGCCGACGCACGGGTGCATGGCCGGGGTCGGACGGTCGCTGTAGCTGTAGGCGCGGGCGATCTCGTCGGAGGCGGCATTGACGAGGAGCGCCGCGAGGTACGGCTCGGCCCGCGCAGGGATGATCATTCCCTGTTCGTACAGTGCCGGCAGCGGCACTTCGGCAGGCGGCTCTCTCCTCACCGGCTTCTCGGGCTGGTCGAGTTTCTCGCCGGGGCGCGGCGACGCCGGTGATGCCGGCCCACAACTGCGCACCGGAGCTGAAGGTGATGGCGAGGCCTCGGGGACGTGAGCCTTCTTCGCTCCACCGCTCCACCGCGTGGATGTCCGGGCCCTTGGGGAGCGCGGCCAGGCAGAACTGCTGGAACCGTTCAGAACGCACGAGGCGGCGATCGCGTCGGGGGTGGTCGACGTGGGTGATGTGGCCGGGTGCGGTGGCGTCGGCGGCCATGGCGGCCAGCGTGCAGTTGCTCGCCGATCCGATCGTGGCGTTGATCCCGTGCAGGGCTAGGACGCGCAGTCTCACCAGCTGGGCCAGTTGGCGGGGGTCACGGTCGAAGTAGCGCAGCGAGCCGGTGTTAGGAACAGCTGGGCTGTCTCAAGGGCCGCGTTGTCTCAACTGAGCTGGTGGCCCTGAGGGCATGGACCGTTCTAATCACCGGGCGGGGCGTCTCAAAGGACGAGTGGGAACTTCATCCGTCGTCCGTGGCGGCGCGCATGCTGCTGGTTGACGGTGTCGTGGTACGGGTTCACGCGAAGGCGGAGCAGAGTGGGAGCGACCCGGCGTCGTCTGAACCCCGCATGGGTGGCGTGCACCACCGCGACGGCAGGTTTGCCACGGACGTGCCCGGCTTGCACTGCGCGCAGGCAATCACCTACTCCACCACCTTCACCAGTCGGGCGTGCAGGCTCTGCCACCGTGTTTCGGCCTGGTCGCGGCTTTGGCTCCCTTTGACTTGGCAAGGGCCGGTGGCGGGTCGGTGGGCACCGACCTTGCTGGTGAGCACGCACGATCGTGGAATCGACCGCGATGTCACAGTCGATCTCTCCGGCGACATCCGCCGCGGCCCGGACGGCCGCTCGCGGGGCGATCTCACCACCAAGTTCCACCTGAGCGCGGTGGGCTGCGGCTGGCTCCTGCCCTGAGCGTCACGATCCGCGTCCTCCGGCCGGGGCGAGGCAGACCGCGCAAGAAGCCGGACCGCCTCGCCGCCCACAGGCGTGCAGCATCGGGCCCTGAACTCAACTACCTGGGGCGAAAGGGTATTCTGCACGCCATCCTGGAGAAGACCGACAGTCAGGCGGCCGGCCTGCGCAAGGGCTCACGCGGCGGACGCCCACCCGGTTTCGACAAAGAGCCGTATAGGAAGCGCAACACCGTCGAGTGAGCCATCAACATCCGGGCCGGCCACCTGTCCCGCCGTCGGCGGCTCTGCCCCCGGGACGCCCAGCCGCCCCTTCATGCCTGACTTCCTTGCGACAGAGCCGAGTTGCCCACCTTTCAGGTCCCACATTCCGGAGCTAACTCTCCAACCGAAGCGCCATATTTCAAACTGGGGCACCAGAGTCGATTTTCATGATCGAAATATTTCGACGACCGATCGTCTTGATTTCTTGATCGACTTTACACTCCCTGTACCTCTTGGTTTGGCGTGAAGGCACCCTCGTTCGAAGCGAGTTGCTCAGCTCAAGGCCAGATCTGCACAGAAAGGTAAAGATTCACCTAGATCATTCCATTGCTGTCCCTTTACCTTTCATTGCAGTTGAAGCCCCTCCGCGGCATCGGCCAAGATCCTTCAATACGGGCATATCCCCGTCCGCCTTCCCGTGGCCGACCCGTTTTCGCAACTCCGTGGCACCCCCGGTTGGAGCACCGCTGGACCCCGGACTGTAAATCTCCTGCTTGATCCCCTGTGTGGAGATCTATTGAAGGAGACGTAATGGGTTTTCGGTTCACGAGCGGCCACCGGGGTGGCTCAGCGTGTCCCCTGCGCCGACCGCACGTAGACGGCTGCGCCGGATAGCTGGTTCTCTGTCGTTGTTGCTGGCCTTTGAGACGGCCATGGTGGTGGAGTCCACCGGGGAAGCAATAGCGCTGACCGCCGAGAGGCCAGCCGCATCCGCCCCGTCTGTGGTGGCGCCGGGGCCGGCAGAGGCACAGGATGAGGCTTCCGCGCTGCTGACGGCGCGGCTTCAGGACCGGAAGATCGAAGTCCTGTCGGAGCGGACGGCGGACTCGACAACGTATGCACTGCCGACCGGGGAACTGCAGACGTCCAGCTACGCCGGGCCCATCCGGGTCGACCAGAACGGCGTCTGGCGGGACATCGACACGTCGCTGTCCGACTCCGGTCCTGCGCTGACACCGGACGTCGCGGCCGCCGAAATCACCGTCGCCGACGGCGGCGACACTGCCCTCGCGAGCGTGTCCAAGGGGGAGAAGTCCTTCGGGCTCGGCTGGGCCAGCAAGCTCCCCACGCCGACGGTGAAGGACGACACCGCCTCGTACGGTCTGGGTGAGGGGCAGACGCTGACGGTCACTGCCCTGCCGCAAGGCTTCTCGCAGAACGTGCTCCTGGACAAGGCCCCGGCCGGTGCGGTGTCCTACCGCATGCCGCTCGACCTGGACGGGCTGAAGCTGTCCCAGGCCGACTCCGGTCATCTGCTGCTGCAGGACTCCAGCGGCAAGCTGGTCGCCGAGGCACCGGCACCGATGATGTGGGACTCGAGCAAGAACCCCGTCTCCGGTGAGCCGGAGCACCAGGCCAGGATCGCCACGAAAATCGAGACAGCCGCTGACGGATCCCAGACCCTGGTGCTCACCCCGGACGAGCACTTCCTGACCGAGGCCACGTACCCGGTGACGGTCGACCCGACCTCCACACTCGCGGTCACCACGGACACCTGGCTCCAGACTCCGGATTACACCGACTCGCAGGTCTCTTCGACTGAGCTGAAGTCGGGAACGTACGACGGCGGGACGCACAAGGCGCGCTCGTACCTCAACTTCGACGTGTCGAAGTTCGCGGGCAAGCACATCACCGACACGAACCTGTCCCTGTACTCGTACTACTCCTCGACCTGCTCCACGTCCGGGGCAGGCACGCAGGTCCGCCGGATCACCTCCAACTGGTCCTCGTCGACCATCACCTGGGGTGCCCAGCCGACAACCACCACCACGGGCGCGGTGACCAACACCGCCGCACTGGGCTACAGCTCCTCCTGCCCGGCCGGCACGATGAACTTCGACATCGACGCCATCGTGCAGGCCTGGGCCAACGGCTCGGCCAACTACGGCCTTCAGATCCTCGGGGCCAACGAGACCGACACCCTGACCTGGCGCCGTTTCCGCTCGGCGAACTACATCTCCGGGGACAACTCGGTCGAACCGCATCTGACGGTCACGTACAACTCCTATGCCACCACTTCGGCGCTGGCTATCTCGCCGTCGGTGGTGAACGCCTACAACGGCAAGCGGTACGTCACCTCGCTCACCCCCACGCTGTCGGCCAAGGTGAGTGACGCGGACGGCGGTAGCGCCCAGGCTCAGTTCGAGCTCACCGCGGATCCGGCCTACAGCGACACCACCTACGCGTACACGGCTTACGGCAAGACAGTGCCGACAGGGTTCACATCGACCCTTGCGGTGCCCTCGGCCAACGCCTTTCCGGCCGGCACTCACCTGCGCGCACGGTCTCGGGCCTTCGACGGCACCGACTACGGTTCCTGGTCTGGCTACACCACCTTCGTGCTGAACACCGGTCTGCCGGCCGCACCGACCGTGTCCTGTGCCACCTACGCTCAGGACACCTGGGCGGCCAAGGCCGCCGGGGCGGTGACCTGCACGCTGGATACAACATCCACCGACGGCCAGGGCTTCAAGTGGGGCCTGGACGACCCGGCTTTGTCCAAGCGGGTGGACGACACCGCCGATCACTCCATCCAGGGCCAGACCGTCACCGACACCGACACCGGCGGCCAGACCTACGCCCGTACCTACACCTACGACAACACCGGCCGCCTGACCCGGGCCGACGACACCGCCCCCGACGGCACCTGCACCCGCCGCGGCTACACCTTCGACAACAACACCAACCGCACCGCACTGGCCACATCCACCAGCGCGGCCGGTACGGCCTGCACCTCCACCGGCGCGACCACAACCACCAGCACTTATGACAGCGCCGACCGGCTGGTGAAGGCGGGCATCGTCTACGACGCCTTCGGCCGCACCACCACCCAGGCCTCCGGCGCGACCATCGGCTACTACACCAACGACCTCGTCCGGCAGCAGACCACGGCCACCAGCCGCCAGACCTGGACCCTGGACGCCGCCCAGCGCCTCGCCGCCTGGACCACCGAAAGCACCGCGGACGGCGGCGCCACCTGGACGCAGACCAGCGCGAAGACCAACCACTACGGCGGCGACGGCGACAGCCCCGACTGGATCAAGGAGGACACAGCAGGCGTCACCACCCGCAACGTCCAAGGAAGCAGCGGCAACCTTGACGCCACCACCAGCACCACGGGTGACACCGTCCTGCAACTGACCAACATCCACGGCGACGTCACCGTCCAGCTCCCCCTGGACACCACCAAGCCTGTCGTCGCCCTCGCCCACGACGAATACGGCAATCCGGAAGCCGGCACCGCCGCCACCCGCTACGGCTGGATCGGCAGCAAACAACGCTCCAGCGAAACCGTCACCGGCGCCATCCTCATGGGCGTCCGCCTCTACGACCAGGCCCTCGGACGCTTCCTCTCCGTCGACCCAATCCCCGGCGGCAACGCCAACGCCTACGACTACTGCACTGCCGACCCGGTCAACTGCTACGACCTCGACGGACGGTTCGGCTGGGGCAAATGGATCGACCGGGTAGGCACCGGACTTGCGATAGCCGGCATGTTCGGTTGCGCCGCCTGTTCCGCCATCTCCGCGGGGATCTCCCTCGGCCGCGGCATCTACAAGGTCCGCCACGGCGACCGGAGCGGCTGGATGGACATAGCCGGAAGCGCCACGTTCGGTGCCGGCAAGGGCTTCCGCTACGCCGGAAAATTCTGGAAGGGCCGCAAGATGGCCCGGTATGCCAAGGGAGCTCGCGGCCGCGGAAGGTACAACAAGCGGATGCGCAGCAGAGCAGCCAAGGCACACCGCCTATACCATCACCACTACACGCGGCGCGCGGACGGGATCGACCGGTGGTACGGCGGAGGTTCCATGGCCTACGGGCTGTACGGGGAGCATCACTCCTACCGGCAGCAAGGATGGCGACGATGGCTGTGGTGATCAAGAATCGCGAGCGGATCCTGCGAGCCTGCGAGACCCGCCTGGCCACTCTGGCGTTCCTCGTTTTCGCAAAAGGGGATCGAAAGGAAGCGGCGATCGCAGCCGCTGAAGCCGACAAGGCTGTGTCGGACCTACTCCAGGCGCGGCCCGGAAAGATCCGCCAGCAGGATGCGTGCGGCGTATGGCGTCCGGCTTCTGACGCACTGGCCCTTCGCTCATGGCTGTGGTTCGTGATCGCAGTCCTGCTCGGGGTCGGAAGTCTCTTGCTGATCCCGGGCAGTACAACCGCAGAGCAGTACGTGCGGATTGCGCTCTCGTTGGTCCCTGCAGTGCCCAGCGCGTTGTTCGTATCACGCCAGCTGAGCCACATGCTGGCCCAACGGTCCCTGAGAGCCGAGATGGCCGGACAGAATGTTCTCGTCTGGATCGGCCGCTGGCTCAGTGAAGGCGCCGTTCTCGTCCTCACGGTGGGAATGTGGGCGCTCTGGGTGACGGTCCTCGTCATTTAGTCCCGTCTACTCCTCCACTCAGCAATGCGGGGCGCCAGCTACCTGGCGCCCCGCATTCGGGGCGGGAACGGTGCCCCGCGCCCAGACGCGATAAGTACCGCGCCCGAGTCGACGTTCGTCCATGACTCGTCAAAGGCGAACTGCGTTTCAGCATCAGTGAACCGCTGGCCGGACAGCCACTCGTGGTGCACACAAGTCCAGCCCGTCCCGCCGCGCCAGACCCGCCCTGCCGCAGCAACAGCTTGGAGACCCGGTTGCGGGCATGGGCTAGGTCCCGGAAGGACGTCGTCCCGGCCCCGGACGAGATCGCGGGCGGCATCCTCGGTCGGCGTCGGCACCGCACCGCCGGCAGCTCGTCCATCCGCAGCAGCTTCGCCAGCCGCTGGGCATCCCGCTTGTCCGTCTTGATCCGGTGCCGTTTCCGTCGGTCAGCAGGGCCACGGCTTCGGCACGACTCATCCCACGTGGACAGTCCTATTTGGCGGAGGAGAAAGGGGCGAGTCTCCGGTTGTTGTCGCGCTTCTTCAGCGCCAGGTTCTCGTAGTACAGGTTCGCGGTGACCGCCGCGAGTGCGTCGAGTTTGCTCTGAAGTTCGGTCACCGTCGCTTTCGCCTCACGAAGCTGTCTGCGTAATACGGCAATGGTCTCGTCGCGGGCCGTCTCGCCCGGGGGGCGCAGCACGGGGCAGGCGACCTGGGCGTCCCATTCGGCCAGCACGTTCTGGGCCCGGTGCATGGTGGCGTGGCTGACCTGGGCCTCGCGGGCGAGGTTGGTTTTGGTCAGTGCGCCGCTGGTGTGCTGGGGCTGGCCGGCCAGCAGCCGGGCCATGGCGGCGCGTAGTTTCGCCTCGGTGGCGGCAGAGACGGGCATCAGGGGCTGTCTTCCTGTGGGTTGAGCGCATGGGTGATGCGCTGGACGTCGGCGAGGGCGGGCCAGGACGGCCTCGCGGCGGGCCGGGGCCAGGCGCCGGTCTTTGAGGGTGGCCATCAGGTCGTGTTCCTCAGCAATCCAGATCGGGGCGTGGGACGCGGTGATGGTGGAGTTGCGGCAACGGGCGGGCTGGCAGGCCCCGATCAGCGGGGCTTGGCCTCGCTGGTCATCGGGCAGGCCGCTCTGGCATTCGGCGGTCTCTGGTTGCCGCAGGCAGTGGTTGAGGGTGCCCAGGCGCAGGTCGGTGAACTCCTCGCGCAGCAGGGCACGTACGGTGCGCTCGTCGGCGTGGTGGGCTTGCAGCCCGCCGTGGGGGCGGAGGGCGTTGAGGTGACCCCCGGAGTGTGGACACAGGGTTTCATGCTGCGAGTGTGAGTCTACGTTCTCTCTGGTGTTGCTGTTCGAACTCGACGGGCGAGAGATAGTTGAGGGCGCTGTGGCGTCGGCGGGCGTTGTAGTACGTCAGCACTGGAAGATCTCCAGCCTCGCCTGACGCATCGTCGAGGAGAGTCTCTGGTGCATCGCTTCTCTCTTGAGGCCCTGCCAGAAACTCTCGGCTGGAAGACCCCAGCCGAAGCCCTCAACGAGCATCTACTATCGGCCCAGGAAGCCGGTGTTGCGACGACCGGTTGAGTCCAGGCTGCGAGCCGCGGTCCGCGTGGAAGATCACCCCGTCAACGGTGCCGCCGCGGGTCGCCACGGCCATCTTCAGGGCGTCGATGACCAGTTCGGCCCGCATGTGCGGGGCCATCGACCAGCCGAGCACCCGGCGCGAGCAGATGTCCAGGACACAGGCGAGATACAGCCACGTGCCGCCGACCTGGACGTATGTGATGTCGCCGCACCACTTCTCGTCCAGCCGCCTGGCGTGGAAGGTGCGGTTCACCAGGTCCGGGGCGGGCGGCGCGAGCCGGTCCGGGACCGTCGTGCGCTTGCGTCGCCGCAGGTGACGGCCCTCGAGCCCGTGCTTGCCATCAGGCGCTCGACGCGCTTGCGGTTGACGGCGTGCCCGAAGCCTCGCACAGCGTGGACACGGCGGATCCCATAGGTTCCCTTGTGATGGGTGTGGATCTCGTGGATCTCCGCGGCCAGGGCATCGTCGGCGGCCTGGCGCTCGTCACGGGCCTTCGCGCCGGCGAGCCACCGGTAGTAACCGGAGCGGGAGACCTCAAGGACCCGGCATATCCGCTGCACGCCAAAGGTCTCGGCATGGGCGGAGACGAAGTCCCAGCGGTGGGTCTTCACTTCATCTCCTTCGCGAAATACTGGGCCGCCCGGCGCAGGATCTCCCGCTCGAGCTCCCACTCCTTCTCGGCCTTGCGCAGCCGACCGTTCTCCGCACGCAGCCTCACCAGCTCCTCGTCCCGGCTCTCCACGGACTGCTCACCGCGGCCGCTGGTGCGGCCGGCCTGCTCATCGGCCTGGCGCACCCAACTGCGCAGGGTCTCCCCGGTCACGCCGACATCTGCAGCGACCGCCGCATACGTGCGCTTCCCACCCGCTCCCCGGTACAGCGCCACTGCGTCATTCCTGAACTCCGCCGGATACGGAGACCTACGTCTCACCAGGACACCTTCCCTCGGATCCACAAGATCCATTGTTCAGAGTGTCCACACCACGGGAGTCACCTCAACCACCCGCTCTACGCGGGCCGGCCGTTGGCCGGCCGGCCAGGCGCCGGTCTCCGGCGAGGTCGGAGACGGCCTGGGCGCGGGCGGCCTTGGCGAACCGCACCAGGGCCTGCAGCCGTCCCGGCGGTATCGCGTCCCCGGAGCCGCCGAAGGTGCGCAGGGATTCGTAGCGTTCCAGGGCCTTGCCCACGCCGCGCGCTGAGATGTCGCGCGGGGAGCGGCGCAGGCGGTCCAGCTCGAGAGGCGCTTGCCCGCGGGGACCACGACCAGCTGCTGCAGACGCTCGGCCTGCTCCGTGATCGGGGCGGCAGCGAGGGTGGCCCACAGGCGCTTCTCGGCGCGCTCGCGGGTGCCGGAGACCAGGCGTCCCAGCACGGTCACCCCGGGCAGCACCACCTTCTTGTCCACCAGGTGGCGAGGTCGAACAGCAGGGTGGGTCGTTCGTTGCCGATCCAGGCCCGCTGGTACATCCAGCGGGCGAGCCCGAACCACTGGTCGAACTCGAACTTCGTGTACCCGTAACTCCGTGCGGATCTGCTCCTGGTGATCCCAGCGGGCCTCACCGGTGCCGTACCCGGCGAGCTCGCCAGGGTCCAGACCGAGCTGCTCGGCGACATAGCCGACCACCACGGCGGGCACCTCCTCAGGATTCTCCAGGAAGGTGCCCAGGTAGCGGATGGTGCCGAGCTGAACGGCCCAGCCGATCCGGTTGCGCCCGCTGCGGACGGCTATTGCCCGGCGCCGTGCGGTCGGATCCAGTAGGAAGGACCCGGCGAGCTGTCCCTCGTCCGGGTCCTCGGTGAAGTGACCGAAGCGCCTGCGCTGTTCGTCGCTCAGAAAGTTGGTGGGCACCGCCCGCTCCTTGACCTGTCGGCGTGATTCGCGCGCGACGGTGCCAGGTGACCTGACGGTGCGTGAGACGATCCCTGGTTCCAGACCAGAGCATTACCCCATGTGATAGACCAGGTCACGAACCCGGCGCACGATCAGCCGGGCCGTGACCCGGTCGGCTGATCGTGCGGCTGGCGAACGCGGTGTACGCGGAGCGGTCTGCTTGCTGTGCGCCGGCTCTTGTGCGGTCAGCAGGCGGCGACGGCCTCAGCGGCTTCTGTCTCGTCCGCGACCGCGGAGGGCGTGTTCTTGGGGCCGCGGAAGGCGATGTAGACGAACAGGACGCCCATGACGGCGGCGCCTGCCCACATGGCCTGCTGCCAGCCGTCGACGAAGGACTGCTGGGCTGCGTGGAGCAGGTCCTGTGCGTTCGGGCCGGTGCTGCCCGCCGCTTCAACGGCGTTGGCGACGCCTTCACGGGCGGTGTCCGCGGCCCCCTGGGGGATGCCGTGCAGCCTGTTGTCGATGGCGCTGCGGTAGCCGGCGGACACGAGCGCGCCGAGCAGGGCGATGCCGAGTGCGGTGCCGAACTCGCGGGTGACGTCGTTGAGGGCGGAAGGCGACGCCCTGCTTCTCGCGCGGCAGGGAGGCGGTGATGGCCTCCGTGGACGGGGTCATCGACAGGCCCATGCCGACGCCCATGGCGAGCAAGCCGGGCAGGATGGACAGGTAGCCGCCGCCGACGGAGACGAACAGGGCCATGAGAGCCATGCCGACGCCGGCCATCGCAATGCCCACCACCATGGTCGAGCGAGCGCCGATACGTGCGGCAAGCTTGGGGGCCAGGCCGGAGGCCATCATCATCATGACGGCCATGGGCATCATCGCCACCGTGGACAGCAGGCCCGACCAGCCGAGTACGGCCTGGAAGAACGGGAAGAGGACCACGCCGATGCCCGCCTGGACACCGAAGACCAGCAGAAGCGTGACCGAGCCGCCGACCAGACCGCGCTCCCGGAACAGCCGCACGTCCAGCAGGGAGGCGTCGCGGCGGTGAAGCTCCCAGGCCACGAAACCGACAGTGGCGATGAGGCCGACGGCGAGGCTGATCAGCGTCTCGGGGGCGGTCCAGCCGCGTTCGGGGCCTTCCTGCAGGACGAAGATGAGGCCGACCACGGCGACGGTGGAGACCAGTGCGCCGACCGTGTCGAATCGGTAGGCCGAGGTTTCGCGGGAGTTGGGAACCGACTTCACCGTCATGGCCAGGGCCACGAGGACCAGGACCACCGGCAGGACGAACAGCCAGCGCCAGTCGGCGACGTCGACGAGGAGCGCGGAGAGGAACATGCCCAGGATGCCGCCGCCTCCGGCGACACCGGTCCACACGCCGATCGCCTTGCCGCGCTGCTCTTCGGGGAAGGTGGAGGTGATGACGGCAAGCGTGATCGGCATGATCATCGCGGCGCCGATACCGCTGGCCACGCGCGAGGCGAGCATCATCTCCGCCGTCGGGGCCAGGCCCGCGGCAACGGTGGCGATGCCGAAGACACCCAGTCCGGCGATGAGCATGGGCTTGCGGCCCAGGCGGTCGCCGAAGGCGCCGAGCGGCAGCAGCAGCGCGGCCAGGGCAAGGGTGTAGATGTTGATGATCCACAGGACCGTGCTCTGGGAGGCGCCGAATTCCACGGCCATGTGGGTCTGCGCGACGTTCAGCCCGGTCACCGACGCGATGACCGCCATCAGGGCGATGGAGACGGCGATCAGGATTGTGCGCTGTTGACGCTCGTCGGGGACACCCCCGCCGCTGGCTTGCGCGGCCTCTATGGGCTGGTTCGTACTCATGGATTCCTCTCAAAATGGGCATGTCGAGTCAGCGCCGGAGCAGCGCCGGTCGCCGAGTGAAGGGGTGGGCGGGCCAGGGCGCCGCGCGCATAGCTGAGTGCGGTCGAGCGGTGGGCCGGTGCCATGCCGGGACGTCAGGGGGCGGGGGTCTCGCCCTGGGCTGCGGCGAGGGCCGCGTCGGTGTCCGCGGTGGCCAGCAGGCCGTTTATGTGGGAGCCGGCCAGGGCGCCGGCCGCTGCGGAGGCGCCGACCTGGGCGGTGAGGTCGGTGGCGTTGCCGGCCACCCACACGCCCGGCACCTCGGTGGTACCGGCCATGCCGGAGGCAAAGCGGCGGCCCATGTTGTCGGGCAGGTCCTCCATCGGCAGCTTCAGACCGTCCAGGCCCTCGATGCGGGCCTGCATCTGCGTGGCGACCGCGAGGACGCGGCGGGCCACGACCTGGCCGTCGGTCAGGCGCACCCCGGCGAGGGTGCCGTCCTCGTTGGTGATGATCTCCTGCACCGGGGTGTCGACGATGCGGATGCTGCGGGCGGCGAAGCGGGCGCGGGTGTCCTCATCCAGGTGAGTAGCGTTGGTGAAGTAGGTCAGGTCCTCGGAACAGGAGTGCGTGGGCGATGGAGGCCGGCCGGTGGCGAGGATGCCGATGGGCTCATCGCGCACCTCCCAGCCGTGGCAGTACGGGCAGTGCACCACACTGTGTCCCCAGTGCTCGGCGAGGCCGGGGACCTCGGGCAGCACGTCCCGCAGGCCGGTGGCCACTTAGGACCCGGCGCCCGGTCACGCTTCGGCCGTCGGCCAGGGTGATGGTGAAACGCAGATCCCCGTCAGCCGACGGGGCGGCGGGCTCGGCCGAGCCCACCTCGCCGAAGACGATGCGCCCGCCGTACTGGCGCACCTGCTCCCGGCTCCGCCGAAGGATCTCGCGGGGGGGTGCCGTCCAGGACGATGAAGCCGTGCATGGCCTCTGCCGGCGCGTTGCGCGGGGAGCCGCTGTCGATCACGCCGAAGCGGGCGAGCATCAGCGCACCGTTCAGCCCCGCGGCGCCCCCGCCGATCACCACCGCGTCTACGGTCTCACCGGGCAGTGCGTCGCTCGCGTACGGAGAAGTCGTCACAGCCCTGTCCACCTACCCTTTCCTCGTGCGTGGTCCCAGACGTTGCGGACCATCTGCACGACGCTAACCCCGCGTTGCATCAAGGGCATACGATGTTGCTCATGACGCAAGAAGGTGGAGAGCTGGACAGCCTCGTACGCAAACGCATCCGCGCTCTGCGGGTGGCGCAGGGCTGGTCGCTGCAGGAACTGGCCACCCGCGCCCACCTCAGCCAGTCCTCACTGAGCCGCATCGAGAACGGCCAGCGCCGCCTCGCACTGGATCAGCTGGTCACTCTCGCCCGCGCCCTGGACACCACGCTGGATCAACTCGTGGAGACCGCCACCGACGACGTCATCACCAGCCCGACGATCGACAGCACCCACGGCCAGATGCGCTGGACCGTCAAGGCCGACCCCGGGATGAGCGTGGTGCGCCAGCGCATGACCGAACCACCCCCCGAGAACCCGGCGCGCATGCGTGCCCACCCGGGGCACGAATGGCTCGTCGTCCTGTCCGGCACCGCGATCCTCATGCTCGGCCACCGCCGCTTCCGCCTCGAGACCAACCAGGCCGCCGAGTTCCCCACGATGATGCCGCACGCGATCGGCGCCGAGGGCGGGCCCTGCGAGATCCTGGGCATCTTCGACCGCGACGCCCGCCGCGGCCACCAGCGCGACGGCGACGGTGGCGACGCGGGCGCTCCCGAATGACGGCGCGGGCCGCGCGACGGCCTCCGCAGCGGTGACCTCTTGCGCGTCGGGCAGCATCCCCGACCATCGTATTGCGTAAACGGGAAGATTTCGTGCCGCAGGCGCATAACGGTCTTAGCGTAAGAGCATGAACCAAGCACACACGCACATCCCCCACCACGGCGCTTCGCACGGTCACCACCACGAGCACGGAACCGACGGCCAGGCGGAGATCCTCGACCTGGACGCCGAGGTCCTCGCCGAGCACACAGCCTCCATCACCGCATGGCTGCCACTGCATACCGGCCCACACCACATCCTGGATCTGGGCTGTGGCACGGGCGCGGGCACCTTCGCCCTCCTCGACCGCTTCCCCGACGCGCACGTCACCGCCGTCGACGCATCCGCCGAACACCTTCACCGCCTGCGCACAAAGGCGTGCGCCCGCGGCATCCAGGAGCGCGTGCGCACCGTGCAGGCCGACCTCGATGAAGCCGCCTGGCCCGACCTCGGCTCACCGGACCTGGCATGGGCGTCGGCCTCGATGCACCACATGGCCCACCCCGACCGCGCACTGCGCACCGTCCACGACGCTCTCGCGCCCGGCAGCCTGTTCGCCGTCGTCGAACTGGCCGGCCACCCCCGCTTCCTGCCCGACAACGCCCCCAAGGACCGGCCCGGCCTGGAAGAGCGCGTCCACGCCGCGGCCGACCGCCGCCAAGCCGAACACATGCCCCAGCGCGGCGCCGACTGGGGCCCGATGCTGACCGCCGCCGGATTCACAGTCGAGGACGAACGCACCATCGCCGTGAACATCGAAGACTCCCGCAGCGAAGCGATCGGCCGCTACGCCCTCAGCATCCTGCAGCGCATCCGCAGCGTCATCGCAGACAGACTCTCCCCCGAGGACCTCACCGCGCTCGACCAGCTCCTCGACACCAGCAGCCCGCACAGCATCCTGCGCCGCCGCGACCTGACGGTACGCACCGAGCGCACCGTCTGGGCCGCCCGCCGCACCTGACCCCCAACACGGGCGGTTTAAGAACGTCACCAGTCGCAAACGAGGGGGTGTCACGTCCGGCGGGGCCGCGCTCAGCAACGCGTCCGGCGACTGCGTAGACGCCGGGTCGGGCGTACCGCCCCAGAGAACAGACGGAGGCATGCCGTACCGCCGCTGTTCTGGGGGCAACCGCGCTCCAGCAGGCACAATCACCTTCGCGTGCGAGGCACTGCTTGTCCTTCGCGTTCGGCACCATGGCGCCGAACGAGGGATCAAGGACAAGGCAGTGAGGAACCAGCCCGGCACGTCCGTGTAACGCAGGGTCATTCTCACAATGACCGTTTCTGCAGGTCGCCATTCGCAGAAGTCCTCTCAGAACTCGGGTGTTCTGCGAGACACTTCTGACACACTGATCGCGTGGATCTGGCGCCCAATCAAGCCGCAGCTGCGGTAGAACGAAACGACTGCCCGAAGTGCGAGGTGCCCGGCGGAAGTCCGTGCCGCACGCGCGGCGGGAAGACCGCCTCGAAGTACCACACCCTGCGCTTCGTTCTCATTGCCGCGCTGTGCGAGCAACTCGAAGTGCCCGTGCCCGCCGACCGTGGACCCGGACGGCCGTGGAAGGAAGGACCGGCGCCCGCCGCCGTGCCCGCCCAGCGCGGCAGGGCGCACGGAGCCCCGAAGACTGGGATACTGGTGGGGTGAGTGGAGAGATGTCGCTGCACCCGAGGTGGAGCCACCTGGCGGACCGGCTGCCGCCGTCACTGGAGGATCTGCACGGCCCCGCTACGGGTGTGGTGCGGCTTCCGCAGCACCTGGCGTGGTCCGGTCTGACCGAATTCGACCTCGGCGACGAGCAGCTCGTGATCGGCCTGTACCGGATCGTGCTGAACAACGGGCAGCGCGAAGACCTCGTGACCTACCTCAACACCGGTCTGCTCCGTGACCACTGGCCACTCCTGCGCCGCGTGATCGGCAAGCCTCTGCGCAGCTGCTGGGAGCAGCACTTCCCGCAGCTGGCTCCCGCGGCCGCCGCGTGAAACTCCCCCCTCTGCACGAGCGTCTGCTCGCCGACACGCTCCAGGCCGGCGCTCCGTATGGCCTCGTGCTCGCGGGCGGCTATGCGGTGCAGGCGCATGAGCTGGTGTCGCGGCTCAGCCAAGACCTGGACTTCGCCACCACCGACCCGGCCGGCCTGGACATCATCACCGCCCACCTCGCCCAGGAGCTCACCACCCAGGGGTGGCACGTAACGGTGATCGAGGTCGCGCCCCGCATGTCCCGGATGACCGCCACCGACCCGGTGACCGGCCAGGCATGCGAACTCGACGTCCTCCTCGAGGTCTTCACCAGTCCGCCGGAACAGACCGGCATCGGGCCGGTGCTCTCCCTCGACGACACGATCGGCCTCAAGACCCGAGCGGTACACGACCGCGGCTTCCCCCGCGACCTGATCGACGTCTACAGCGCCCGCCACCTCTACAGCACCCTCCAGATGGAACTCCTCGGCGCCCAGCACGAAGACGACTTCGACCTCGAAGAACTCCACGCCCGCCTGGAGGCAGCCGAGTTCACCCACGACCGCGAATTCACCGCCTACGGCATGACTCCGGACGACGTCGCCGACCTCCGCCGCTGGGTCCAAGACTGGGCCGACAACCTCGGACTACGCCTCGCCGCCCACTACAACGAAGAGACCGAATAGCCCGTAACGGTGTCGCTGCTGCAACGGAGCAACCGCCCGGTACGCACAGGCCGGGCCTGCCGGAACCACCGCCGGCCGGCACCGAGAGGTGCTGGCCGGTATCGAGTCAAAGCCACTGCGCGCCTGGCCGGTTTCTGCAACCCCGTCGGCCGGGCTCGTGCTGGCGGCCGTCGGCCCTGCGCATTCCACAGGGTGGCTGCACGCACACTGACCACTGCCCGGCCGAGGCCCGGGCAACCCACGGCCGAGGTCCGGCGTCCTAGGGGAGCCGGACCTTGATCCTCCCTCTGGGGAAACCATGACCTCACCTACCGCTCCGCCACAGCACCCGGTCACCACCAATACCTGGCCGATCCTCCCGCTCGCGCTCGCACTGCTGGTGTTGCGCGTCTTCGGGGACCACAGCTGGGCCTACTGGGCAGCGGCCGTGGTCGGCGGCCTCGGCATGATCGGTACCGCCATCGAGATCCCCCGTGCCGTGAAGCGCCTCCTGGCCAGGCGGCGCTCACTGGCAGCGAGCTGGACGATCGTCCTGCTGACCACTGCCTGCGTGCTGCTCGTGATCAGGCTCGCCGAGAGCTGAGCCTGGCCGCGGCGGGGGCGCAGAAGCGACGTCCACGTCCGGATCGCCGGTGTCATCGCCCACTACGGGCAGCGCGGACCACCCGGTCCGTCACCTCGCCCATGCCGATCCTGACGCCATCCGGGCCGGGGCCCACATTGGCCGGCGGAACGACGATCAGGCTTCGGCAAGCATCGATCTGCGTGGACGTGCGTGTGGCTGACCTCAGCTTTGCGGCCCACCCGGCTCAGCTAGCAGGCAACGTTTGCCCTGTTGTGATGTGACGCGCCGTACCGGTGCTGTGCCGGGCGGCGCGGGACGGTCACCCTGTCGGGGTGGCAGAACGAGTACGCGTGCGTGAGATCGATGACGACGAGGGCCGGCGGCTGTTGCGGATCATCCGCAGGGGCACCGGGTCGGTGGTGACCCGGCGGCGGGCCCAGATGGTGCTGCTGTCCGCGCAGGGCATGCCGGTGGCGAAGATCGCCGAGGTGTCGCTCACCAGTGACGGGGGTTCGCGACGTGATCCACAACTTCAACACCGACGGCTTCAACTCGCTGTATCCGAAGTACAAGGGCGGCCGGCCCAAGACGTTCACACACTGACCTGGGACCAGGGTGCGGAGATGGCCCAGCACGCTCAACTCCGCGTCGATACCGGCCTGGAGATCTACTTCGCCGATCCCCACAGCCCGTGGCAGCGCGGCACCAACGAAAACACCAACGGCCTGCTCCGGCAGTACTTCCCCAAGGGCACCGACCTGGCCCGGCACACGCGCGGCGACCTCGACGCCGTCGCTTCCGCCCTCAACTCCCGCCCACGCAAGACACTCGGCTGGCGAACTCCCGCGGAAGCCCTCAACGATCACCTACTCTCGCTACAGAGCAGCGGTGTTGCAACGACCCCTTGAACCTGAGCAGTACACTTCTCGGGAACTCGGGGGAAACTCCGCTCTTTGGGTCTCAGGGCATGAGTAGGCCGCACCGGAGTCTGCTGGGACAATGTGATGGCCGAATCATTTTTCGGCGCTCTGAAGAACGAGCTCGTGCACCGAACCTCGTTCCCTACGCGTCCACATGCCCATCGTGCGATCGTCCGCTACATCGAGATGTTCTACAATCACCAACGTCTCCACTCCGGACTCGGCTACCGAACCGGGCTGTGTGACCCGGGCCCGGCCAGTCCGTCGGGCGGGAGCCGCGTGGCGTTTGTGTGCCGCATCCTCCCGCCCGGCGGTGCCTTCATCGCTCTGACGGCTCATACGGGGTGTGGGCGGGCGTAGATGAGGTGGCTGACGTCTCCTGTCGACCCGTGTGGAGCCGATGACGTGGGCGCCCCTCCCGCCCCGATCCGGCCCGATGCGGGCCTGGCCATCCAGGATCTGCCGTCCGACGCGGCGGCAGACTCCGCCCACCTGCACCAGCCGGCCCGGACGCTGCACCATGGCGAGCACCGGGCATTGGGTCTTCCCGGCCACGTGGACGTCGCCCTGGCGGAGCTCGCTGCGCTGGGGGTGTGCTGCAACAGCGCGGACGGCCCCTACTCCCCCGACACCGCCGGCATCAAGACCGGTCCGTATGAGCTGGCGGTGCTGGAGTATTTCGCCCATGTCACTGGGGCCTTGCTGTCCGATGTGGACGGGCAGGTGGCGTCTTCCTCCAGTGGGGCGCTCCTGCGCTCTCTGGCCATTGCGCGCCAGGGTGTACGCCTCCGACCAGGCCCACGACAGCGTCAGGCGGGCGTGCGACCTGCTGCGCATGGAGCTGGTGAGGGTCGCGTCGCTGCCCGAGGGGGCCATGGATGCCGAGGACTTGCGGCTGCAGGTGCTGCTTCGGCGCCGCAGGGCAGGCGGCGCGATCGTGGTGGCGACCTGCGGCACACCGATGCGCGGCGCTGTCGACGACATCGTCGCACTGCGCGCGGCCGCCGAGGCGGCCGGAACGGTGCACCTTCATGTCGATGCTGCGGGCGGCGGTCTGGTCGCCGCGCACACCAGCCCGCAGCCGAACTGGTCGTTCGCCCACGGCGCCGACTCGATGAACATCTCCGGACACCCGGTCCTGGGGCTGCCGGTTCTGTCCGGTATCTCGCTGGTGCGCCGCGAGTTGCTGCTCGAGCCGGTCCGCGGGCAGTACATCGAGTCCGCCGACCGCACCCTGCCCTGCTCGCACAGCGGGCCGGCATCGCTGCTGCTGTGGGCGCGGCTGCGGGTCCTGGGGCGCAGCGGGATGGCCGCGCTGATCGGACGGTGCCAGGAAGTCGCCGCCTATGCCGTCGGCCGGCTCGGGGAAGCGGGGGCCGACCCGGGACGAGTGCCCGGCTCCCTGACCGTCACCTTCGCCCGGCCTCCCGACCGGGTGGTGGACACGTGGCATCTGGCCTGCGCGGGGCGCTTGGCGCACCTCGTCACCGCCGGGCCTGTCACCTACGACGGTGGACGCCCTCGCCGCGGATGTGGCCGCCACACGCCTGGAGGCCGCCGCGTGATCCCCGCCGTGCCCCTGCCTCGTTCGGTGCCTCCTCTGCCTGCCCAGGTGGGTGAGTTGGTGGACCACACCCCGCAGTCCGCGTACGCGCATCTGCGGGACACCAGTGCGGACTTGTTCCTCACCCCGCCTGGGGACGGCGCGATCGGCATCAGGCGCTGGCCGGTGACCGAAGGCCAGGTCATTCACCGCGACCAGAGGTGGATGCTGCTGCAGGACCCGGTCGTCTTCCCGGACGGCCGCCATGGCCGGTACCTGCGCATGGTCTCCCCGCAGCCGCAGCCGGAAACGGGCGCGGCCGTACTGCCGCTGCTGGGTGGCAACGTGGTCCTCATCCAACACTTCCGGCACGCAACCCGGGCCTGGCGCTGGGAAATCCCCGGGGCGGCGGCACTGCCGGACAGGCCGATGTCGACAACGCGGCCAAGGAGCTGCAGAAGGAGATCGGCGCTCCGGCGAGGGAGTTCATCGGCCTCGGAACGGTGCATCCCGACACCGGAATCCTGGCGGAGACGGTCCAGCTGTATGCGGCGCGGATCGGCGCGGTGGGAGCCATCGAGCGCGGCGAGGGCATCCGGCGGGCTCGCACCTCCCCTTCGCCGAAGCGGAACAGCTGGCCGAGGACGGCCAGATCACCGACTGCATCACCATCACCGCCCTCTTCAGGGCCCGCCGGGCCCGTCTCGCCGCCTGAGTGCCCGCCCGGTCACGGCTTCCATCGACAGCGTTGGAGGGCCGGTGAAGGCTGATGCGGCTGAGCCGGGCTGAGCCGGCAAGCCTGAGCCGCAAGTCAGATGCCATGGCGCGGTCTCCTCTGGCAGGATCTCCCCATGGCGTTCTACAGAAAGGCCCATGTCGCGTAAGCGGCCAGGGCAAGTCCGGGCGGGGCAGCACCTGCGGGACCATCTCACCTACCGGCCACGCATCCGTGGCCTGTCCTCGGCTGCTCATGCCGAAGTCGCCAGGGTCGAGACAAGCCGGAACCACCTGTACGTCGGATACACGGCCGACGCCGTCAGGATGTGGCGCAATCTCGTACACAATCCGTACCGCAGGCTCTGGGTCGAGTACGAGCACGACGGCTGCGGAGTGTGGCAATGCTGCGGCAGCCCCTTCGAGGCACGGACGTTGCTAGAAGCTGTGATAGTCGGCATGTCCCGACGCCGAGCTCGCGAGCTGCGGTCCCTCGTCGATCAACTCGACGACTTGTACTGAGCGTTCGGGCCAGACGTCAAAAGAGAACCTAAGCGGTGGACTGTCTCCGTTTGGCGGGTGGGCAAGTCTTGTCCCGTGCTCCCTGGTTGGGCTCGTCATGATGCAGTCGCAGCAGTACGGGATTCTCGTAGACGGCGGCGATGCCCTGGCCTCCAGTTCTCTCAAGGAGTCCGTGTCTCGGCGCGAACGGCTGCCGTTCGAGACGTACCTTCCGCCGGAAAGGCAGTGGGAGTTCACGGCGCGCTGTGTGATGCTCGGCATCCCAGGCTCCGGTTTGCTGCCGCCTGGGCCTTCGTCGTGCTTCCTGCTGGTGGGCGCGGACGGTTTCGAACCGCCAGCATCTGCTTTGTAAGTTCGAACCAAGCTCACAACGGTCTGCCGGAACCAGTCCCGCGCCTGACGGCAGGTATACCGGGGACCATCATGATCTGTAGCCGTCCGGCAGTGTTGATGTCACTTGGTGGTCTCAGCTTCCGACCGCTGCTTCTGGATAAAGCGAACCGTGTGCTCAGCAGCGGCGGCGATTGCAAGTGCCAGCAAGGCAGCAAAGAGCACTCGTCGCCAGACAGTTGTGTCCCAGATGACGTGCCCGCCAGACCACACAGTGGCGAACAACCACCACACGGGCCGCCAGTCGCGTCGACGTTTGTCGGCCGCCGTCATGCTGTTCTCCACTTGGCTATCGGGGGGCGGTGAGGATATCGCACGCGCAGGTGCGGATTTAGCGCGAGCTCCAGTTTGGAAGATCGCGTGACCGGGTCTGGCCTGACCTGGCGAGACGGTGACCTGCGCGTTCCCGGCGCTTCCGCCGACAATCCCCGTTGTTCCCCGCTGGTTACCTTCTGATCGGGCGCGGAAGGGGCACATGTGTCCTTCTGGGTGCTGCTCGGGCGGTCGGCGGCATTGGGAGCCGACGAGTCTCGACGGCTCCCTGTGCCGCCCCTAGCGCTCGTCGGGCTCGCGTGCCCAGTCGTAGGGCATCGGTTCAGTGTTGTCTATTACCCACGGGTGGGGGTATCTGGCGTGACATCCGGCGCACCGCGCGACGAATGTCCCGATCTCAGGGTTCGTCATGATGCTGTAGTGCGAGGACGGCACCGCACGGATCATGTAGCCATTGGCCGTGGTTTCGAGCGCTGGCCAGCTGGGCGAGCACTCACAAGACACGTTCGCTGCAAACGTCTCATCGTCGGGTGCGTGGTGGGTGCTCTTGAGTGTTTTGAAGAGCTCTTTCAGTGCCTGCACGGTGCTCTCGCATTCTGTGATCGTCTGACGTGCCGATCACGTAGCTCCCCCTGGAGCGGACACGGTATCGCGCGGTCGGTGTAGCGGCTTTGGGCTGGTCGGAGTCAAGCCGCTTGCGCGACCGGTGGGGCTGGGGTGAGCACCCGCCCGTCGCGCAGGAGCGCCCACAACACACCCGCCCGTCGGCGGGCAAGGGCGATGACGGCCTGGACGTGCTTGAGGCCTTCGCGGCGCTTCTTGAGGTAGAAGTCCCGGTTGGGGCCGTCGCGGATGATGCTGGTCTGCGCGGACATGTAGAGCACCCTGCGCAGGCGGCGGCTGTATCGCTTCGGACGATGAAGGTTGCCGGTCCGGCGGCCCGAGTCCCGGGGGACGGGAACTCGTCACCTGTTGGGTCTGCTGGGGGCAACAGCACTTCGCTCGCGCAGCTCACCGGACGGGCTCCAGGGCCCGGCGCGAGGCGGCCGCGACGACAGCGGCGAGGAGGACAGGGAGCGCCAAGGCGACCGGGAGACTGCTGAGCGAGGCCAGGGCGCCGATGACGACGGGTCCGCAGAGCATGCCGAGGTTGCCGGTGGACGCGACGGCGGCCACCGTGCGAGGCCCGCCTCGGCCTGCCGCGGTGTAGAGCGCCGGGATCACGGTGGACAGGCCCAGCCCGAGGGCGGCCCAGCCCGCCCGGGCGGCGGGTACGGTGCCGACGGCCAGCCCCGCGCCAAGGCCTGTGGCAGCCAGCGCGGCTCCGGCGCGGACCAGCGCGGCAGAGCCGTACCGGGCGGTGAGGCGGTCCCCGGCCAGGCGACCGGCGGTCATGGCAGCGCTGTACACGGCGTAGGCGAGGGCCGCGACCCAGGCGGAGCCGCCGACGGTGTGGACATGGACAGCCGACCAATCCACTGCCGCCCCCTCACCCACCAGGCACGCGGCGGACAGTGCGGCCAGCAGCCAGACCCGGGGCCGAGATATGCGCGCTGGACGTGCGGCGGCTGGGACTTGGCTGCCGATGGCAGCCTCGTTGAGGCCGGACAGGGAACGGGTCGCCCGAAGCGGTAGCCGCTGCTGCGGTCACGACGACGACCAGTTCGGCGCGGGGCCGGTAGGGCTGTTCCATCCGGTCGAGCAGGTCGGCCAGCTTCAGGCCGCTGCTGGTGACGAGTTCCCTGGTGGCCTGGTCGAGTTCACCGGCGGCGGCCATGGCCGGGGAGAGTACCGAGGGCGGCGGATGGCTTGCGAGGGCGCGCATGTGGCAGGACCAGGCGGCTGCTGCGGCGATCCATCCGAGCTCCAGTCCCTGGGGTGCTTCAGCGTAGCGTCGGTATGTCCAGCTGCCGAGCCAGGCGGTGAGCTGTGCTTCGTCGCTTGCAGGATCGCGCAGCAGGTCGGCGGCCAGGTCGCCGGGCGTGAGCTCACGCAGCGCTCCCAGGTCGGCGGCGCTGATGGCCAGTTGCCGCTGTCCGTCGTCGAGTTGCAGCCACCGGCGAAGGGTCTCCTGCTGCCCCCGGCAGACCTCCTGCAGGCTGAGGCGGGCGATCCCGTCCGCGCTGCGTACGGCGCCCGTCTCCCCCACGGCCGGTGCCTGCGCGCTCCCACAGGGGACCGGGTCAGTGTCGGTGTCGCCGTACGCCAGGGCGTAGGCGTCCGGTCCCGCCTCGGTCAGGAAACTGCGCAAGTCGTCGGGAAGGGAGGTGGTCTGCTCGCTCATCGCGGGACTCTCTGCTCGGCGGTGGCACGTGCGGCCGTGGACGGCGGCTGGCCGCAGCTTGCCCACGATCACGCCGGTCCGGCGGCGGAGCTCAGAAGCACTCCCGCGTGGCGGAGCGACCATCGGCAGTGACGTCCCGCAGGGCGGGAGGATGCGTGCGCGTCGGCCTGCCTCTGAGCCGGGCCTGGGATGCGCCTGCAGCGCCACAGCCGGGGCTGTCAGGCGTCGTCGCTGCGGTCATCCGCCGTGCCGGGCTGCTGCTGCGACCCGCCGTGTGCGATCCTTCTTGGGCCCGGCGGTGCGCCCATCATTGAAGCCGATGCCGGCCGGAGGCCGGAGGGGCGCGAAGACCGTACCGGACCGGGACGTTGCGAATCGGTCCGACAGGGGCCGACACGAAAGCAGCAGCCGCACGGGGCGGTGCCTGTGCCGCTTCTTGCTGTTATCAAGAATCCTGCCCAAGGCGCTGCGGGCGGGTCGGGGGCAGCTCTAGGGTGCGGGACGCGGCATCGCTGCTGCCGCGGATGAGGGGGAAGAAATGAGCGCGCCGCTCGCAGGAACCCCGCCGGACCCACCCAGCCCGCCAACCTCCGACCCGGACCCGCCCAGCCCGCCAACCTCCGACCCGGACCCGGACGTCCGACGAGAACGGGATGCTGCGCGCCCAATGGGGCCTGGCCGCAGCAACCGGCCTACCCGGACTCGCCGGCATCGCCTATGTGACTCAACGGCTTCCGCAGCCAGGAGCCTCGCATCACTCACCGCGAGATCATCCCGGACGCGATCCACCGCCCCTGAAAGCTCACTCAGCGTCATGGAACTGCCGACGCCAGCTACGAATACGCGACGCCTCAACATGCGGAGCTGGCCTGTGCGGCTCTCAGGGCATGATCCGCACGGCTGCGCCCGCAAGAGAGTTCGGCGCTCCTGGGCCTGCGCGTCGACCGGGTTCAGGATCCGAGACGCTGACCGAGATCATTCTCGCGAACAGCACTGTGGCCTTGGGGGTTGGCATCGATCCTGTCCGGTGGGCTACGTTGTGCGGCGATGACTACCGGGACGGCATTGCGCCACACACGGATTGGTGACCCGGCGCTCCTCTGAGCGCCGTACGGGCCGGTGCTGGCCCGCTGTTGGATCGAGGATCTGGCGCTGCTGCGCGGGCTCCGCCTCCTGTCGTGTTGATCACAGCTCGACACGTCAACCACGACAGGAGAACTCATGCCCACCAAGATGCTGCACATTCCCACCGCGGACGGCCAGGCCGACGCTTTTGCCGCCTTCCCCGACGGTGGTGAGCGGCACCCAGGGGTGCTGATGTACGCGGACGGCTTCGGCATCCGGCCCGTGCTGCGGGAGCTGGCCCGCGAACTGGCCGGGCACGGGTATTACGTGCTCGTCCCCAACCTCTTCTACCGGCACGGGCCCGCACCGGTCATCGAACTTCCCGAGCACATCGGAGAAGAAGTCCGGCCCGCGGTCTTCGCCCAGCTGATGCCCTTGATCGAGGCACACACTGCCGAACGTGTCCTGAGCGACGCCGACGCCTACATCAGGTTCCTCACGACCCAGCCCGAGGTCGGCGCCGGACCGGTCGCCGTGACCGGCTACTGCATAGGCGGCCTCCTGGCGATGCGCACCGCCGCGGCCCACCCCGGCCAGGTGGCCGCTGTCGCCGGATTCCACGGTCCCGTGGGCGCCGACGGGCCAGACAGCCTCTCCAAGCTCACGGCCCAGGTCCACCTCGGCCACGCCGAAGGCGACATGACGCCCGAGGCCCTCGGCGAGCTCAACCAGGCCCTGGACGCCGCGGGGGTCGGCTACACCTCCGAGATCTATCCCGGCACCATCCACGGCTTCACCATGTCCGACACCGACGCCTTCAACCCCGCCGCGCTGCAGCGCCATTGGGACCGCCTGCTGCTCCTCCTCGACCGCACCCTGGCCAACAGCTGAGGCTCCAGCTCGGAAACCAAACCGGCAGTACATGGCTCCGGAGTCCTAGCGATGTTTTGAAGCCGGTGTGAGGGCGGGCGCAGCCTTCCCTTACCGATTGGGACGCTACGCTACCGCGACCTACTTTGGGGTGGTGTCTGAGCTAGGACTCCCGGGCCGTACAGGGGTTCTCGGTGAACCCGTCGTCGGCCTCGCGGTAGCCGCGCGCATCAACGTGGAGCCCTCGGCCAAGCCGCCTCGTCAGCCACTGCGGGCTGCTCGGCGTGCCCGGGCGTACTGCTAAAGCCATAGGGCGGCCCACTGCCAGTTGCCGGACGAGCTGCATGAGATGGCCCTCTACTATCGGGCCAAAGCCCACCGTGATCTTGGCCGCTCCGAAGACTCGCGGCACGGAATGCAGTACGTCGCCGACCGTGGTGGCCGCCTCGCGCCCGCCGCCCCCCGGCGGGGCCTGGCACACCTGGCCCGCCTCGCAGGCGACTTCCCCGCCGCCCTCGCCACCGCCGACACGCTCGGCTGGGACGGCCGCCAACCTCGCGTCCGCGGACACATCTGGTGGCCGCACGGTGACATGCATCAAGCAGCCGCTGCGTATGAAACCGCTCGCACCGAAGCCGAGGAGCACGGCATCGCCGGCGAACGCGCCACCAGCCAGGCCCAACGCGCCTTCGCCCTCGCCTTCATGAGCCCCGACCAAGCCGCCGACGAAATCGAGCTGGCCGAACAACTCCTGACCGGGCTCGTCCTGCGCGTGACCAGCGCGACCGTCCGCATCGCCGCGCTCATCCGCGACGCCGGCACCACCCAGGACACCGAAAACCGCGCCGAGCTGCTGCGCACCGAGATCGGCCTCGCCGGCGTCACAATCGCCGAGCCCATCCTCGAACTCGCCCTGTGCTTCCACCACGCCGTCGTCGGCGCCGACGATGATGTGACCGCCGCGATCTCCCGGCTGCGCGACCTCACCCGCAGCGGCGACTACGCCGACATCGCCCACTTCATGGCCGACCTTCCTCACGACAGCCCCTCACCAGCACAGTGGCTCAACGGAGAACAGGCCACCCGCCAGCGGTGGCGGGACCTGGTCGCCGCCCGGCGCGATCACCTGCGCACCGCGGAGTGACGCACTGCGGCCCCTCCTGATCCGGCGGGGCCGCAGTCGTCTGCTGCTGTGATCAGGGGGTGAGGTCCAGTACGCGGACCGGCTCCCCTGCCCACCGGTGCGGGGCGGTGGTGGCGATGATCGCTCCGTCGGGACGGTCCGGGGTGGGCTGCGCCGCATACTGGCTGTGCGCCGCGGCCCAGGTCTCCTGCCTCGCGACGGCCAGGGCGGCAGCCAGGTCCAGATCGAGGACGGTGATGCCGGGCAGGGAGGCCAGATGCTCGGCCGTGCCGGGCCGGGCGCGATCGGCTTCGACTAACGCACACGCCGGGGCGTACAGGAACCAGTCCGCTTCGGCGTGGGCGCGGTGGATCAAGCGGGAGGCGAGGACGTTGCCCTGGCCGGCCGCGGCCATCGCGGTGTCGTCCAGGACGATGTGCACGGCGTCGCTCACCGGCCGGTCACCTGAGCCAGGCGCCGGTCCAGCTCGCTGTCCAGGTCCCGCTCCTCGGCGGCGGTCGGCGCGTAGCCGTTCCACTCCTTCAACGCGGCCAGGGCCTTCTCGGCCCGCTCGGCACGCTCCTCCGGCGTCAGAAGCGTCTCGGCGAGACGGGCGAGATACGCGCGCAGCGACAGACCCTCAGCGGCCGCGATCGCGGCCAGCCGGTCCTTGGCTTCCTCGGGGATACGGACGTTGGCATCGGACATCGTCGTGCTCCTTTCCATCCCGCCAGGGTACGGGTACGTACCCGTACCCGTCACGTGCAATCCATTTTCAGTCACGACCCTGCTGCGGCCGAATCCGGTGCAATGCTGTGCCGACGGTGATCCTCTAGCCCCCGGCGGAGCCCCCACCTGGACGCGCCGTCCATCCCGGCCTCCCCACGGGAGGGCCGACGTCTGCCCGCATTACACGCTCCGGCCGTTCCTCGAGCGCGGCGCCATCGGGGCTTGTTGAACTCGACGTCAACGTTGATCCGTCCGGCGACGGAGGCGCCAGTGAGCCGAACGTGTCCGTGTGCGCGCATCTCTGGCGCCCACAAGCCGGCCCCGTTCGCGCCTGGTTGAGCTGCAGCACCGACTCGGTCGTGCGGCGCCGTGAACTCCGCCGGCTTCCTGAAAGCGCCCCAGAGATCTGCCCCCGCCGAGCCGCACACCGACCCGCATACGGCAGTCCGTCATTCGCAGCACCCCGCGACCCTGTTGGTCGTGGCAGCCGGTGCATCCAGCGAGGCGTGCACGGTCTGGTCGTCCATCACGATCGCGGACGGATCCTCGTGCCGCTCCCGCGACTCTCGCGCGACCCGGGCCTGGTACAGGATCGCGTTGACGATCTCCCGCAGCTCGTACCGGCCCTGATGCCCGCTGACCGACGGATGCAAGCCCTCAATCCGGACAACGGCACCCACCACTCCCAGAGCACTCTCCGACATCGGCCTAGTCAGCCAAGGCATCCACGTTCTGTCCCAGCTCCTCGGGGGCGTGAGCGTGCCGCGTGCACGCATCCTCCGGCGTAAGGCAGCCGCACGGTCCGCCGCCGCGCCCAGGGCATGACGCACTCGGACGTCGCGGCCATGAGCCCTTCTTGCCGAGGCGTCAGCGACCGGCGTCGGAGACGAAAGGCGGCTCCGTTGCGTCCGCGTCCCTGGAGGGGGGAGCGTCCTGGACCTCCCGGTGCTCTTCGGCCACGTCCCCGGTGTCGGGGAAGAAACGCAATTCCTCGACGCGACCCAGCTGGACGAGGAGGTGGGCCAGCCGGAAGTCCCCGTGCAGGTCGTTCTTCAGTGCCGCGCGCAGCTCATCGAAATGGCCCAGTTCCGCCAGTACGCGAGCCATCTGCTGGTCGCTTGATTCCCGGGCGCCGGGAACTCGGGCGGCAGCCCGTCGGACGGCGACGGCATCGTCGATGCGGTCCTCATCGAGGAGCAGCTTGACGAGTCTGTCGGGGCTGTGGGGGTGGGCCTGGAGGAGGGTGATGGCCTCGTCCACCTGTCGCTGCTCGGCCAGGAGATCGACCAGCCGGAAAACGGCGTAGACGTCGTCGGCGTCGGCGCGCGCCCGCAGCTGGTCGATCCGGCCATGCTCGGCAAGCATCTCGGCCAGCCGGTAGGCAGGCGCGTGGTCGTCGGGCCGCGCCTCGGTGCGGGCGACCCATACGGCGATGGCGTCGTCGATACGGCCCTGGTCGGTGAACAAACGGGTCAGTCTGTAAGCAGCGAGATCGGATTCGCCGACGAGAGCGCGCAATTGGTCGATACTGCCACGCTCGGCGAGCAGATCGATGAACGCGGACACCTCGCGGTCACTGCGCGGATTCTCCAGCTGACGGGCGAGTGCGACGGCGGCGTACGTGTCACCGTTGTCGACAAGGACCCGCAAGTCTCCCGTACTGCGCTCCTGGAGCAGAAAGATCAGGCAGTCGCGGGCGTAACTGTCCCCGGCGTCGGCCCGGGCCCGCAACTCCTCCACACAGTCCTGCTCCGCCAGCATGCGGGCCAGGGCATCACAGGCCGCTTCCCGGGCGTCGTCACTGTCGCCGGCGTCGGCACGCCTCCGCAGCTCGTCGAGACGGCCGTGTTCCAGCAGCAGGAAAGCCAGTCGATCGGCGGCGTCGCTGTCGCCGGCGTCGGCACGGGCCCGTTGGATGTCGAGAGCCTCCTCCACCCGGCCGCGGTCGATCAGCAGGCCGACGAGAAGGCCGAGAAGAAAACCTGCGTCGGGAGATGTGTGGACCGCATCGAAACGTGCCTCTACCGCGACGGCATCGTCGAAGCGTCCAGCGTCGACCAGCGCGCTCACCAACTTCCCGGCGGCGTAATAGTTTCCGGCCTCGGCGCGGGCCTCTAGTACGTCGAGGCGGCCCTGCGCCGCCAGCGTGCTGTGCAGCAACTGGGAGACGATGTGTGAGTCGCTGGTGTCAGCAAGATCGCGCAGTTCATCGATCCGACCCTGCGCTGCCAGCAGACGCGCCAGATGCTCGGCCGCACAACTGTCGCCCGCGTCGGCCGGGCCCGCAACTCATCACTGCGGCCCAGCTTTGCCAGCAATTCACCCAGCCTGTACGCCACGCGTCTGTCGCCCGCGTCGAAGCGCGCCCGTAGTGCCCTGATCTCACGCTTGACGGAACGGCGCTCGCTGAAACGGCCATAGTTCACCATTGACACTATGACGTCACCTACCCCCGGCCACAAGGGCGACAATGTAGGCCGCTGTTGGGCCGCCTCTCACGCTCCGCGTTGCCGGCGAGGGGCACGGCGGTCACGACGCCGTGGGTCCCCGTTCGGATGTCAGTAGCGCTCGACCGTAGTTGCCCCGTTGTCTGCGGAATCGGGGTAGAGGGTGTGCTTCAGATCTCGCCGGACCTCAGGCGCTTGAGAGGGCGAGGGAGGTAAGGAAAGGTGGCGGGTTTCGCGTCGGCCGAGGCCGTGGATGGCGACGAGCGCGACGACGAACCTCGCCATCGCGGCGTCGGACCGGTCGAGCAGACGCGGAGCCGGTCGGTAGGGATGTGGACAGGCAGGCGCTCGACGGTCGGCAGTGAGAGTTTGCGGGTGGGGTCGCGGAAAAAGCTCACAGAACGACCTCTGAGCGTACTTCCGACGGTCGGCGCCCATCGGCCGCCCAGCCATCGCCCGAAACCAGGCTCCCCGATGCTGCACACGATGTCCGTGGCACCGTGACGTTGCCGCCATCCGGCCGCCCCGTCCACCGAAGTTGCCCATTACGTCTGTCTCCGGGCGAGCCGCCGACCGACGGCACGGGGCCGCTGCAAGCCCACGCCGTAGGCTTGCCGGGGAAGCAGCTACGCTCCTGATAGCGCACCTCCACGCCACATCAGAGGCTCCGGCCGGACAGGGGCTTGGTCGCGGGCGTAAAGGTAGGTGAGGTGGGGCAGGGCGTAGAGAGCGGCGTGTGCGGACGCCTCGCCAGCCGGTGAGACAACCGCGCCAGTGAGACAACCGCGCCCGCGTCGATGAGCAGCTCCAGTTCCCGCAGCGCCCGGTCCCGACCGTAGCCCGAAACTGTCGCGGCTTCCTCCAGGGTGAATCCCGTACCGGGGCAGCATCGTCAACCGGAGCAGCGCGGCACGCTGCGGCTGGGCCAGTTGCCCCGGTCACCAGAAGAGAGCCCAGGATGATGGCATGGTGCATTCTCAGCCCGACACCGACGGCGTAATACCCCAGCATGACCAGCGCGAACGAAGCCGCAGTGCCGCTGACCGGCAGATCGACCTGCGCGCCCGCGTTGCGTCAACCGGTTTGCGCGGCAAACTTCATGCAGGAGAACTGAGCTTCCACGCGTCGTCCCGCGTGGCGCGCCGGTGCGGGATGCTCGCTTCCCGGGATCAGCATGGTCACGCCACCCCTCGACGGCCCTGAGCCGACCGCCCGTCCTCTGCTGTCCATCCCTGATCTTCGCAGGGAATCCCGGCCTTCAGGCCGGGAGGGAATGCGATCCCTGGCCCGGAGGCGCGAAGGGCCGGAGTTCCCTCCGGCTCCGTGGTGACGGTCAGGCGGGCCGCTTCTGGTTCTCGATGTAGTCCTTCACCACCTGGAGTGGTGCGCCGCCGCATGATCCGGCGAAGTAGGACGGTGCCCAGAGGTGGCCGTGCATGATTGCCCGGTTCATCGTGCCGGTGTATTCCTGTCGCAGGTACCGGGAAGAGACGCCCTTGAGGCTGTTGACCAGCTTCGACAGGGCGACCTTGGGCGGGTAGTGCACCAAGAGGTGGACGTGATCGCCCTCGCCATTGAACTCACGTAGGTCGGCTTCGAAGCCTGTGCACACGTCGCGCATGATCTCCTCGCAACGGGTCAGCATCTCGTCGGTGAAGACGCCGTGCCGGTATTTGGTGACGAAGACCAGATGGGCATGCAGGTGGTAGATGACGTGACGTCCTCGGCGAAGATCGGGGTTTGGTTCCCAGCGTGGTGACATAGACCAAGCGTAGTATGATCAAGTGGACTCGACCGAAGGGGGTGGGCTGGATGATCCGCGCGTACAAGTTCCTCCTGCGGCCCACCGTCCGCCAGGACCAGGCTCTTCGCGAGATGCTGCGCGATCACTGCTCGCTCTATAACGGCGCCTTGCAGGAACGCCGCAACGCCTACCGACACGCCTCGAAGACCACGGTCCGATACGGGCAGCAGTCCGCGCAGCTCAAGGAGATCCGGGCATGCGATCCGGAATGTCAGGGCCGCTGGTCGTTCTCTTCCCAGCAGGCGACCCTGCGCCGGTTGGACAAGGCATTCGCCGCGTTCTTCCGCCGCATCAAGGCCGCAGACAAGCCCGGATACCCGCGCTTTCGTGGAGCGGCCCGCTTCGACACCGTGGACTTCCCCAAGGACGGCGACGGCTGCCGCTGGGACTCCACTGCGCACGACCCCGTTACCCGCGTACGCCTCCAAGGTGTTGGGCACGTCAAGGTGCACCAGCACCGGCCCGTGGTCGGCACAGTCAAAACGATCAGCGTCAAGCGCGAAGGACGCCGCTGGTATGTGATCCTGACCGCCGAGCAGACCGTCCCCGAGCCGCTGCCGCGGACCGGCAGCGTGGTCGGCATCGACATGGGCCTAGCCAACTTCCTCGCCGACTCAGGCGGCGGATTCGTGCCCAACCCGCGTCACGGGCAGAAGGCCGCCGCGAAACTCGGAGCAGCTCAACAGGCGCTCAGCCGGTGCAAGCGCGGCTCCAAACGTCGCGGCAAGGTCGTTGAGGAGGTTGCCCGGCTGCACCGCAAAGTGCGCCGTCAGCGGCTCGACCACGCACACAAGACCGCGCTTGACCTCGTGCGCGAACACGACTTCATCGCGCACGAAGACCTCAAGATCCGCAACATGAGCAAGGCCCCCGAGCCGCGTCCGAACGAGGACGGCACCTACGCCCCGAACGGAGCTGCGGCAAAGGCCGGGCTGAACCGCTCGATCGCCGATGCCGGATGGGGGGTGTTCCTCGCGGTCCTGAACGCCAAGGCAGAGTGCGCCGGACGGGAAGTGATGGCGGTGGACTCCCGCAACACCTCCCGGCGGTGCCCCGCATGCGGGCACACCGTCAAGGAGAACCGGCCCACCCAGGAGAAGTTCCACTGCGTCTCATGCGGCCACAGCGCGCACGCGGACACAGTGGGAGCCACCAACGTTCTACGGGCCGGGCTGGCCCGACGCGACGCCAACCCGGCATAGCGAGAAGCCCCCCGTTTAGAGGGGGAGGAGTCACGACCAACGATGCCGCTCAGTCCCCGTATCCGCGTGGGGTGTGGTCGGCAGGAGTCCCCCATCGTATGGCGACAGCTGCCAGCATGGTGGTGCCCGCCAGGACACCCCACAGCAGTCCCGGACCGACCTCGAGCAGCCCAGTGAGCGCCGCGGGTGCCATGGACCGGGCGATGCCGGTGGACAGCTGCCAGCGGGCGAGTGCCCGTCCCAACAGGTGCGGTGAGGCCGTGGCGATCACCAGAGCGGTGCCACTGCCCGTGTAGAGGATCTCTCCAGCTGTGTAGAGCACCGCCACTGCGGCCAATGCCGCTGTGCCCGCATGCCCGCCGAGCGAGCCCGCAGCCCAGAATCCGAGGTAGGACACGGCGAGCACTACCCCGGAGCCGGCCAGCACCATTCGCCTCGATCGTCGCGCGAGCCACAGCACCACCGTCACCTGGGTAACCACAACCATGAGGGTATTGCCCACGAAGATGCCTGCTGACCAGGACGGGGAGGCATGCAGGTGAGTCAACAGCAGTGCGGGCAACGCCACTTCGAGTACGTCGTAGCAGAATGCGTATGCCAGATTCGCGATCCCAAGGACGGCGACATGGCCCAGACCGCTGCCGCCATCACCGTCGGAGATGTCCTGGCGCTCGTTCCCCACGGACCCAACGGGCACTCGCATGGACCACACCAGGGCCGCCGCCACGAGGTAGCCCAGTGCCGTTACTACCGCCGCGCCCCGCAGTGCGCCGGTGCCGGCGGTCACCGCCACGGTGGCAATCAGCGCGCCCACCCCCAGACCAGCGTTGCGGAGCGACCTGCCGGCCGCCAGAGCCGCGTCCCGATGCCGGTCGTCCGCCAGGGCGGCGACCATCGCCGCGTGGGCGGTTGGCCAGCATTGGTTGCCGATGCCCAGTAGCACCGCCGCCGCGGTGAACCCGAGCGGCCCTGTGGCCGCCAGCAGCACGGCCGTACCCGCGACCCGGACCAGTAGCGTTGCGGCCACCGGGGCAGTGCGGGCGCCGTGGTCGATCCACCGGCCGGTCAGCGGGACCGCCCCCAGACCCGCAAACATCCCGATGGACAGCGCAAGCCCGGCGGTTCCCGGATCCAGGCGCATCACGCTGATCCCGTACAGCAGCAGGAAGGGCCTCAGCAATCCCGCAGCGAGAGCGTCTACCGCCAGAGCCGAGGTGTACCGGCCACCACCGGAGGCCCGGAGTAGTGCGGCCAGCGTGGGGCGCGTTGGGGGTTGCTCGGTGGGTCCCCGTGTCCGCAACCGGATGTCTGCCACTGGCTACCACCCGCAATTCTCATCGGTTTTGTGCCGTTCAGCGCTCATGGCCGCCACGATGCGCGCCCGCCAGCCGTCGGGCCTGACGATTGACCGTCAGCGATAATCCGCCGGACCCCGCCCGGCAAGGCTGCAACGATGGCGTGATGAGCGTGACCATTGACATCGCGGGTCTGCCGCCCGAACGCATCCGCTTCGCGCCCTCACCGCTGGGTGAACTGACCGCGATGCTGCACGTTCTGTCCGAGCCCGGTCACCACCCGGCGCTGAGCGGCTGGGCCGTCGCCACGGCGGCCCTGCTCGAGTCCGAGCTCGCCGACCGGCTGCTGGAAGCGGAAACCCTCTGGCGCTCCGCACGCGCCGACTTCCTCATCCCCGGCCGCCCCGGCCTGACGCTGGCCGACGAACTGGACGCCATCGACCGGATCGAAGACGAGGCGTACGTTGCCGCCGCGCTCACCTCTCAGCGAGCCTCGGCCCCCATCCACCCGATGCCCTCCCCCCTCACGGACCCGGCGGCCAGGCACCTCGCTCTGGACATCGCCCGTGCTCGCGGGCCACAGCAGGCGGCCTTCGCAGAGCTCCTTCTCGCGGATCCCCCCGCCGTGCGTGCTTGGGTGCGGCGGCTGTTGCACGACTGCGAGGAGGCCTTCTTCGCCGACACCTGGCAGCGCATCCGTAACTTCCTCACCGCCGACGCCCGGCAGAAAACCGACCTGTTGATTCGGCAGGGCCCGGCAAAGGCAATGGCCGCTGTGTCGAGCGCCGTCACCCTCGACGAGACACGGCATCGCATCGTCATTGACAAGCTCCAGGACGTGAGCACCAGCGCTGACGGGGACGGTGTCACCTTCATCCCGAGCATCCACGGCCGGCCCCACCTGACCATCGTCTTCTCACCAGGCTGGCGACCCGTGGTGCAATACCCCGCCACCGAAACGGGCCTGCCGCATCCGGTCCCGCCAGAGGTGGTGCAGCGGCGCCTCGAGGCACTCGCACACCCGGTGCGGATCCGCCTGTGCCGCACCCTGTCTCGCGGCGGGCACACAACGGGCGAACTGGCGGCATTCTGGCAACTCAGCGCACCGGCGGTATCCCGGCATCTGGCAGTGCTGAAGAAAGCCGGACTGCTGACCACGCGCCGCCGCGGCCGCTACGTACTGTACGAACTCGACCTCGACACCAGCGCCCGCCTCGGGATCGACCTGCTCGAAGCCGTGCTGCGGTAACGGCCGACTGCAGCAGCGCGCCGACGGCGATACCGTCGGCGACGCATCCATGCTGCCGGGCTGCTTCGCGGTCAGACAGCCCCCATCGGGATACACCCATCCGCAAGATCACCACCCGAACCGAAAACCTCAGTAGTTGGTCTCAGCCCGTCCCTCAGCCTCGGACCGGACCCGCTCGGGCAGCTCATGGGGAGGGACCCCGGGCCCCTTGTGCCGGCCCCAGCGGAGTGTGCCAGTTCCGGGGACCGAGCGAGTCGACTATTCGTTCATCGACCTCCGCCGCACCTTCCGGTGATCGTCTCCGGCCGGGTCACGACCCACCACCGGGACCGAGTCCGTCCAGTCGCGCAGGCCCAGTTGCGCCGTGTCTGCGCCCTGCTGAGACGGCGGCAAGAAGGTGCCGGGCCGCAAACGGCAGGTGATCACAACTGAGCGGTTTTCGTCGATCGTGTCCCCCTGCCGTGATGGAGGGGATCAGCCCTCGGTAGTGCCGGGGAGGGCCTGGGTGCCGGCGGTGGCAGAGACGGTGGCCATGCTCTCTTCGGAGAGGCAGCGGCGGGGGAAGCTGCCCTGGTCCCCTAGGGCGCCGCCAACGGGGCCGCGGATGCCGTTGGCGGCGGGGTTCGGTCAGCCGCTTCCCGGTAGTTCATGAACCAATGGGTGTCGAAATAGCGGGCCATCGTGAACGGGTGGTGCGGGTCGATGAGGATGCGGCAGACGAACTCCGCGGCCTGGCAGCCGAAGGGGACGTCCTCGCCGTCGAAGGACCGGACCACGACGGGCCAACGGTCGGGGTCGTCGGCGTCGACCCTCCAGCAGTACAGATCCTCGTGCTCCGTGCCCGCCCAGATGACCAGGCCGTCCTCCCTGAGGTCCGTCCACGGCTCCTGGTTCAGGGTCAGCCATCCGTCGAAGGCGCCCTCGCCGAACGTCTCGACCATGCGCTTGTAGTCGCTCGGCAGCGCGGTGCCCAGGCGCGACTCCACCTCCGCCCAGTCCACGTCCGGCCGCTGGGCGGGCTGCGTCCAGCCGGTGATCCGTATGAGCCGCTCCACCCAGTCGACGTCCTCGTCCTCGTCGGAAGCGACCTCCAAGGGTTCGGGCACCTCCCTGTGAACGACCACCAGCACCGGCCGCTCGGTCCCCTCGGCGTCCCGAGCCGTACCCGTGCCGACCCACTGATCCCCGTACGCCCACACCCGTATCGTCACGGCCCGGTCCTCGAAGGGAACGAGGAGAGCCGCGCCCCTGGACTCGTCGACCGTCGGATCGGTGAAGCCGTCGAGAACGAGGGTCCGCGGGGCACCGTACCTACTGCCGAGCAAGTCGGTCAGGTCCTGCGGGTCCAGGTCGCTGTGCAGGTACATGTAGCCGTCCCCCGGATCGAGTTGGGCCAGCAGTTCGTCGACGGTCGCTTGCGTGAGCTCCATGGCGACAGTGAAGCGCACCGCACTGACAATGGACGCGCTCACAGAGGTACCGGCGCCCTGCCCCCGCCGACCGCATGCGGGCCCGTTGGGCGACCGGCTACGCATCGTCCATCGCGGCTGCGCAATGCACAATCGGGCTGCGCGTCCTCTGCGCAATTCCTCTCGTCGGCGTGTGCGCGAGCCCAAGGAGTTCTGCGTGGTGTTCCGACTCCTTGGCATCGGCCACTGACCTCGCGCACGAACCCGTTTGGCGGACCACCGCGACCGCTGTTACGTTTCCGGAAGCCGTGCGAGAGATTGAGGAGGTGGTACCCGTGAACGCAATATCGACATGGGTGCTCCCCTCCGGGGTCACGGTCGGGCGGTAGGTCGTCCGGGAGCGCCGTTCAGTGCACTCCCGAAAGGCACGACCATGCATTTCACTTCTGAGCAGCGTCTCGACGACGGTGTCCTCGAGCGCGAATTCACCCTCGGTGAGATCCCCGGCATCCTGTGGACGCCTACATCCGCGTCCGCACCGGTGCCGCTGATCCTGCTCGGCCACCCCCCGCTCGGACTGCGCAAGATGTACCCCCGGCTGGCGGGGCGGGCCCGGCACGCCGCGGCGGACGGCTTCGCCGCGGCCACCATCGAGCTCCCCGGGAGCGGTGAACGGCCCCGTTGGCCCGCCGCCGAGCAGGCCCGCGCCGCCCTGCGCGGGGCCATGGAGGCCGGCGAGCCGGTCGGCGACGAGATCATCGACGCCCTCATCCTCCCGCTCGTCGAAAAGTCGGTCCCGGAATGGAGGGCCGCCTTGGACGCCCTCCTGTCGCTCCCCGAGATCGGCGGCCCTGTCGGGTACTCGGGGGGAGTGATCTCCATCGGCGTTCGCCTTGCGGTGGTCGAGCCGCGCATCGCGGCCGCCGGTCTCTTCGCCGGGAGTCTCGTGCCTCGCGCCATGTTCGAGGAGGCCCGCCAGGTCACCATTCCGCTGCATGTCCTGCTGCAGTGGGACGATGAAGGGAACGACCGGCAAGCGGCCTTGGACCTGTTCGACGCCTTCGGTTCCAAGGAGAAGACCCTGCACGCCAATATGGGCGGGCACACCGGCGTCCCGCAGTTCGCGGGGAACGCCGCGGCCCAGTTCTTCACCCGGCACCTGAAGTGAAGCCGGGCCGTCAGGCCGCCAGCAGACAGTAAGCCGCGCTGACCAGGATGCTGCTCGCCGGGGGAAGGTCCCGGCGCTCCTCTGCTGCTTGTGCGTGGCCCCTGCCAACTCGGCAGGGGCCCACGCTGCCCGAAGCCATGACCAGTTCGATTTCTGCAGTGCTTCAAGTGGGCGCAACAGGCGGTTGCGTTTTCCTTTCACGGCCCGGGGGCGGGGCCCTGCGCCACCCCCGGGGCCGCAGGCCTGGCTACTTGGCCAGTTGAGCCATACGGGCATCAGCAGATACCAGTAGCCCTCACCGGGCTGGACATCTCCGGCCCGTAGACGACGTTCCACGGGCCTGCCGTCGGCTTCGCTCGGGGCTCCAGCACCATCACGACCGGTTCCTGCCATCCGAACGGGATCACCGTGTGACGGGCCGACTCGGTCCTCTCGCCGAGCAGCCACCTGGTGACAATGCCCGTGCACGTCTCGCCAGTCTCGGGATGCTCCCACGACACCCAACTACGCCGCGAGAAGGCCCCGGCACAGTGCCCCTACGGCGATCCCGCCGCCAGGCCCGCACCTTATCCGGGGTGTCAAGGGCGTAGGACGGTTACATAGGGAAGAGCCCGTCACCTCGGCCTCGGTGACGGGCTTTTCCGCTGTGTGCGGCCGGGTACGGCGTCAGGCGGCGACGGCCGCCCGGCCTGCGATGAATGTACGAGCGGTCTCCGCAACCCGGCCGCCGAGGTGCTGCGCGGTCGCGATGTCGGCCTTGTGCACGCCCTCCGGACCCTCGTCGGAGTTCGTCTGGGCACCGGCGCCGAAGAAGAAGCCGAGGCGGTTGAGGTCGTGCTCTGAGCCCTCCGTGGAGTTCCATCCGGGCTTCAGTCCGAGGTTCACCCAGTGCATGCCGTGCTGAGCGGCAAGCGTCGCGAAGTACTGCAGGGTGTGCAGCTTGTCGCCGCTCTTGGAACCGGAGTTGGAGAAGCCGGCCGCCAGCTTGTTCTTCCAGGCATCGGTGAACCAGCGCTTGGAGGAGTCCTCGGCGAACGTGTGGAACGCGCCGGAGGCGGTCCCCATGTAGGTGGGTGACCCGAAGACGATGGCGTCGGAGCCGTCGAGCAGCTCCCACTGGGCCTCGTCGATCTCGTCGACCTTGATCAGGTGGACGGTGGCACCGGCGGCGGACGCTCCGTCGCGGACGGCCTCGGCGATCACGGCGGTATGGCCGTAGCCGGAGTGGTAGGCGATCGAGACAACAGGCGTGGTCATGTAGAGGCTCCTCGAAAGCGATGTGCTCGTCGTTGGGGACCCCAGAGAAACACTAACTTTCGGAAAGCGCAACCCTCCCGTTAGCACTGTGCGCTAGTATGGTTGCAGTATGGAGACCAGCGAGACCAGTACCCAGGAAGAGAGCAGCGGAGCCTGTCCGGACGATGGCCTCGCCTTTGACGTGTTTTCCCGCAACTGCCCCTCGCGCGGCACGCTGGAGCACGTCACCGGCCGCTGGGGCAGCCTCACGGTCGGGGCGCTGCACGACGCCACATTCCGCTTCAACGAGCTGCGCCGCCGGGTCGACGGCGTCAGCGAGAAAATGCTCTCCCAGACCCTGCAAAACCTCGAGCGCGATGGCCTCGTACAACGGGAGGCGCAGCCAACGAACCCACCACGGGTCGACTACGAGCTCACCCCACTGGGCCACGAAGTCGCCGAGCGGCTACTGGACCTCATCCACCTCCTGGAAGGCCGAATGCCCCAGGTGCTCGCCGCACGGGAGCGCTACGACCAGACGCACAAAACCCATGGCAGCCGCTGACAGCCGAGGGCACAGCGCCGCCACCGGCCCACCGCCCAGCACCGCCCCACCCGCCGCCGAGTCCCGGGCGAAAGCCCCAGACTGCAGCAGGGATCCACTCCCCCACCACCGGACCTGCGCCCCCGCCCCCGAGGGGCAAGAGCGTCAGCCCCAACTGACGCGCAGGCCCCGGGCCCGGGGCCTGCGCTAGCCCCCGCAGCTCGCACAGCCACAACCGGACGTAGCCCGGAGACGTCCGCCGCTACTTCAAGCCGTCCCCAGAGGCGATCTCCGAGCTGACGAGCAGCTCGCTCCCGGCGGTGGCAGCCGATGAGTCTCGTTCCTTGATCGTTTTCAGCGCTGACTGTGCCAGCCCCATTCTCCTCGTACGGCCTGTCCCTTGACACTGCGTCGCCCTTTCGCGCCTCGAGGGGACGCGGCCGCTGAGGAAGTAGCGGTGCGTCGCCGCGGAGCCGTGGCCTTCCGCTGCTCCGGTTTTTGGGAGAGCCTGCGGGATAAGCCCGGACCGGTCGTGTGGTTCGCGGCCGCGAGGCGGAGGCGGGGGTACGTCTGTGAGTTCCGGCGCGTGCAGGCAGCGGTGGCGTTTGCGAATTGGGGACACGACGGGTCTGACCGTGGTGGACGGTGTGGTGTACGTCACCGGAAATTCAGAGATCTACGCCCTGGATGCCGCAACCGGGCGGCAGGAATGGCAGTTTTCCACCGAGCAGTACTGGAACGGTCTGTCGGCGCCGACGGTGGCCGGCGGGGTGGTGTACTTCGGCAGCAAGCCCCCCGACGGTCACCTGTACGCGATGGATGCGCTCACCGGACAAGCAGCTGTGGCGGACTACCACCGGTTCCCTGACTACCTCGCCCGTCACAGTGGACGGGAGGTGCGTCTACATCGGCACCCTCAGCGGCCTGTGTGCCGTGGATAGCGCCCCCGGACAGCAGCGCTGGGAGTTCTCCGGCGGCACGGTGCTGGCTCGTCCCACGGTCGCCGGCGGGGTGGTGTACGCGAGTGTCGCGCCCCAGGACGGCGGCGGCCTGTACGCACTGGACGCCGTCACCGGAGAGCAGAAGGCGACCAGAACCCGGCCGTCCGCAAGGCGCTTCTCACACTGGTCGAGCCCGATGTCCGGGGAGATCCCATGTCGCCCCTGCGCTGGACCACCAAGTCCACTCGCAAGCTCGCCGGGCAGTTGACCCGACCAGGCCACAGGATCTCTGCGGATACGGTTGGCGGTCCCTTGCGCGAGTAGGGCTTCAGCCTGCAGAGCAACGCCAAGACGCTCGAAGGCAAGCAGCACCCCGACCCGGGACTCGGTCGCGATGAAGACGTACGGCATAGAGTTCGCCCGCCTCTGCGCCGTGGACAAGATCCGGACAGAGGCCCTGACTGCGGGTTATGACGCCGGTCATCTCGTTGAAGACGAAGCCGGCGGTTCGCCAGTCCGAGGTCGGGGCGAGCCCGAACTCATCGCAGGGCAGGCGTGCCGGTCTGCTCCGCTGCCAGCGCGGTTTGCGCGACCGCTGTGGGAGGACGACGTCGGCGCGGGGGTCAGTGACTGCTCTGCTCCCCGGGCAGCTGCTTGGCGAGCGTAACGAACAGATGGGCGTTGGGAATCGCGTCAATCGGCTCGCTGACCCATTCCTCGCCGTGGGTGTCCCTGATGGCGACGTGGCGCGGGTGGAGCACCAGGCTCTGCGCCTGCTCCCAGGTGAGGGTCCTCCCGCCGTGGTGGACTCCTCGGCTGTCGAGCGCGAGGTTTCCGAAGACGACCGTGCCTCCGGCGCGTACGGTCTCCAGCGCACCCGGCAACCGTGCCTCGGTGACTCTCTCCGAGACAAGCGACACCAGTTCGCCACTCGCTACGAGACCGTCGATACCGCGCGCATAGTCCGTCCCGTCCTCCCTGCGTAGGGTGATGGTACTGGCGGAGTACGTGACCCCGTTAATGGTTGCTGTATCTCTACTCGTGCGGTACTCGACGACTTCCTCCCAAAAGACCACGCGCGGGACCTTGCCCAAGTAGTCGATGAGCCCGTTCGCGTGGACCTCCACGCGGTTCGACGTCTCCCACTTGATCAACCGGCTCGTGTGGACCCACATCCAGGCGATCAATCCGATGCCCAGGCCCGCTACGCTGCCCGCGAAAAGCAGCGAACTTCCCCTTCCGAGCAGGACCAGGCCGAATATCAGGAAGACACCACACGCCACCACGGCTGTACGCGTGGCAGCGGCTCTTCGCCGTTCGGCCGGGGGCTTTCCACCCAGATCGACGTGAGCGAAAACCCGCTCGCGGCGTCCCAACTCCTCGTCAAGCCATGCCTGGTCCCCCACAACCCCTCCACCCCTTCGACGTACCGACATTCTGAGACAGCTGAGCGCCGCCCGCAGCGCCCCGCCGAAAATCACGGTGATCACCTGGTGCCGAAGCGGCTTGCATGTTCCCGTCCGGCAGCCGTCCGCCGTGCGGCGGACACCTGGACTGCGAGGGCGGGGTGATGTGGGCGACCGGCCGCCGCTGCGACGTGTGCGCCGAAGTCGTCGCTGAGAAGTTCGCCGCCCGCCAGCGCACCCGGCTCCCGGGGCAGGTTCTGTACTCCTGTCCGCTGGTCGAACTCATTCCGTCGTAAGACAGGCGTGCCGGATACGGGAATTACCTTCTCCCGCTGCCCGGTCGGCCAATCCGGGGCCGGGGTCCTGACCTGCTGACGGCTCACCCAGAGCCCAACCCCGCGGAGCCGGTCGCGTGGCGTCGGCCGGCGGGGCCATGCGACGGGACGGCCGCCCGGGTCGGTGCGCCACCAGGCGGGGCCCGGATCATCTGCCCTGGCCAGGTGCTGACGATCCCCTGGCGGGGAAGTCATCCCACTGGACGGGCTGCCGGATGTCGAAGCCGTACCGGCCGGGCGAAGGCCGGCCAGCTCGGGTCGTCGCGCTTCCCTTCGGCCGCGGCAGTTCGTAGGTCAGGGTCTGCTCGCGGGTGAGGAGAACTCGCTCGATCTTGGCCCAGCAGTTGGTGCGTGCGACCCAGTCGCGTCGGATGTCGTCGCCGGAGCAGTCGAAGTCTCCGATGTAGAGCAGGACTGCAGGGCGCGGTTCGCCGGCGGCGCGCGCGGGCGATGTCGACGTAGGACTGCGAGCTGAAGCCTCGTACGACCAGGACCGGGGTGCCGAGGTCGGCGAGCCAGTCGGTGGACATGCGGCGCAGGGTGTCTTTCTCGGCCGCGACGTACAGAGCGGTCTTCTGGCCGGCGGTTCGTTCCAGGGCGAACCAGTCGGGGACGTCGGCGAGGAAGTCGCGGGCGTCGGCCCCGGGCCGGGAGGACGTGGACTTCGCGGAGGGCGTCGATCAGGTCGGGGAAGTGGCCGTCGCGGCGTGCCTGCGCGAGTCGGGAGGACAGGCGCCGGTAGGTGGGCGGGTGTTGGGGATGAGGCCTTCGGCGACGAGCCGGTAGTGGACCTGGCGCAGTGTGCAGCCCAGCTCCCCGTAGCCGGTCACGATGTCCCGGGCGCGGTCGACGATGGCGGACCAGTGGATGCGTCCCATACCGGTACATTTGTACCCGTCCGCCGTTGTTCCAGTTCAGGCGGCTGAGCAAGTCTCGGGGCGTGTGGTTGGACAAGTCTGGGATGTCGGTGGGCAAGCCCCTGTAGGGGCTGCCGCGAACGATGTGCGTTCGATTTTTGTTCGAGTACGGTGAGGGTGGGAGGTGTCGTCATGGACGAGCAGCACGACCAGGCCGTGGGGGCCGGTTCGCCGATCCTCCATCTGCGCTGCCCGATGGACGTGGATCCCGAGCTGTACCGGCTGCTGCTCCGCCTGGCAGGCGAGGTGACGCCGGTGGTACAGGCCCTGCCGCCGGCCGCTCTGGCGGCGGACGTCTCCGGCAGCGTGCGGTTCTTCGACCGGGATCCGGCCGAGCTTGCCCGCATGATCCGGACTCGGGCGCTGGCTCTGTACGGGCTGCCGGTGGCGATCGGTGTGGGGCCGAATTGGACGATCGCTGCAATGGCGTCGCGGGAGCCGGGGCCGGGCGGGGTGCGCGCGGTCGGCTCCAGTCCGGAAGCGGTGGCGGCATTCCTCCATCCGCGGCCGGTCGGCGAGCTCCACGGAATCGGCCGCGCCCAGGAACGCACCCTGACCACCTACGGGGTGCACACGATCGGACTGCTGGCGAGCCTGCCGGAGGCGACGGTGCAGAGGGTGCTGGGCGAGAAGTCCGGCCGACTGCTGCGCGAGCGTGCCCGCGGCGTCGACCGGCGGAAGGTGATGCCGGCCGACCTGCCGCACAGCGCGGCCGCGCAGCGCCGCTTCCCGACCGACACCCTGGCCCCGGAGTTGGTGGGGGCCGCGCTGCTGTCACTGGCGGTCGAGCTCGGGGAGCGGCTGCGGAATCGCCGGCAGGCGGCGAGGGCCGTGACGCTGACGGTGACCTTCGCCGACCGTACCCAGATCCATCGCAGCCGCCAGCTGCCCGGCGGCCCGTCCGCGCACACAGACGATCTGCGTGACGCGGCGTACGAGATGTACCGGGCCCTGGGTCTGCAGCGTGCCCGGGTGCGGGCGGTCGCCCTGCGCTGCGAGCAGCTGCTGGACGCGGCTGCGGTCGCCGAGCAGCTCTCCTTCGATGCCGGCCGGGAGCACCGGCTGCGTGCCGAGCGGGCCGTCGATGAGCTCAACGCCCGCTTCGGCTCCGGCACCGTGGGTCCTGCAGCAAGCTACCCGCAGACCGGCTGATCCCTCAGCTACTGAAGGCCTTGGGACGCTTGGAGCCCTTGCGGCCGTCGGCAAGCGCCTCGAGCAGCTCGGCCGGCTTCGGCCGGATGCTGCTGCCGAGGTAGCGGATGCCCTCGCCTTCCGGGGCGCTGTCGGTGTCCTTGCCGATCGGGTGGCGCCGGCTGGTCGCAGTGCGCCATCCGAACCGCTCGTCCCACACCAGTGCCGGCGACGGCTGCCCGGCGGTGAGCGGGAGCGCCGCCGCCAGGTGTTCGTCGGCCAGCTGCCGCACCTCGACCTGGACCGGCTCGGCTACGCCGGCCTCGGCCAGGGCGTCGGCCACCTGCTGCAGGTACGGGCGGGCCCGGCGGGTGCGCAGCTCGGCCTCGGCGATCGCCACGGCGCCGCGGTGGGTGACGGTGGGGTAGCCGAGCCGCTCGGCGGCCTCGAGCGGGGTGAGCGCGGGCTCGGCCTCGACCAGGTCGGCGATCCGCCGGCCGCGCACCTGCGCGAGGCCGGCCTGGGCGGTGGGGAACTTCGCGATGCCCAGGGTGTCCGCGGCTTCGGTGAGCGTGATTGCCCGGTTGTCGTCGAGCAGTTCGGCGATCCGGGGCAGGATCTCATCGCGCGGGATCATGTCGCCGCTGCCGGCGCGGCGGCCGCCACCGGCGCCGCGGCCGGGCCGGGATGCCTTGAACTTACGGACGATGTGCCGCGGCCAGTGCTCGGTGCCGCCTTCGCCGGCCGGGACCAGGACGACGTGCTCGGACAGCTTCGGGTCGCTCTTGTACTTGTTCCAGCTGCCCGGCGCCACGCCCAGTACGGCCGCGGCCTCGTGACGGTCCAACAGGTCCTCGTCGCTGTCGACGTCCGGCAGGGCCGGGACGGGCTTGCCGGCGTAGAAGGCGGCGGTCTGCTCGCTGTCCCACAGCAACGCCCGCGAGTCAGGGGAGCTGATCGGGGCCGGGTGCCCTTCCTGGGTGTGCGGCCTCTTGTTGCGGAAGGTGCCGAGCGGCACGCCCAGATGGGCGGCCAGGTCGGCCATGGTCTGCGCGTACTTCAGGCGTCCGGCGCGAATCATCTTCTTCGTCTCTCCATCACGGGGCGAGCAGGGCGCCGGTGTCAGCGCCCCGCCCGGAACGGGAGGTTCAGGTGGTTGAGGGGGCCGGCAGGCAGTTCGGCAGGCACGGCTCGCCGGGCTCGGCTCTGCATCCCTCGCAGCCGCGAGCGGCGGCATCGATGAGCGTCTTCAGGTAGGCGAGGACGCCCGCGGCGTGAGTGAGCGGGACCAGGGCCACGGCGGTGACGACATACAGGGGTGCGGGGTGCGGGGCGCGGCGCGTGGTGCGCACGCGGATACCGGCGGTGTCGCCCGGGCCCGAGGCGAAGTCCCGCAGGACGAGACCGTCGGGGTGCCACTGCACGGTGACGCCGGCGTCGGCCAGGTCGCGGGCGAGCTCGGCGAGTTCGGTAGCCGCGGCGGTGGCGGGCCGGGCCAGGTGCGCGCTGTCGAAGGCGGCTCGGTCGGCGGCGTCGCTGACGGCGGGGGCCTCGAGTTCCTGGACGTGGGTGTCGGCATCGCGCCGGGTGAGGTAGACGGGCATGGGGCTGCTCCTTGCGTGGGGTGTCTTCGGTGCTGGCGTGCTGCCACCGCACACCAACGAGAAAACAATACCACCTTTACATCATCCTCGGCAAGCAGGCCCGTACCGCCGTGTCGTGCGGATACACTCGATGACGAGATACGCCTCTCGGGTTCTCCCGCGGAGTGTGTGTTTTCGGTTGGCCGGCGCCCTTGCCACCCGCCTCGGCGGATTGGGCGCCGGCCGTTTGCGTGCCCACCGATCCCGCTCCGTGGCGCCGGACTCGCGAGAACTCAGGCGCCAGCCCCTCACCTCACCGAGCCAGCGCCAATGTGACGCACGGCATCTCCAGGACGTACTGCCGGATCGCTGGGGCCTGGCCGGCGGTGGTGGGAACACCGAGCCGACCTCCCAGCTAGACGGACAGTTGCGTTGTCCGGGCTGCTGAGCAGGTTGGTGCCGGGCGGGAGCGCCTCGCTGGGGCCAGTGGCCGGGCCGGTGAACACGTGCAGACCGCGCCGGGTCTGGTCGGTGAAGTGATGTATCGGGACGTCGACTTCGTAGCGGGACAGCTGTGTCATGACGTCCATCTCCACTCGTGCAATCGGAGCCTGGTTGGTGCCCGGGGCGCGGCCCAGACCGAGGTCGATCCGGCCCCGGGCGAGGGCCTGAAGCAGGCCGTACTGCTCGGCGACGATCAGTGGGGGATGGTTGGGCGGCATCACTCCGCCCGCCCCGAGCCGCAGCCGCGTGGTGTGCGCGGTCAGCCGGGCCAGCCGGACGGCGGGGCTGCAGGAGGACACGCCGGGCATGGAGTCGGTGCTCGGTCTCCCCGTAGCGGGTGAAGCCGCGCCTCTCGGCGTCGGCGGCTGATGCCGCGGCTGGCCAGGGCGGTGTCGAGGATGGACAACGGCGCGGGAGCGGATCCGCGAGCCGTGCCCTCGATCGGGTCGTTCACGGGGTTCTGGGGTGCATTGGTCCCGGTGCAGGGTGGTAGGACCGTGGAAGGGGCGCTGCTGTGCGCTCGTGGCGCACCGCAGCGGCCGGGCCGGCGGGTTCAAGCCAGTTCCACGCGGTCGTTCAGGCCGGCGGTGGTGAAGGCGTCCACCAACTGCTCGCGGCCCTCGGTGAAGTGGGCCCAGCTGTCGAAGTGCACGGGCACAATGCGGCGGGCGCCCAGGATGCGGGCCGCCTCGGCGGCCTGAGCGCTGTTGAGGGTGAGCAACTGGCGCTCCAGGACGGAGGTGCGGACCGCGCCGGCGAACAGGACGGCGGTGTCCACCGGCCCGAAGCGGTCGGCGATCTCGCGGACCAGCGTGAGTTGGGCGTTGTCGCCGCTGACGTAGACGGTGGGCAGGCCATCACCGGTCAGGACGAAGCCGACGACCTCGCCGACGACCGGCTCGAGGTCCTCGCGCGCCCCGGGGCCGTGCAGGGCCGGAACCCCGGTGATGGTGATCTTGCCGCCACCGGGGCGGTTCAGCTCGATGGACTCCCAGTCCGGCAGGGGACGGGCGGTGCCGCCCAGGCGGCCTGCGCCACTGGGCGTGGTCAGGGTCAGGGGTACGTCGGCGAGCAGGGCGCGCCCCGAGGCATCGAGGTTGTCGTCGTGCTCGTCGTGCGACAGCAGCACCACGTCGATACGGCCCAGGTCAGCGGGTGCGGCGGAGGCGGGCGCGGTCTTGGTCAGACCCGAGGCGTAGGTGCCCGGGGCATCGAAGGTCGGGTCGGTCAGGAACCGCAGCCCGCCGTACTCGATGAGCGCCGTCGGCCCGCCGAAGACACGGACGGGGACCTGCTCACTGGACGTGTCGGTTACTGCCATGACGAAATCACCTCACGGATAGGTTGGCGTACATCCGTGACCCTAGGCGTGGTCACGGATGAAGGCAAGCTGTACCGTGAGATGCGTGAGTAAGACCGCTACCGCCGACAACCCCGGACTGCCGCCGGCGTCGGGCGCCGGGCAGTACCCCGCGCTTGACCTCGCCAACAGCGCCATCGCCCTGCCAGGCGACCGGTTCCTCGACCTGCTGGGCACGCCGTCCGACGCCAACCAGTGGCTGGTCGACCACAACCTGGCCCCCGCGGACGCCGGACTGCAGGAGATCTGCGCGGCACGCATGCGCTCTCTGCGCGAGCAGGTACGCACCCTGCTCGCCGCCCAGGTCGGCGGCCATCCCGCCCCAGCCGCCGCGCTGGCCGCCGTCAACGACGCCCTCACCCGGGTCCCCACGGCCTCCCCGCTCGGCTGGGATTCCGTCCGAGGCATGCACCGCACCGCGCCACACCCCATCGACCAGATCGTCGACCAGGCCCTCGGCATCCTCGCCGCCGACGCCGCCGATCTGCTCACCGGCCCCGACGCCGAACGGCTGACGGCCTGCCCCTCCGCGCCCTGCAACCGCTACCTGCTCCGCGCCGGACGCCGCCACTGGTGCTCGGTCCGCTGCGGCGACCGCGCCCGTGCCGCCCGCGCCCGCCATACCCAGACCACCACCGACTAAGTTCCGCCAGCCCGCCCCGCCGACGGTCACGGAGGCCCACGCCGGGGCGCGGTCCCGCACACCCTCAAGCCGCCGGTACGGACGGGCACGCCTTGCCCTCCACCCGGACTTTTCCCCATTCTCGAGTTCGGCCCGTGCCTCCGCCGGACCCTCATAGAGCCGGACGCCAAGTCTGCCCTCGGCAACCAGAAGGTCGGGCACGCTGCTCGCCCAGTCACCCGAGCGCAGCGCGCCCACGGACAGCGGATACGGAATCGCGTACTCGGCCATCAGCGGATCAGGGCTGGTGTTGCGCCGCGCCTCGAGGCGAGCCAGTGCGTGGTGGATCGGCAGATACGCGTCGATAGCACTGACGCCCGTGTAGCGGGTGCTGGCGTGGGTCGCTTTGCCCGGCACCTCGATACAGAAGGTGAGCGCGCCGGCGTTGGCGGTCACCAGAGTCCCGCCGGTTGGTTCGGTGATGAGGCAGGCATCGCCGGTATGACCACGCCGGAGCGTGCCGAATGCACCAAGACCGCCGTCCTCCTCGCTGACCACAGAGGCTAAGCGGCCCCGGGATGCCCGGGCGGCGTCGCGGGCCATGGCTGTCGCCTGGCTGCGTTGTCGTCAGTCGCCGACGCTCCGCGTGGACTCTCCCCCTGCCTTCGACAGGGGGACCCCCATCCTCCGCCTTGCCGGACTCGGCCCTCGACCCTCCCCCCATAGCCCTTCGAGCACGGGAGGCGCCCCCACCTTCACCCACCCGGACTTCCCCGGCACCGCTTAGTTGGCGGTATACGCCTGGGCCTTTCGCTGTGTTCCCATGGCGCCGGCCGTCTGCTCCTATGCTTCAGAAGCCGGCGGTACGGCGGGAAGGTCGAGGGTCAGTGCACCGGCGGCTCTTAGACTGCCGATCATGGTCATGCCGCTCAGTAAGGGCCTGTTGGCGAATTCGGCGAGGGCGTCCCGGTCGACTCCGCACAGCGCGAGAGCCGCTGCGGCCACCGGCATCCGGGCACGGTCGGCTCCGTCGGCGATTTTCACCCCGACAGCGCGGCCATCTGGCAGGGCGGCCACTTGGACCCCTTCGAACCCGTCCTTGGCCAGCAGGCCCGGGACGGCTCGCATCAGCCGTGCGACATCCCGCCAACTCCCGGAAGCCATCTCCGGATACTCGCGTATGGCGTCGGCGACACTGGCCTCCATGGTGCCCGGCGCCGCAGCGGCGATCCGAGCCACAGCTCGGGTGAGGCCGTGCAAGGAGACGGAGAAGAGCGGTGCTCCACACCTGTCGACCGTCACTTGCGCGATACTCTCCCCCGTCAGATCCTCCACCGCAGCGGCGATTGACTGCTGCAGCGGATGCCCGGAGTCGAGGTAAGTGTCGAGCGGCCAGCCCCGGGCCTGAGCCGTCATCAGCATGGCTGCATGCATGCCGGAACCGTTCTGCGCGAGCCGGGACAAGCCGTGTCCACCACGGACCCACGCTTCACGCACCGCGGGATCGCATGGCCAGTCGGGCGTATTGCCCAGGTCGGCTTCCATCAGCCCGGCAATCGCCAAGAGGCGCAGGACGCCGACCAGATGGCGCTCCTCGCCCGAGTGACTGGCCGCAGCCAGCGCCAGCAATTCGCCATCCAGGGGCAGCCCCGCGCGCAGCAAGCCCACGACCTGGACCGGCCGGAGTGCGGAGCATGGGCAGAACGCCGCCTCGATGTCGCCGGTTTGGAACTGCACGCCGCCGTCGGCGGACAGGATGACGACCGAGCCGTAATGGACCCCTTCGATGAGGTCTCCGCGCACCGCATGGGCGAGCGGGGCATGGCGGGGCTCACGAATAGCTGCCGCCTTTGCCGGCGCACGCTCCGGGTTGCCAACTTCCCCGTCGGTCTGCGCCACCCGTCAGGCCCCGAACTCACTGTCCGCGGCTACCGCGGCGCTGGGTATGGTGTCCACCCGGCGGCTGGCCACGAAACAGCCGTCGACCGGGGCGGCCACGGCCAGCGGCAGGCACAGCACCGGGGTGCTGTATGCCCCCTTGTCGGCATACATCAGCAGCTGGTTTTGGGCGTCGGTGGCCCAGGGCAGTTGGTAGCGGGCTCGGGTGACCCGGCAGTCCTCGCAGCGGGTCCACAAGAGTAACGAGCAGACCATGATCAGGCTCCAGGTGCCGAGGGGGCCGGGGCCGCTGGTCGCCCGACAAGCGCGTAGGTTTCGGTAGCCAAACCGCCACTGTGCCAATGGTCCTTGTTCATTCAGAGACCACACTCCGCCGCCTCCTAGCGAACTGAGTCAGTGATCCGTCGCCGGATGGTTTGAGTCCTCCCGGAAGTGATAATTCAGGCGCGGCTCTCTTTCCCCGGCTGCGTGCGCTTGTTCATCCGTACGCAGCGAGGGGCTCACGCGTAGGGGGCGAGTGGGTCGGCGCCGCGCGGTCACGGATCGCTCTTGAGCGCGCTGTGGGCCACACACGCGATCGTCGAGCTGGAGATCGGCCCTGCTCACCGCCGCCTCCTACCGGCGGTTAGTGATCTGGGCTTGAGTTGCCTCGTCGCATCGTGAGTCGCGTTCCGTCCCGGATTGGTGGTGTGGATGGTGCTGGGGTGTGCGGTCTGCTGTTGATGTGGGTGACAACAGGCTTGAGCCGCTGGTGTTGTCCGATGCCGAGCGTCGGATGTTGCAAGGGTGGACCAGGGCCTCGTGTCAGTAGCGCTCGACCACCGGCGCCCCGCCGTACTTCGAGCCGGAAAGACCAAGCGTCGCGGCGTACGCCCTCTTGTGGTCGCCGTTCTCGTCGTGCGCCTCGAGCGCGGCCGTCACCGCTTCACGCAGCACCTCGTCGTCCTTGTTCATGCCGATGCCGTAGGGCTCCTCGGTGAACGGGTTGCCGACGACCTTCAGCTTGCCCGGGCGCTGGGCGGCGTAGCCCATCAGGATGGCGTCGTCCGTGGTGACGGCGTCGATCTTCTTGTCGAGCAGTTGCTGGACGCACTCCGTGTCCTTGGTCGACTCGACCGTCGTGGTGTTGTAGTCGGGCTTCTGGATCTCCCGGAGGGCGGTCGACCCCTTGACCGCGCAGACCGTCTTGCCCTCCAGGGAGTACGGGCCCCCGATCGTGCTGTCGTTCTTGCGGACCAGGAGGTCGGCACCGGCCATGTAGTACGGGCCGGCGAAGCCCACCTTCTTCTTGCGTTCGTCGTTGATCGTGTACGTGCCGACGTACAGGTCGACCTCGCCGCTTGAGATGGCGGCCTCACGGTTCTTCGTGTCGACCGTCTTGAACTCGATCTTGTCGGGCGAGAACCCGAGATCCGCCGCGACCATCTTGGCGATCTCGATGTCGAAGCCGGAGCGCCTGCCGTCCTTCTCCTCGAAGCCGAGGAACGGCTGGTCGTTATGGGCGCCGATGACGAGCTTGCCGGCCTTCCGGGCCTTGCGCAGGGTCGGGGAGTCGATCTTGACGTTCTTGGCGACCGTGTACGTGGGCAGCCGCGGGTGGGTTCCGTTCGAGCTGCTGGTGGGCTCGTCACCGGAGGCCTTCCCGGACTCTCCGCTGCAGGCGGTGGCGGTGAGGGCGACCGCGAGTGCAGCGATCGTCGCGAAGGCAGCGGACTTGGAGGAATTCATAATGCAGCGTCCTTTATTTTCTCAACAGGTTGAGTAGCCTGCGCCCCGAGCCGATCCCGCCGAGCAGGGCCGCGCCGCGGTCCTGTCGATCGGTGCCTGACAGTTAGGCCTGGTCGAGCTCCTTGCCGGCAGGCCGTCGTGGAGATCGTCGCCGACGCCGGCTACCAGGGAGCCGAGCTGTATGGCTCAGCGCAGCATGTGTTCGCCTGGCGTTCGATCAGTTGCCAGGCGGCGGCTGCACCATTTCGCCGGCCTTCTGCATGGGCGGCGTTGACGACATCCCGGAGGATGCCGTCCTGTCTGTCGGGACAGTCCCATATCCCGATAGTCACCGGTTGGGTCCCCCCACCGGTTCGTTGGACATGACGAATGTTCCCTTTCCTGTACGGGAGACGGTGCGGCCCACTGCAGGGCCCTGCAACCTCGCGGATCAGACGGCTGACTTCCGGCTGCCGGCAGAGCTTCGCCTATGAGGGCAGGGTGGTTTCCGCCGAACCCTGTCAGACTGTCCGGCAGGTTCAGGCGAGGAATGGTGCTTGGCATGCGGACGTGCTGTCAAAGGGGGTCTCGCCGCGTGTAGCGGGAAGTTGGGGAGCGCCCCACGGCCTCGCCGCACTGGGGCAGGGTGCCTGGATCTCTTGCACTCCCGGTGCGGAAGGTGGCCAGCCCCCACTGCTGATCGACGACCAGTTCCAGGGCGTGATCAGCGAAGGTGGGCAGCAGCCGCCGTATCCGTGCTCTCAGTGCCCGCAGTGTCATGGGAAGGCATGGCGTTCCCAGGAGCAGTCTCAGATGGTGGCAGCAGACGGGATCCTGCGCTCTGGCGAGCACGTCGAACAGGAGGCGCTGGCTTGCGGTGCCCGTCGCATACGCAGGAGGCGGCGGTGTGGGCGGGCAGCGTCTCAGGTCGGCATGGATGCGCCAGGCCAGCTCAGCGGCCGGGGCTCGCCGGTCGATGACATCGAACGCCCCGCCGGTGAATGCGGCGACGGCATCGACTCCCTCGTGCCGCAGCACGGCAACGGGGGCGATTAATGACGCGGCCCGGACGAGCCTGGCCATGCTGTCAGCCTCTGTCGTGGGCAGATCGAGCAGCATCATCGCTGGTCTTCGTTCCAGCAGGGAGGCACAGGCCGACTCGCTTCCCCACCGCACAGCTCCGCTGAGAGCGAGGCCGGCACGTTTCAGCCGCGGGGCCAACGTCGAACCCGAGGGCTCATCCATCGACACCACGATCGGCTGCTTTTCTTGAACCGGAAGATCAGGATAAATCCGCCGTACTGACTGCTTTTGCATCGCTTGTTCCTTTGTCGTGCTGCTTTGGGCTCGTCGCCGCTGCGGAAAGGCAGTGGGTGTGTCTTGGCGGACCGAGAACAGTGAAGAGCAGGTTTCAAGCAGCTCCCGCAAGAGCCGGGAGGAGAGCGACCAGCGCGCGGCTGGGCAGGCCGGGCGCAGCGAGCAGGACAGGTGATCGCGCTGAGGATTCAGGGACGGACGGACGGCAGGGTCACAGCCGGATGGTCGTCCCTGGCGGCCGCCAGGATCGGTCAGTGCGTCCGATCAGGAAATGTGGCACGGAGCAGCCTTGTGAGCGTGATCCGCGGCAGGTAGTGCACGGAGCGGTGGTCGGCTCTGCAGCACGCGACCACTGTGCCGACAGACAGCCCCTTGTTCCAGCGCATGTTTTCGAGCAATATTCATTGAGAAAACCGACTGTTCGCGAGGTCTTGATGTTTGATCTACATCGGCTCCGCCTTCTGCGGGAGCTCAAGCACCGCGGCACGCTTGCCGCGGTCGCCTCCGCTCTGTCGTACAGCCCTTCCACAATCTCCCAGCAGCTCGCGCTTTTGGAATCAGAAGCTGGGGTCCCTCTCCTAGAGCCCGTCGGCCGACGCGTGCGCCTGACTCCGCAGGCCGAGATCCTCGTCGCCCACACCGAAGCCCTGCTCGAGCGGCTCGAACAGGCGGAAGCCGACATCGCCACCTCCTTGACCGACCTCGTCGGCACCATGCGCATCGCCTCCTTCCAAACTGCTGCGCTGGCTCTCGTCCCGACGGCGCTGACGCTTCTCCGCAACGCCCATCCGCTCCTGCGCGTCCATGTCACCCAGATGGAGCGGGAAAGCGCTGTACCGGCTTTGCTCTCGCGCGATTTCGACCTGGTCATTGACGTGGAATACCCGGGCGATCCCAGCCCTCGTCCCGCTGAACTCGAGCAAGAGGACCTGTGCGAAGACTCCCTGCACCTGGCTCGACCGGGCAACGCCGACTCGAGTGCGCCTCAGGAGGCGCTGCGCGCGCTGGCTGACCACCCGTGGATCATGGAACCGGAGGGGACGGTCGCCCGCCGGTGGTCGATGACCCTGTGCCGTGATGCGGGATTTGAACCCGATGTGCGCTACGAGTCCACCGACCACTACCTTCACCTGCGGCTCGCTGAGCAGGGGCATGCCGTCGCGCTCCTCCCGGCCCTCGTGTGGCAGGTCTGTCCGCCGACCGTGGCCTTGCACCCGCTGCCGGCAGGCCACCAGGCGCGCAGACTGTTCACCGCCGTACGCCGCGGCAGCTGTCAGCACCCCGCCATCCAGGCCATTCGGCAGGCGCTCCGGCAAGCGGTCAGACAGACCTCCCGTGTGGCAGACGACAGCCCGCCATCCTCATAGGCGTCGCGAACAGGTGGGGATCGGCGAGACCGCAGCATCGTGGCGGCCGACCGGACCTCGCCACCGGCGCAGGACCGGCCAGCAGGGCTCGAAGTCGGCCCGATCGGGCAGCAGATACCGCACCCGCACCACGTCGGCGAAGGTGCACTTCGCCTCGGCCAGCGCAGCCTCGATGTTGCGCAGGCACTGCTCGGCCTGCTCCACCACGTCCTCGGAGATCGTCATGGTGGCGTAGTCGAAACCGGTCGTCCCGGACACATACACCCAGTCGCCGTCGACCAAGCGCGGGCATAGCCGATCTGCTCCTCGAACGTCGAGCCGCTGAGGATCGCACGTCGCTCTGTCCTGCGCCGAACGCTAAGGGACCAGCACAAGTACGTCGATTACGGCCACAGCCATGGTCCGATATCTCTGAGCATATGGAGCGTCCCGAACTTCCCCCTCCCACAGCTGCACGCCTTCGTCGTGCTCGCTGAGGAACTCCACTTCGGCCACGCCGCTGCCCGCCTGGGCGCGCACAGCCCCCGCTGAGCCAGCAGATCCGCCGCCTGGAAGACAAGGTCGGCCACCCTCTGTTCAGCCGCGAACCGGGACGCATCACGCTCACCCCGGCTGGCCGAGAGGTGCCGCCCGCCGCTCAGCGGGCCCTCACTGACCTCACGGACGGCCTGGCGGCAGCCCGGGCCGTCGGCAGCGGCAGGTCGGCCGCCTGCGGATCGGCTTCGCCGCCTCCCTCGCGCTGACCGTCCTGCCCGGCCTGCTGCGCACCTTCCGGGAGCGGTTCCCCGGCGTTCACCTGGACATCTACGAGATGACCACCACGCCGCAACTCGCAGCCCTGCACGACAAGACCATCGACATCGGCCTGCTGCGTGAGCCACCCGCCGACGAAACACAGCTCGGATTCAAAACGGTACTCACTGAGCCCTTCGTCGCCGTGCTGCCCTCCGCGTCCGATTACGGCCCAGCGAGCCGTCCAGGTAGGGCAGTTGGCGAACTCGCCGTTCGCCAGCCAGCTGCCTGGAGTGTGGAGCGTCCTGGACCGTGGGTGTCGAACGTCCCGTCTCGGCAACGTACTGCTCTCCCCGCTGTCGCAAACGGGCCTGGCACAGGCGGCGCACGCAGCAGCGCGAGTTGTGAGACCGCGTATCCGGCAGCTGTAGAGCCGCTCCTACCAGCGGTCCCGCTCCGTATGTAATCCCGGATCAGCGCGTATCCACCCTCGCCTGGGCAGGGCTCCGGCCAGCCTCAATTCCCCGGCATTGGCCCAAGACCCATCTCGGACATGTCCTGATCGCCACCGGACTCAACTTCCACCGGGATGCGTGGTCGAGTGACAGCCCGGTCGGCACCACTCACGTCAGCAGATTCGCCCGGCTCGGATTGGAACTCACTTCCCGATCGGAACCCATCCGCCACAAAGTCCTTCAGGCGGTGGACGAAGCCAAGGAGTCTGCTGCCTGAAGGTAATCGGCGATGAACGCCGTCTATCGTGCGAAGGGGCTGCTGCCGGCCGCTTCCGCTGCCGGAGCCGTGCTGAACGCGGCTCGGTAGGCGCGCGGGCTGGTGGCGAGGCGCGATGCGAAGTGCTGGCGCATGGTGACCTCGCTGCCGAAGCCGGCGCGGCGGGCGACCTCGGGCATGGGGAGATCTGTGCGTTCCAGGAGCTTCTGTGCGGCGGCGATGCGCTGGTCGAGGAGCCAGCGGAGGGGGGTGGTGCCGGTCGCCGTGGTGAAGTGGCGGGCGAAGGAGCGCGCGGACATGCCCGCGTGGGCGGCCAGGCGGGCGACCGTGAGCGGTTCGTGGAGGTGGCGGAGAGCGTGTGCGCGTACGGCGGCCAGGGCGTCGCCGTCGCGGTCCGCGTGAGGGGTGGGGTGCTCGATGAACTGTGCCTGGGTTCCGGTGCGGAAGGGCGCTGTGACCATGGAGCGGGCGATGCTGGCGGCGGCCTCGGCGCCGTGCGCGGTGCGTACGAGGTGGAGGCAGAGGTCGATGCCGGCGGCGGTCCCGGCCGCGGTCCAGATGTTGCCGTCCTCGATGAAGAGGGCGTCGGGGACGACATTGACGTGGGGGTGCTGTGCGCGGAGGAGCTCGACGAGCTTCCAGTGGGTGATGGCGCGGCGGCCGTCGAGGAGGCCGGCCTGGGCCAGGGTGAAGGCGCCGCCGCAGAGGGCTGCGATGGTGGTGCCGCGGGCGTGGGCGCGGCGGAGGGCATCGAGGACGGGTGGGGGTGCCGGGGTGATGTGGTCGTCGAGGCCGGGGACCACGATGAGGTCGGCGCGGGACAGCCAGGCGAGGGTGCGGTCGGGGAGGAGGGTAAGGCCGCCGCGCATCGGGACCGGGATGGTGTCGGTGGCGGCGCGGTGCAGGTCGAAGGCGGGGAGGCCGTGGTCGGTGCGGTCGGCGCCCCAGACTTCGGTGATGACGGAGACGTCGAAGGCGCGGATACCGGGGAAGGCGACGAGTGCGACGCGGTAGCTACGCTCCATGCTGGCAGTAAATCATCGATCACTGACTTTTGTGGATCTGGGGTGAGGATGTCAGCGGCGCCAGGCTGGTGAGCATGGACATCGCACAGAACGCAGCGCTAATTGTCGTGGACGTACAGAAGGGCTTCGAGGAGCTCGACTACTTCGGACCGCGGAACAACCCCGGGGCGGATGACAGCATCGCGTCCCTCATCGACGTCTGGCAGGCAACGGGCCGGCCGGTCGTCGTCGTCCGCAACGACTCGGACAAGCCGGACTCGCCTCTGCGGCCCGGGTACGAGGGCAACGACTTCAAGGAGTACGTGCAGCAGCGGCGCGGCAAGGGAACCGGAGCGGAACTGCTCGTGACGAAGTCGGTGAACTCCGTCTTCCTGGGCACGCCCGATCTGGACGCCTGGCTGAAAGCGGCGGGCATCTCTCAGCTTGTCCTGGTCGGGATCCAGACCAACATGTGTGTGGAGACGACCGCGCGGATCGGCGGGAATCTGGGGTACGACGTGCTGTTCGCGTACGACGCGACGTACACCTTCGACATGGAGGGCCCGTTCGGCTGGCGGCGGACAGCGGACGAGCTGTCGCAGTCGTCGGCGGTGTCCCTGCACGGGGGCGGCTTCGCTCGCGTGGTGACGGCGAAGGAGGTCGTTGACGCGGCGAAGTGACCCGCCGCCCCCGAGAGGCAGGTCGGTCCTTCTTTCCGGAGGCCGGTTCGTTCGGGGCCGCGGCCTCAAGCCGCTTCCAAAGCGGCGATGACCGCGGCCCGTACACCGTGGCCTGCCTGGGGTGGCTGCGCACGCCTTCACCGTGCCGGTCGCTCAAGCACGGCCGCGCCCTGCCCCAGGGGCAGCCGTTTCCATCAGTGGCCACGGGACGACGATCTCGCACCGCCAGCCGCCGCCACGGCACCCGTCACGGTCGGGGATCACCTCACCGGGGTCGCCCGAGCGCACCGGGATCGTCCCCGGCGTTGAACCGGTGTGACTGCGACGATCACGGCACCGAGGAGACAATGCAGTGACGTCGGAACACAGTGCGAAACCATGGTGGGCGGCGCTTGGGCAGTCAGTGTCCTCAGCGACATCGCCCGTACTGCAAATCGCTGCTGACGGCTACTGGGAAACAGCAGCGGCGGTCACCCTCGCGGAGGGTCGTATCCGTGCACTGGAGGCCGTAGAGCAGGTCGCTCGGTCGGCTCAGCACGACCTCGCCGTGGAGATCATGTGGCCGGCGAACGCCATCTTCGGCGTACGCTGGACCGTCGACCGGCGGGACGAGGCCGCCCTTCGGACCGGGCACGCATACGACGCCTTGGCTGCCGGTCACACGGCAGAGGCGGCACTGTTCGCTCTGCTTGGCGGCGCCCCGCAAGCCAGGGTGGAGTTCGCCGAACTCGGTGCGGTGAACGCTTGGCGGTCGGTCGGGCCCGTGACCCTGTGGCGCCAGGGCGAGGAACTCAGCAGGGAAACGGTCGACACCGCACTGCGCCGCCGCCCCGACATCGAGATCTGCGAAAACCCGTTGGCGGTCGAACTCGCTGTGACAAGCCCTCACCCTTGTTGGATCGGCGTCTATGTCTCGGTGCCACACCGGCAGGTCCACCGTCTCGACCGCCAGGCACTGAACGCCGTGCTCGACAGCGCGATGCCCGGTGACAAGCACAGCCCCTGATACGCACCAGCTCAAGTGATGGTGGCCACCGAACGGATCCACAGAGGTGCGCACTACCCCAGCGACGTTGCCGCCGGAGCAGCGATCGGCCTGGCCGGCGCCTGCCTTGTCCACCACACCCCTCGCCTCCTGCTGCGTCGGCTGCCGCCAGGCTGACGGCGGCCAGGGAGACACGGTCCGGACAGGCAGCGGTTGCGGCGTGCTGAACCGTTTGGTGCTGTTGGAAGTGGATTACCCGCGAGGAACGAACTGCATCCAGGAGTCACGAGGGCTTCGGCGGAACGACCCCTCCCTCGCCCGCCCCTACCGACGGCCATGCCCGCGCGCAGCCCCGGCAGATCAAGGCCCCCGCCCGCGAATCGGGCAGAGCGCCGACGGCGCACGGGGCAGGCCCGTGGCCCGACGCGGGCTGGGAACGCCCGCGGACCGGGTTGCCCTTTCCTCAAGGAAGTGGTGGTGAGTGGATCATGGCGCGACACAGGCCAGATCACAGCGAAGCGGTCGGCTCCGAGCCGGAAAGGACACGGCCGGACAGGACACGGCCTCCGGCCGAGAAGCCAACGGACCTTCCGAAAGAGTCCTGGTGGGCGGTGCTGAAACGCACGGTGGAGGAGTTCAAGGAAGACAACCTCAGCGACTGGGCGGCTGCCCTGACGTACTACGGGGTGCTGTCCATCTTCCCGGCCCTGCTGGCGCTGGTGTCGATCCTGGGGCTGCTGGGCAGCTCGACCATCAAGCCACTGATCGACAATGTGGGTGCCCTGGCGCCCGGATCGGTCCGCAACATCCTGAACAGCATGCTGACGCAGCTGCAGAGCAGCCAGGGCAAGGCAGGAATCGCGCTGATCATCGGTATCGCCGTCGCTCTGTGGTCGGCCTCCGGCTACATCGCGGCCTTCATGCGCGCCTCCAACGCCGTGTACGACATCGGCGAGGGAAGGCCAGTGTGGAAGACCCTGCCGACCCGGCTCATCATCACGATCGTCGTGGTGGTGCTGCTGGCCGCCATCGCGGTCGGTGTGATCTTCACCGGCGCCCTGGCCAAGAAGACCGGGGAAGTCCTCGGGGTCGGCGACACGGCCGTCACGGTATGGAACATCGCCAAGTGGCCCGTGCTGATCCTGCTGTTCAGTCTGGTGATCGCCCTGCTGTACTGGGCGGCCCCGAACGTCAAACGAGGATTCCGCTGGGTCAGCCCCGGCAGCATCCTCGCGGTGGTCATCTGGATCATCGCCTCCGCTGCCTTCGCGCTGTACGTGGCGAACTTCTCCAGCTACGACAAGACCTACGGCAGCCTCGCCGCAGTGATCATCTTCCTGATCTGGCTGTGGCTCTCCAACATCGCCATCCTCCTGGGCCTGGAGTTCAACGCCGAACTCGAACGCCGACGCGCCATCGAAACCGGCCACCCGGCGGAAGAAGAGCCCTACGTCGAGCCCCGCGACACCCGAAAACTGTGACCCGTCTCGAAGCGGTGAGCCGAAGCGCCGTGGCCCCGATTTGTTCAGCAGCGATGAGGAAGGCAGGTGAAGGTGATGGATTCCTCTGAGGACCGCGCCGGACACAGCGACGGCGAGGATTCGATGGGCGCGCTGGTCTCGCAGGTATCGCAGCAGCTGACGCAGCTGGTCCGCGACGAGCTGCGCCTCGCGCAGGCGGAGATGACCCAGAAAGGGAAACGGTTCGGCCTCGGCGGCGGCCTGTTCGGCGGCGCCGGAGTGGTGACACTCCTGGCGCTGCAGGCGCTCGCCGCCACCGCGATCGCCGCCCTCGCACTGGTCTTGCCGGTATGGGCGGCCGCGCTGATCACCACCGGTGTCCTGCTCGCGATCGCCGCCGTTCTCGCCGTGGTGGGCAAGAAGCAGGTCGGCCAGGCCACCCCGCCCGCGCCCGAGCAGGCCATCGACAGCGTCAAGGCCGACGTCGCCGAGATCAAGGAAAGGACGCACCGATGACCGACGAATACGATGCGAACAGCTCCGCCCCCACGCCCGAGGAGCTGCACGAGCAGGTGGAGGAAACCCGCGAGGAGCTGGGGCAGACCGTGGAGGCCTTGGCCGCCAAGGCCGATGTGAAGGCGCAGGCACAGGAGAAGGCAGCCGCCGCCAAGCAGCAGGTGAGCGAGAAAGCGGCGCAGGCCAAGGCCCAGGTCCAGGACAAGGCCACGCATGTGCTGCAGCGCGCGCAGGACAAGACTCCCGATCCCGTGCGGGAGAAGGCCGGGCAGGCCAAGACCCGGCTGAACGACACCGCCACCGCTGTGGCCGGCAAGCTCCAGGACAAGACACCGCAGCCCGTGCGGGAGAAGGCCTATCTGGCCGCGCAGGCCGCAGGGGAGAAGCGGTCTCTGCTTCTGGTCGCAGGCGCCGCGCTCGTGCTCCTTCTGCTGGTACGCCGTAGCAGGAGGCACCGATGAAGGCAGCGAAGGTGGCCTACAAGCCTGTCGGCCTGGCGCTGGGGGCCCTCAGCGGCGTCCTGGCCGGCGCGGTGTACAAGCAGGTGTGGAAAAAACTCGGGCACGAAGAAGACGCCCCCGACGCCACCGACGAGGAACGCACCTGGAAAGAAGTCCTGCTCGCCGCGACACTGCAGGGCGCCATCTTCGCCGCCGTCAAGGCAGCTGTGGACCGCGGCGGCGCCGCCACCACCAAACGCCTGACCGGCACGTGGCCCGGCTGAGACGACCGTATACGGCCTCCCAGCGCGCGGAAGAAGGGCCGGCCCTGGAGGTAAGGTCCCCGGTTGCTTTCCCGAGCGTTTGGCCGAGGACCGCGACGCACCTGCTCCCGGTGACCGACTGTCATGGCAGGTGGCCCCTGGGCTTCCCCTCGAAGACCTGGGGGCCAGCAACGTCAGGCCGTCGGCTTCAGGGAGGTGGACGGACGGCGGGTGAGGCTGCGGATGGCCGCGCTGGAGCGGGACCCCGAGGACCCCAACGCATCGCGGCAAAACAAGCCGCCCATTTCCTCACTGGCTGATCGGGCCGGTCTACCACCGGGGGTGCCTGTAGTGCTTCAGTCGTCTGCCGTCCCTGACTCCTGTCGATTCATCCGGTCTGTCGGGCAACGGCACCCGTCTTCGATGCCGGTCGGGTGGGTGGCTCCGGTCGTTTCACCTGAATGGGCAGGCGGGAGTCGCGGAGCTCTGTGATCCACATGAGGCTGATCTGGGAATCGGTTTCGTCACGTGACACATCGTCAGTGAACCGCCCCCTAGGTCCCACAGGAGCACAGTGTGCGTCACTTCAAGCATGTCGGTCTGAGCGCGGCCACCGGATTGGCTGCCCTCCTTGTCTGCTCTCATCCGGCGTCGGCTTCCAGTAGTACCGTTCCCGTGCCCGAGCAGGTTTTCCAGCTGGTGGCGAGGCAGACCCAGATCAGTTCCATCGATGTGGACGGGTCGTCCGGGCCCAGCCAAGGGGACGAACTCGTCGTCAGCGGGGATCTCCTCCGTGACAGCGCCACGGTCGGCAACTTCGGCGAGGTCTGCACAACGACCCGAACCGCCCCTGGTGATGAGTTCGACCTGCAGTGCGCGGGCTCCCTTTCCCTGACCCAGGGGCAGATCACCTTCCAGGGACGGTTCAACGTCACCGCTGCCGGCCCCGGCGACGTCAGCCTCGCTATCACCGGAGGCACGGGGAGCTACCGCACAGCCCGCGGCTTCATCCACGCCGACAATGTCAGTGACACGGATACCCAGCTCACTGTCCACCTCATCCGCTGACAAGCCAGGAGAGGCAGGCCCCCGAGCGGCTCGGCCGTCTCGGGGGCCCGACCGAACGCCAGTCCGGCAGCACAGGCCAGCCGAAGGCCCACCTTCGAACCAGGCACTGACGCTCCCTTGCTTCCTGCCGCGGCCATGCCAGACAGTGCTGTTGCGACGCTGCCCCGGGGGTATCGAGGGGGAGACTTGAGGGGTGGGCGGCGTATCGGGCGAGGGCGAGGTCCTGCCGGAGTTGTGTGATCTCTGCGGGACGACGGTCTCCGGCGGGTCGGTGGTCTACGGACTCGTGCCGGATTTCGTCGGCCATCCATGCCCATGACGCGAAGTTCGACGGGAAACGCATGGTCGTCGCGTGCTCCCGCGGGCACCTGGCCGAGCTGGTCGAGCGGTACAAACGGCGCCCGTTCGTGGATGCGGAGCGGCGGGAAAGATCGCCCGTGTGAGGGACCGGCATCCGGAGGGCGTCAGCGCGGAGGACCTGGCCGACGAGACCGGACCTCAGAAGATCAGCACGAGCGCGTAGACAAGGAAGAAGGCCGCGATCAACAGGACGAGCACGGCGATCGCTGCCATCGGGCCCTTGGCCCAGCCACGTGTACGCGTCTCGCGCGGGCCGGCCCCGGAGGAAGTGCTCGACTCTGCGGGCGGGGTCTCCCCCAAGGGCACCGAACCACCTTCCAGTCCGGCCGTGTGGCGGGGGTCGGGGTCGGGGTTGTACTCGGGATGGTCAGCACTCATATCGCTCCAGTGCCCGATTTAATCCCATTCACCGCCATCGCCGTAGTTATTTGTTGCTTTTGGGCGGGCGAATCGGCCTGCACCGCCTGGTCCACGCGCGCAACCCGGTGGGCCGCTGGTGTGCTGGGTGCCCAGCGGTGATACCGTGCACGGCTCGAAGTGGTGGCGCGTCCAGTCCGCCAGCACCAGGAAATGCCAGGCCGCCGCGCCCTGGTTTTTCGGGTCTCCCGGTTGCACTCCTCGCCCTTGACGGTCAGCATGCGCCCGTGTTCGTGCGGACGCTGCGGATTGACCGCGTGCGGTGAGGACATGCCATCCGGCGGATCGCTCCCGTACAGGAGTCGGTCCCACCGCCCGGAGAGCGACGGTACGGCCCGAGCGCGCCAGCTCCCGTGCCGGGCAAAGCCCGGCCATCCCGCCGCCGAGCACAGCGGCGCCACCCCGCGGTTGCTCTGCAGGGTCGGATACTCGGGCCCGGGAGCGCCCCCCGTTGTCCGGACACGGTCATTGCTGCACCGTGGCTGGGCTTATCGCTGCGTGTGCACCGGTTGTCTCTGGGCGGCTACCCAGCCCGCCGGACCTGACATCGGAGTGGATTACGTAAAGCCGGGCAGACGGTCCTATACCGCAACAAACAGGAAGAGGAGAGCCTCATGTCGAAGAAGCATCCGCCACACGGCGAGGGGCCCAGCCGATACAACGGACCTGACCAGCACGGATGGTCCGAAGACCTCGATGACGCGAACCAGGACAACCCCAGCGGTCACCGGTCCTTCCATCCGGATGACCATGCACCTGGGCCCAAGAGGTCCGGCCGGCCTTCTGAGCGGGACAAGGAGGCATCACTGTCCGGGACCCCGGTCGAGAGCGAGACCCGCAGCGGCGAGGACCACGCCGGGAAGTCCCAGGAGAAGGGAAGGGAAGGAAAGGGCCGCCGCGGCCGCTCCCAGCGCCCCAGCGGTTCCAAGGGCTCGTCGGCCTTCACCGGCGTTGACCCACAGGATCCGCCCACCAACCATTCCGGACGGTGAGAGCAGCCGACAACGCAAACATGTCCAAGCGGCCAGCTATGTGTCTCGAAGTGGGCGCCGGGAATTGGTGAGTAGGTACCACTCGGTGGTTCCTCGGCCCAGGCTGAAGACCGGGTCCTACCCGGAGAGCAGTGGTCGTCACCGTTGCACGACGTCGAGGGCAAGGAAGCCGCCACGGACGGCAGAAGCTGCCCGTCGAGCTGGTCTCGCTCTGAGCCATAGCGCCTTCGGGCAGCAGCGGTTCGAGAACGGCGAAGTCACCGTCGCGGGCCTTCTGCCGCTTCCCCGGGCCGGAATGCCTCAGGGCCTGCCGTGCGCCATCGCGCCACGACCGGCGCCGCGGCTCTACCGACCGCACACTCGCCCGAAGCTTGTTCGCAGCGCCGTGTCCCTCTCGCCCTGCACAAAGCCCTCGGAGCATGCGCACCCGCTCCCGCGCCACCTGGCCCTGCGGAGTGACACCACCACCCCGCGAATACCTCATAGCGACGAACTACCGCAGGGATGAAGGGACGTCACCCTCGACAACGGAAAGTCAGTAACACACCGTCGCCAGCACCTTCACGCATGGTCCGCAGCCAGACGGTGCGGGAGGACGATCTGGAGGACGGTCCGGCGACGCTGTTTCCATGGAGGAAGGCAGCGCCACCGGAGATGCCGCACACGGCGGAGACCTACTACATCGGGTCCATGCCTCGGGTGTCCGCGCCGCTTTCCTGCTCGCTCTGCTCTTCCATGCGGCGCGCCTTGTCCATCAAGCGTTGGCGCTCCTGGGGGTCGTTGGCGCGCTCTGCCGCGTCCTTCAACTCCTCTGCCTTCTGGCGCATCTGCTGGGCGCGGCCGCCGGGTTCACCTGCAACGCTCATGATCACTCCTTTGTGATGAGGGAGAGCGGTCACCCAAAGCGAAACAGCGCCGTGGGTCGACCGCACGTTGAGCAGTCACGGAACGTGATCCATCCTCGGAACGGCGCGGACTGACCCCGCAGTCTTCTCTGAGTCCGGCGAAGGAAACCGACACGTGAAACTCGTCATGCGGGAGCTGAGGGTGGTGCGTTGGGGCACCGATGAGTGCGAGTTTGGTGCCGATCGGGACGGTGGTGCCCTCTGCAACCAGGGTCTCCTTCAGAGTGCTGGAGATAGCGGAGTGGATCTTGCAGACGGACAACGCTTAACCCTTGGTAACAAATCGCTTCAGCCCACGGGTGACAGTGCTCTCAAGGATGCCGAGGGCATCAAGCAGAAGCACCGAGGTGCCACTTACGAACCGGGGGCCCTGAGTGCCAGGGCCTGGTGGATCGTCGGGCGGCGACCCGGGTCTTTCTCATCAGCCGCGTGATCAATTCCGGGAGCCGTCCCGCGCTGCGGCGGGGGCGTGGGTTCATGCCTGGGCCCCCACGATTTCGGGTTGACAGCGGCCTCGCCATGGTTCTGTGCCGCCGCGGCAAGCTGCTGAGGACGCCTCAGGGCAGGCCCCGGATGCGACAGGTGCCGACGGCTGCGACCGTATGGGTGAAGGAGTTGGCCCGGCCGGGTTACACCGGAAGGGAGAGACAGCCTTGATCGCGACAAGCCCTCCGCTCCTGCGGGAGCTGGTCGAACGATGCGAAACGCTCAGGCGCGGCCTGGCCGCTGACGCCAGCACCGAGACCGCCCGCCAGCTTGAGGCCGCGACCTACACACTGCGTGTGATCACCGGCACCCGCCAGCTGGACACAGCCCTGTTCGTCGCCCGACAACAGATGGCCGAGGCAATGAGACGAAAGCAGCCCCTCCCCCGCTGACAACAGCACCAAACGGTTAAGCACACCGCAACCGTTGCCTGCCCGGACGGTGTCTCCCCAACTGCCGACAGCCGGGGAGCAGCCGACGCAGCATGAGGCGAGGGGTGTGGCGGACAAGGCAGGCGCCAGCCAGCCGCCGGCGGCGCCGGCGGCGATGTCGCTGGGATAGTGCGCGCCGCAGTGCACGCGCTCGAGAGCCACCATCACGGTGGGGATCGCGGCGGCCGCTCCCCACCCGCGGGAAGAGACGGCCACTGCGGCCGTGAAGCCCACCGCGGCAGCGGTGTGCCCGGAAGGGAACGAGGAGCTGTCGGGCCGGTCTTCCACGTCGCCGTGCGGGATCACCTGCCGGGGTGGCTGCGCCGGTCCGAGAGCTGCTTTCCCACCACGTTCGCCAGCAGTTGCGCGGTGAGCATACTCAGCACGCCCGTCCCAGCGGCCATGCGGCCGGAGCGTCCCCAGTCGCGGCCATCAGACCGGCTATACCCCACCACAGCTTGGTGCCTTCAGCCGCGGACTCGACGACAGGCAGCACATCCTCCACCCCGGGGCGACTTCGAACAATCGCTCGACAATCGAGGCGACCGGTCCGGGCCCGCCGAAGGACACCCCCGCCGCACGGGCATGCTCGCAGGCGTCAAGCAGCACATTCAGCCCGGAACAATCGCAGAACCACACCTCTCGCAAGTCCACAACGACACGCGGAACGCCACCAGCCGAGGGGAGGACAGGTGTCGGTCGTACAGGGCCGAGTGCTCAGCAACGTGCAGACCCCGCGAGCGAAAGCGCCGAGGGCCGGCCCTCGCGGGAGGAGGCTCGGGGAGCCTCCCTGCGGACCTACAGATCCGGCGCGTAGTACGAATCGCATCCTGGCGTCCTGCAGGATTATTGATGCGACAACAGGCGCAAAAGGGTGATTTGGGCGAACAATGGCGCTGCGGTCTCCTTTCCTGATGTCGCCGATGCGCCTCGCATCTTGGCGGGCTCCGTCCTGGGCACCGCCTGGGTCCACGTCGCTTGAGGAAAATGCCATGCTGATGCCCAGTGAAGAGGTAATCACCGACGTCCTGAGCAAATACCGGCTACTAGAACGTGGAATGTTCCGCGACCCGAGCGATCCCGAGATCAGAGCTCGCTTCCATGACACCGCTTACACCCTCTGCGTCCTTATGGGCCGACGCACTCCTCTGGAGGCGGTCCGTGTGGCAGAGAGCCGCCTCGCCGTGCTCCGAGACCGCAAGAAGTCTCCGGATTCGGACACCATGGCCGCCGGCTGACCCGCGCCCACGCGTTCCGTCACATCCTCACGAAGAGCCGCTTTGCGTGCACCCGTTGGCACGTGCTCGCAACTTCGAGGAAGCTGGTTCAGGCCTCAAGGCCCACCGGCATGAGCCCTTGCACCTCCTCCGGCGGGTAGGGCCAGTGCACGAATGTCTGGCGGAGTGACCGCGCCGTCAGGATGGAAACGGCAATCAGTGCTCCGCCGAAACCGAAGCCGACGCGACACATGCCTACCTTCGACTACGGCAACCTTTCCAAGGAGGCAGTGCCAGGGCACTCGAAACTACGTTCGCGACTCAGGTCGGCTGGGCGGGGAAGGCCTGACGTCTCCACACGTATGTAGTCATCGCCGTCTGGGAAGCCGGTTCGACCGCCAGATGGTTCAGCGCAGTACCGGTGCCGATCCGCCGGACGAGGGCTCCAGCCGCTTGGCGCGGCCGGTGCCCGGCCACATTTTAGGCAAGTGGATTCCGGCGGGTAGAGGGCGAGCAGTTCCCAGGTGCCTGCCCAGTTGCGCCGACCGTGGACCACGCTCGCGTTTATGGGGCCCATTGGTGGTGCACGTCGGTGATCAGGGGCAGTTCTTTGAGAGGGCATCGCAGGTGGATGGTGGCAGGCTCGCCCAGCCGTTCGGGGAGGTGGTGGGAGGCGATGCGGTCCCAGGGGGCCCAGCGGGCACGGTGGGCTGCTTTGCGGGCGAGGCGGGCCAGTGGCCAGGGGCCTTCGACGGGGCGGTGGTCGTAGGCGACCAGTTGGGTGCGGCGCCTGGTGGCCACGACCAGGCCTTCGATCTGCAGCACTGTCGCCCCGCTGATGTCGCCCGGCGCTGGGTGTTCGACGAGGCGGACATCGCTGACGTGGCCGATCTCGGCGCCGGTGGGTTCCAGGACGCGGGCCCCCATCAGGTCAGCCAGTCGCATGACCGGCTCCCGGCAGTCGGCCGATCACGTTGTCGCGCATCCATTCCTCCAACGCGTGTACGTGGTCGTGTCCTTCGGGCAGGGCTGCGGTGAGGACGGCTCCGATGTGGGTGACATGGTGGATGCTGAGGCGGGCGGGGTCCTCGGTGCGGCTGATGCTCATCCGTCGGGTTACTGCGGCGAGCCAGCGGGCCGGCAGTCCCTGAAGACGCGGTGCCAGCGCGGCCGGCCCCACCAGGATGGCGGTGACGTGGAGCCGGCCGTGCTCATCGTGGGCGAGATCCAGGTCATCGACCTTGCACACAGGTTTCCCGTCCGGGTCGACGACCTGGCGGTCCAGGAGGTGGAAGCGTGCGCTGTAGGCCCGGCCTGCTGTACGTCGCTCAGCGTCCCTTTCCTGGCTGCGGTTGCGTGCGTTCACTACAAGCCTGCTTTCGTGATGAGCATCAGCGGGATGGCGGCGATCGCGGCGACAAGGACGACGATCAGATAGATGCCGCCCATGACGTTGGCCAGCTTTCCATTGACGGAGTTCCCCATGTATTCGGGGTCGTTGGCCACCACGAGGATCGGGAGGTAAGTCAGCGGCAGTGCCACGGCGGCGAACACCAGGGAGTACTCGGTTACCTTGATGGGATCCACGCCGGTCAGCATGAGCATCATGCCTGCGAACAGGGCGACCATGAGGACGGCGTGGAAGCGGGAGGCAGTGCGTGGCGCCGCGGTCTTTCCCCAGGTCCAGCCGAAGTACTGCGCGACGGTGTATCCCGACGACAGCGCGGTCTCCAAAGCGGCGCCGAAGGTGGCGGCAAACACGCCGAGGAGAGCCAGCCCGAGGCCGATCTTGCCGAGGGAGACAGCGACCGGCAAGGTCACCTGGGACAGATGGTCGACCGCGATCCCGGCAGGATGCAGCACCAGAGCGGCGACCGCCATGATGGCCAGGGCCAGCAGTCCGCCCAGAGGGAAACCTATGAAGGCGTTCATCCGGGCGGTGATGAGATCTTTTCGGCCCCAGCGTTCCTCGATACCGCCGGAGGAGAAGAAGAACACCTCATAGGGGGTCATGGCGCTCGCGAACAAGGCGATGCCGTAGTAGAAGTACGTCGGCAGTCCCTCACCACCAGGGACGTCAGGATGCGTTACCCGCTCCAGAACAGCGCCCCAGTCCGGGCTCAGGTGAAACACGGCGACTACGAAGACGGTCAGTGTGAGCCCGGCCAGGCCGAAGACCCGTTCCATCGTTTCAAAGCGGGTGCGCCAGATCACCAGCCACACCACCAGCCCGACCGCGGGGATCCACAGCAGGTAGGCCACCGAGGTGATGAGCTCGATCGCCAGCGCGACACCGGCGAGCTCGGCGGCGAGCGTCAGCAGCGTCACCAGCAGTGATCCGGTCAGGTTGACCAGGGCCATCCGGGGGCCGAGGCGTTCGCGCACGAGGTCGAACGTCGGCCGTCCCGCGACGGCCGCCACGCGGCCGGCCATCTCCGCATACACACAGATCCCGACGATGCCCAGGACAAGAACCCACACCAGCGAGAACCCGAACCGGGCCCCGACCAGGGAGGAAGCGACCAGGTCACCGATATCGACGAAGCCGCCGATCGCGGTCAGGATCCCCAGGGTGACGGCCAGAAGGCGTTTCACGCAGACAGCTCCTTCTCCAGCCGGTCCAACCGCTGCGCCACGCTCGGCAGATCACGGCCCGCTGCCGGAAGGTCCTGCACCTGTCCGCGACGGGCCGCGATACGCACCTGAGCGAGGGCGTCGGCCGCGTCATTGAGGATCTCCCCGAGCCGGTCCCGGACGTCGTCAGCCTCCAAGCTCGGCGGCTGCCGCGACTCGAAACTGCTCTGCGCATCCAGCAGATCCGTTTCCGCCTCCCCCAGCAGCGTGGAAACGTAAGGGCCGGTAACCCGCCCCTCACCCGCCGCCTGCACCCCAATCCGTGCGGTGTTCACCGCCGACACGGCCGCCTCGGCCGTATTCGCCGCCTTGCGCCGGTAGTCCTCATCCGTACGCGACGAACCAGCACACCCTGCCAGCAGCACCAAGACAACCACGGCCGCGACCAGACCCGCCCCCGGCCGCCGCCCGCTCATCGGCCCCTCACCACGAAATAGAAGCCCACAGCCAGCAAGACGCCCAACTGGCCCCAAGCCGCCAGCAGCACCAGACCCTGATCCATTGCACGCCACCTCGCCGTCCCTACTCGCAGATGAACTGGTACCCCCAAACTCCATCCGGAAGCGCCACGCAGCCCACCCCGCTCAGCCGCCTGCCCTGCAGGCCAACGGCCCATCGTTCGTGGAAAAAACCGGCCCGTCCGGGCGATCGTGCCGATGCCCTCGGCGCTGCTGGTGGGCGTTCCGGTCGTCCGTGACCGAGGAACGAGCGTGCGTGCATCACCCGGTTGGCGCTCTGGTGTCGCGGAGGGAACGGGTCCCAGATGGAGTGGGGCTGAGGTTGTTTGTGTGTATTCGTCGGTCGCGGGCAGGTGCAGAGCGAGACCAGACCACTCGGCTGTCCCACGGTGAGGAGAGGTGTCATGCCGGCAGGTTCCAGCCCCAAGCGGGAGCGTCAGTACGAGCACATCAAGGAGAGCGCCGAAAAGCGCGGCGCCTCCACCGGGCGCGCGAAGGAGATGGCTTCGCGGACAGTCAACAAGGAGCGGGCCAGGTCGGGGGAGGCGAAGTCCGCCGGCAAGACCTCCACGCAGGACAAGAAGTCCGCATCTCAGCGCGGCGGCGAGCGGTCCCGCAGCGGCGCGCAAGGACCGACGAAGGACCAGCTGTACGAGGAGGCGAAGAAGCGCAACATCGACGGACGCTCCTCGATGAACAAGCAGCAGCTGCGCAAGGCACTGGGCCGCTGACCTCCGGCGCACGCCTGCTGCGAGCCCGCAGCAGCCGCAACGCAAATCGGCTCGCAGCTGTCGAGCGCTGTCAGCGGCGGCCCTTCGAACGACGGCCTGTCGCATCCACGGTACGCAACATTTGCCGTAGGCCCGCAGGCGGGGGCAACAGGGCGTGACCTGCGACGCTCGCCGACATGCGTCGTACCTGGGCCCTCCGGTGAACCGCAGGCGCCGGGTGCTGCGTCGGCACCCTGCGTACTGCGCGTGTTGAAGGGCATCGGGGGTACGCGCTGTGGAACGGTGAGCTGACTTCAAGATCACGGCAAAGCGGAAGGACTTTCTTCATGGGACACGGCGGAAATGTGATTGCCGAACTCACCACCGATCACCGCGAGGTCGAGGCACTGTTCGCCAAGATCGAGACCCAGCCAGTCGGCGACAAGCAGCGCCGGGAACTTGCCGATGAGCTGACCATGGAACTCGTACGGCATTCGGTCGCCGAGGAGCAGTATCTGTACCCGGCGGTACGCGAGCACGTCAAGGGCGGGGACGAGATCGCGGACAAGGAGATCGCCGATCACGCCACGGTGGAACGGCTCCTCAAGGACCTGGAAGGGCTCGATGCTCACGATGATGAGTTCGATCACCTGGTAGCGAAGCTCAGGCTCAACGTGAGCGAGCACGTACGCGACGAGGAGCACCGGCTGTTCCCCCTCCTCGCTGCGGCCTGTACGCCCGACGCGCTGGACGAGCTGGGCGACAAGATCCGCACCGCGAAGAAGGCCGCCCCCACCCGGCCCCATCCCTCCGCACCCGACACCCCGCCGGCCAACAAGCTGTTGGCCCCCGGCGCAGGCCTGGTGGACCGAGCCCGGGACCTGCTGACCGGCCGCGGCAAGAGCTGACATACCCCGCAGAGTGTGATGCCTCCGGCGGCTGGCCGGATCAGGTGCAGAGACAAGGAGACAAGACGATGACCACCGCACGGGAAATCATGACCGAGGGCGCCGAATGTATCGGCGCGGACGAGAGCGTTCTGGAAGCGGCGAAAAAGATGAAACAGCTCGGTGTCGGAGCACTGCCCATCTGCGGCACCGACAACAGGCTCAAGGGCATGCTCACCGACCGCGACATCGTGGTGAAGGTCCTCGGCGCCGACAAGGACCCTTCCTCGGTCACGGCCGGCGAGCTGGCGCAGGGCGAGGCAGTCACGATCGGCGCCGACGACGACGCAGGAGAAATCCTGCGGACGATGATCGACCACAAGGTGCGCCGACTGCCGGTCATCGACGGCCACGACCTGGTTGGCATGGTCGCCCAGGCCGACGTCGCCCGCGGCCTGCCGGACCCGCAAGTAGGTGACCTCCTCGAAGCCTTGTCCACCGACTGACCTGGTCCCTTGCCAGGCCCCGGTTTGCCTCCCCGCGACCGGGGCCCTGTTGTTGCCTCGCAGGCCGTCGATCATTACGCACCGCGTCAGGTTCGCCCGTCAGGACCTCGCCCAGACCATTACCGGCCCGTACGCCACTACCGCCGAATCGCGGAGCACACCGGCATGACGGAGGAAGAGCTGCTGGTGGGTCGGACGCATTCGAAAGCTTCACCGCGCTGTCCCTCGACGCCGATTTCCCGGTTCGGAGGGCGAGCTGTCGGCGAAGCGAGTCTGGTGCTCACTCATGCGGTATGCGACTGGACCGGTGTCCCGCTCCCCGCCGACGAGGCGGAGGAGACAGCGCCCGACATGGTGGCCATGGTGGACGGATTCGCCACCCCGGGCCCCGGTACTGGCGGGCACGTCGTGCACGCGCCCGCCAGGAGCGGCGTCTGGAGGCGCTCATCGGGCACGAACGCGCGCGCGAACCCGACGCCGAGTGTACGGCGGGCTCCGCCCTGCGAGCCGTGGCCCTGCACCGCGACGACGGCCAGTTGCGCGGGGCTTCGAGCAGCAGCTACGCCGCCCTCTCGCGGGGCGCTGCCGACCGAGCTCCCCTGCCAGCCGAGCCTCTGCCGCGTCTGCGCTCGCGCTCACCTGTGTGGCCACCAGCACGGCGAAACTGTCAAGGACATCGGCGACATGGCCCAGCAGCTCCGAGCGCGAGCCCCTCCGGGCGCTGAGTCCGGATGGACCCACTCCGGTTTGCGGCCACGAGCTCGTCGACCACGAGGCGGCCGGAGTGGCCGGGACTGCAAGATGCAGGCTTCGGCACACCGCTTCGCCACCTCCTTGTGAGCACGGTCGGTTGGGGACAGGCGAGTCATGGCCCCCCTCTGCGGCGTGAGTCGGCCCTGACCCACATGTCGGTCGCCGAGTCGTGATGGACGAGCCCACGCCGCGCGAACTCCCTGAGCCATCCCTGCATCGGCCACACGTTCCACCGCCGTCGGTACAGCGCGCCATTGCGCAGGATGTCGTCGAGGTGCTGCACAGGGGGACTGCTCACGGGGTGGTACTGGTGGTAAGCGGGGGCGCCGCCGAGCCACCGAACATCCGCCCCTGCTTGTGAGGCAAGGCGTGCGAAGTCGGTGTCCTCGCCGCCATATCCGGTGTACTCCTCGCAGAATCCGCCGATCCGCACCCATGTGCTGCCCGTCACCGCAAAGGAGAGTGACCAGAAGAGATCGAGATCGCGTGCGGCCAGCTCCTGGTCCGGTGCAGGGGCAGGGCGCGCCGGATGGGGACTGGCCATGACAGGCAGATCCTGCAGCCGGTATCCCTCCGGGGGCGGTGGAGGGAGGTAGCTGACGGTCCCGCACAACAGCACACCGTCACGCGCCGCGGACGCATAGCGTGCCACGGTGGTGATTCCGGGCACGCAGTCCACATCCAGGAAGACCAACACCTCTGCCCCGGCAGTGAGTGCGCGCCGGGCTCCAGCGTTACGCGCGGCTGCAAGCGGCAGCCGATGTCCAGGATCCAGTACGGGAACGGCAACGGGGTCGCCCGTCGGCGTCCTACGTGCGACGAGGCGCGCGGCTGCCGGATCGTCCATGGTGACGACCACGTAGGGCTCGGGACGCACATGGCCTGCCGCGAGCCCGTCCTGCTGGAGAGCCAGGTGGCTGTGGCGTCCGGCGACGGTAGTGATCACAGCGGTTTGCGGCATGCCGACTCCTCGCTGTACCCAGCGGCCAGTCCGTCCAGGTGTGCCGCGGCTCGTTGTGCCCCGTCTCCCGGAGCCCATCGGACCCAGCCCTCTCCGCCGAGTGCTGTCGCGTCGTCGAGGACGCGGAGCCACTCGCCGGGCTCGGGCCACTGCTCCCGTACGACAGCGAGCCCGCCGGATGTCAGGGCTCGGCCGGTGGCGTGCTGCTCATTGAACGGCCGGACCTGTGGCAGGACGACAGCAGGCCTGCGTGCCGCAGCGCATTCGGCAATCGCGTTCTGACCGCCGTGCACGACGACGACATCGGCCTCGCAGAGCAATGGCCACGGGTCCTGGCACCAGACTCCGGCCGGGCCGCCGAGAACGTGCCAGTTCCACGAGGGGGTGGCGGCGCGGGCCGCACACAGCTTTTCGGCCGTGACTTCGGAGCCACCTGCACCCAGCATCATCACGACTCGCCGGTCATTGTGGCGGCACTGCTGGGTCGTGACCCGCTGCCTGCCGTCATGGCGGGAGAACGCGCCGCTGTGAACGGTCTTCGTCCGCCAGCGCTGTGGCCACGCAGGTTCCGGAAATTCGGCCGGCCACGGTGCCAGCAGCGAGAGAGCGAGATCGTAACCCAGGAGATGAGGCTCATCGGTGCGACTGCCGCGCATCGCAGCGACGACGAGGGGAACGCCCAGGAGGCGGGCAAGGCAAGAGACTTCCACGCTCACATCGCTCACCAGAAGCGCCGGGTCGGTGCGGACGATCCATTCGGCGATCGCCCCCATCCGCCCGCGGTACCCGGAATGGCGCAGCGGCGCCCAGTGCAGCCGGCCTGCGGCCTGGACATCGCGGTGATCGTTCCCGCCCGTGTCGTCCGTCAACTGCAACCAGCCGCCCGGCCACTCAGGGGGGCGGCTCAGGCTGGACAGTCCGGTTACCGGCTGCCGCAGATGCCGGGCGATGCACACGGCGCGGTGGAGATGGCCGCGCCCGTGATGGTGGATGTAGTAGCCGATCACGCTATCAGCTCCTCGTACAACCGCTCATAACGTTCCGTCATGAGGCCCAAGGAGCAGAAGCGTTCCGCCCGCTGGCGGCAGGCACGACGGCTGAGCGCCGCAGTTACGTCTACCGCCTCGGCGAGGGCGTCCACGTCGGGGAAGGGAACGAGGAGGCCGCATTCAGGGCTCAAGATCTCATGGAGAGCTCCCCGGTCGAAGCCGCAGACGGGCGTGCCGCAGGACAAGGCTTCGGCGACCACCAGCCCGTACGGCTCGTCCCAGCACGGTGTCACCAGCACGACGGCGGCACCGCCCACGAGCCGTACAAGTGCTTCACGGCCCAGATGACCGACGTATCGAATGTCCCCGTCCAAGAGCGGGACGATGCTCTCCCGGAAGAAGTGAGGGTCGGAGAGCGGACCAGCGAGCAGCAGAGACCGTCCGGCTCGGCGTGCCGCCTCGATCGCCAACTGCGGGCCCTTCTCCGCGACAATGCGCCCGAACCAGACAAGATCTCCACCGCCTGGTCCAGGCCGCCACCGTGAGGTGTCTATACCGTTGTGGATCACTTGGGCGCCGGGAACCAACGGCCGCCAGGCGCGGGCAGTATGAGCACTCACCGCCGAAAAACGGCCGGAACATGTGGCATCGGTCTGGATCGCGGACTCCAGCCACGGAGTGGGCGGAGTGTGAAGCGTCGTCAGGACGGGTGCGTGCACCGCGGGCGCCATCGCCACCGGGAGGTAGTGAAGGCTGTTGTTGTGCACGAGATCGAAGGAGCGCCCCTCTTCGCGCGAGAGGGCAACCATCAGCCGTAGGTACGCGTGGTGTTCGGCAAGGGCCTGGGGGTCGGTCATGCTGACATCGGACCGTGCGGCCGCGCTGAAGGCAGGCTTGGGTATCCGGATCTCGTGCACGCCGAGTGCGGGGTCCGAGCCGGGTGCAGCGAAGAGGGTGACGTCGTGTCCGCAGCCTACAAGGGACGAGGCAAGGGACCAGGTATGCGCCTCCAGTCCCCCAGCAAACGGTTCCCGGATGGGGTGCCGGGCCGACGCTATCAACGCGATACGCAGGCGCCGCTTCATTTCAACACGTCCTCGTACAGCACCCGGTGGGCGTCGGCGACTGCGACGCGTTCGGCGATACGCACGGAAGGCCTGGCACGCGGGGCCGGCCTGCTTTCGTACGCCTCACGTACGGCGGACTCGAGTGATGCGACATCGAGGCCGCCGTCACCCAGGTGGTAGCTGTGGCAGTGACGCTGCTGGGCGTAGTAGCCGCAGTCCGGGGCGGCAACAGCCGTGCCCAGGTCGTAACAGGCCTCCAGCCACCCGGAGTGGGTACCGAAGGTGTACGGCAGAACGGACAGGTCGAGACCGCGCAGATACTCCCAGAGCTCGTCGTCGGTGAAGTAGTCGTGAACCCGAAGATCCACCAGTCCGTCGTGTGCAAGAGAACGCAATTCACCAAGGACCTCAGGTGCGTACGCGAAGGCTTTCGGGTCGCCTGTCTCCATATGAATGTCGACCCGAAGTGTGGCCCCGGGGAGCTCTGGGATGATCTTCGCCAATGCACGGACGATCGGCACCGGCTCCATGTTGGGACGTACGCTCTTTGCGTGCACCCCCACCTGAAAGCCCTCGTGTGGGGGGCGGGGCCGGGATAGTTCCGGTTCCTCCACGACGTGGGGATGTGGCAGGACCCGCGCCCGCCGCTTCCACCGTCGTCCGATCTCCTCCGCCGCGCCGGAAGTGAGGGTGATCAATCGATCGGCAGACGGTACAAGTACGTCCAGGGCCGCATCGTGGGCTGCGGGATCCGGATGGTGAGGGTTGCGCAGATCGTGCACAGTCTGGACGAGAGGCTTCCCGTGCCGGCGCAGGACTTTGACGAGTGCTCGGAGCTGCTGCGGTGACTGGGCATCGAAGCCGAAATGCAGGTGATAGAGATCGAATTGGTCGTGATGCAGCTCCACCCACTCCGGGTCGAGCATCACCGGCGGCCACCACCGCTGGGATGTACTCGGAGCACCGTTAGGCCGCGGGTCGGCCAGACGGGTGACCTGGTCGGAGCCGTCTGGCCTGCGTATGTGGGACACGTAGACATGACCCGCAGGAACGGATGCGACACGGAGTCGTGGGACGGCGGTCGGGGCCCCCGCGCGTGGAGGGCGTTTGGGATCTACCGGCATACTCACCTGCGTCCTTCCGTCCAGGTACAGAGCGATGCGGTCCCCGGCTCAGGTCGTGCCGTGCCATCGCCCCACGAACCCTCCAACGAGCCGAGGGCGCTTACATGGGGACGGGTACCCGGTTCTTCCGATGGCATGATCCCGGCCGTTCTCCTGCCAGGAGGGCGTCGGACGGCGGTGCGGAAGGCGGCGGGGAAGTCCTGGGTCTGCCAGGTCCCGGCACAATGCTCTCCTGCGTTCGGCAGACGTCCGGCAGTTCAGCGACTTGACACTCGAGCGGCATGAGCACGTTTCCTCCCCAATGGAGAAGAATCAGCATCCGGTGCTGAGCGGATGCCACGCGACCGATGTTGGGCGATACGCGCTTGGCGTTTCCCCCTGGACACTACTATTCGGCCTCATCCTCCGTTCCGCCTGTTGACGGATCAACCAAGGGTGCGACCGTACGACGGCCGCGTGCTCGTATGCGACGCCGAACGGGGAATGCAGCACCTGGCCCCGGGCGCGGCGCCGCGGTCGAAGTCCTCGTCGACCCGACTGCGCCCGCCGCTCCGACGCGTCGCCGGGGTGCTCGCCGTCGACCAACACGGCCGGGTTGTGCATGGCATGCGACGGCGCGCATCGGCAGACTCCGTGATCACCCGTGTCAGTGAACATCAGAAGATCGCGCCGGAACCTGTGTGGCTGGTCCTGGTATGCCGGGCAGGAGCCGGCGTGGTCGATCAGGCGCCCGTGCCACCGTCGACCCTCAGCCGTACGCTCTCCTCGAGACGCTCAAGACTCCGATCGAGGTTTCGTGCACAGTCTTGTCCCCGGGATCACGCGCCTCGTCGGGGAACGAGAGGTGCACCGTCACCTCACCGGATCCACTGCCGATTCCGGCCACCTGCAGCCATCCGGTGTAGTTCCCCTCCGCCCGGGTCCCCCATTCGAGCCGCATCTGGTCCCTCTGGGCCCGCAGCAGGGCACGGGTGTCCTCGTCGATGCGGTCCTCATGCAATCCGCAATTCCTCTTGGTGAACATGGAGAGTGTCCGGCAACCAGTCGTTGAGCTGATCAACGTTGGCTGCCGGGTCAAAGATGGCTCTGGCAGGGCGGCACAGTAGTGAGCGCTCGTATTCGGTCATCGCTCCAACTTCCTCGCGCTGTCCCGCCCTCGCTCTCGGAGGCGACCAGGGCCGAGTGGCGGACAGCGCGCCTCCGGGACGTCGTTGGACATGCGGCGACACTTGCGACGATCACGCACCGACGCGGCGCTCCCGATCGCGGAAGTGCCGACGAGGACGGACGATGAATACAAACCCACACTCATCCCACATGAAATATTGAAGGAGTCGTCATGCCTCGCGGATCGAGTTCCAAGCGGGAGCGGCAGTACGAACACATCAAGGAGGACGCGGAACAGCGAGGAGAGAGCACGAAGCGGGCCAAGGAGATCGCCGCTCGTACGGTGAACAAGGAACGTGCCCGTTCGGGGGAGTCCAAGACCGCGAGCAAGAGCTCCACCCAGGACATGTCCTCCTCGAAGCGCGGTGGCCAGCGTTCTGGAAAGGGTTCGGAGGGACCCACGTACGACCAGCTGTACGCGGAGGCTCAGCGCCGCAACATCCACGGCCGGTCTTCGATGAACAAGTCGGAACTCAAGAAGTCGCTCGGCCGCTGAGCCGAAGCGGGCCGCAGACCGCCGCGCCGTGAATCAGCACGCGTGGCCGCTCGTGGGTGTCGGCGACGCACTCAGCGGCGGCTTTGGCCTGTAGCCATCATCCGGTGAGCGCCACTGCGAGTCGCCGGCTTGCATGTCGAACACGCTGTCTGTGTCGGGTCCCGCTTGTCCGGCACCGTTTGTCCTCGTCCGCGGCCTCCATTCGGAACGAGTCCTCCGGCTCGCGGGAGGTCATGTTGACGAACGTGTGGAACCCCTTGCACACCACTTGGTTACTCCTGCGGCGCCGCTGCGAACGGCTCAGCGTCGGTCGCCCGTCCTGCCTGCGGCTCGTCAAAGAGCGGCTCCGCCAAGTTTCGGCTTGACTTGCTGCTGTCGCCGGCAGAATGCGTCCCGGCTGCCTCCCGACGGGGTTGACGCTGGCGCCCCGTGGCGGCTGCCCCACCCGACGTATTGCCAGCGGGAGGCCCGGAGCGGGTAGACGTGGCGGGGGCGTCGAACGGGTGCACCGACGCATGATCACCACGACATCTGCGGACGCGAGTAGCGCGAGGACGCCGACACCGCGCCGCGCAGTGCCGCGAAGGTCCCAGCAGCGACGGGTCTGGCGACGGGAGGGGCTCGCCCCCCGTCACGAACCGCGCCGTGTCGGCCGACGAGATGAACAGGCCGGGGCAGCGAGGTGACGGCGCGGCCTCCGGGCCGTGTCTCACATCCGCCACAGCGGGTACTCGCAGCTCAGAAGCATGGAACCCACAGTCACCCCCAGTCGAGGAGGCCCTTATGGCAGCTCAGGAGAGGCACCAGGCGAACCCGGTCACGGCTCACCCTCAGCCGGATTTCCCGGACCAGGATCAGGCTCACCCAGGCTGGACAGGCCCGATGGACCCGCCACCCGATCATGGGGAGGAGTCGTACGAGGGGCACGGGCTCCTCGAAGGCCGGGCGTCGGTGATAACCGGCGGCGATTCCGGCATCGGCAGAGCGGTGGCGCTGGCGTTTGCACGTGAGGGCGCCGACGTCCTGTTCACGTATCTGCCCGAAGAGGCGGAAGAGGCGCGAAAAACCTCCCTGCTGGTGGAGGGAGCAGGCCGCAAGGCGGTAGCAGTCGACTGCGACATCCGCGAGGAGAAGCAGTGCCGGGCGCTCATCGAGCGGGCGCAGGAGGAATTCGGGCGCATCGACATCCTCGTCAACAACGCGGCGTACCAGATGTCCCAGCCGGACGGGATCAGCGCCATCACCACCGAGCAGTTCGACCGGGTCATGAAGACCAATCTCTACGGCATGTTCTGGCTCTCCAAGATGGCGCTACCGCACATTCCGAAGGGCGGCAGCATCATCAACTCGACGTCGGTCCAGGCGTACAAGCCCAGTCCGCATCTGCTCGAATATGCGATGACGAAGGCGGCTATCGTCAATTTCACGCACGGCCTGGCGCAAATGGTCGCTTCCGATGGCGTACGCGTCAACGCGGTCGCGCCCGGGCCCGTCTGGACGCCGCTGATTCCCGCGACCATGCCCGACACCGTGGAGTTCGGCAAGCAGTCCCCGCTGGGCAGGCCGGCGCAGCCTGCCGAGATGGCGCCGGCTTACGTCTTCCTCGCGTCGGGACGTGCCAGTTACATTACGGCGGAGATCGTCAACGCCACGGGGGGCACCCCACTACCTTGATCCGCTGCATCGGCGGCGGCCGCCGACTGTCCGCGCGAGTCGGCGGTCGCCCTGACTCCGGCATCCGCGACGTCCAGGACCGGCGTTCGTCACAGCGATAATATGGCCGCCTCGACCTCGGCCGCGTCTCGTTGCAGCCGCTCGGCCTGCGCGACCAGCGTTGCCCTGATCTCCCAGGGGTCGGTTCGCCTGCATGGCAGTGTCCGTGCACTCATGGATGGTCGGACTGTTGCTCCGGGGGTGTACCTCCGCCCTCGCCTCCGCCTTTGTTACCTCGGTCCGTGCCGCGAGGAGTGTCCTTCTTCGGCGCCTTCCGGCCCGACTGGGCCGCCTTGAGCTACTGACTGTCCTGCGGGGTGGCGCCGCCCTTGTCGTTGCGACGCGTCTCCGGCTGCTGGGGATTCGACATTTCCACTCCTTCCGGAAAGAACAGCACACAAACGGCGCCTGCCCAGCGCATCTGCGCCGGAACTGCCGCCTTAGCAGCCAGTCGAACCAGATCCGGGTGCCGCGTATGAGTAGCCGGGGCGCAACGCACACTTCATGGCATTGCCGGCACGCGCATCCTGCCCCAAGCCCTCTCGTGCTCGCTGGTGGTGTGGACCCGCAGGAAAGAGGGAAACCGCTGGTCATGAATGTGCTGGAGGGCCTGGACGATGGTGATCGGCGGCTGACGAAGCGGATGTCGGCCTGGGATTCATGGTGGGCTCGGCGGATGCTGCCTATGGCGGGGAACGCGGCGGAGCGGACCAAGGTGTGGTGGGCGGCGGCCGTGGTGATGTCGGCAATGGGCGGCTGGAGGGGACGCAAGGCCGCTGTGGCGGGCCTGGGCAGTGTTGCTGTGGCGGAAGTGCTGTCCAACGGGGTCGCCAAGCACTTGTCCGAGCGGCCTCGACCTCCGAAAGAGTGGATTCCCCACAAGGACGTGCAGGAGCGGCCGGAGAGTTCCTCCTTTCCTTCAGGGCACACTGCTGCGGCCGTCGGTTTTACCGCCGCTGTGGCGCCCATATGGCCGTTGGCGGGTGCCGCCTGCGCGATACCCGCCGTGATAGTGGCAGCGGAACGGGTGCACAGTGGCGCCCACTACCCAACTGACGTGGCCGCCGGAGCCGTCATCGGACTGGCCGCAGCCGCTCTGGTTCGCCGCCTGCCTCGCCTGGTGCTGCAACATTGGCTGTGAGGCAGCCGTCTGGAAAGAACGGTCACGCGTAGGCGTCAGTTGCCGCCATCAGTGGCGGTGCCCACCGTGGAGCGGCCCTGGTTCCGCAACACCCGCAGACTGCGGAAACGTGTGGCAGCCACCCGGCTCTCCAGAAACCGCGTGAGCAGCAGCTCCGCCCTCTCGCGGGCGGTGTCGGCCGCGGCGATTCCGGGCAGACCAGACGATGATCAGCCGTCCGGCGCGGACAGCGCGGTCAGCGCGTCCCGGGCCTTGCGTGCTCCTCGGGGGCCCGAGCTTCGGCTGTCCCACGGCGATGTAGCGCTCCGCCGCAAGGACCGCCTCCCTCGCTGTGCGCTCACCGATAGTGCTCATGCGCCCGGTAGCGGCCCATCAGCGAGGGTGACGACACGCATGGGGACTCCATCTGGCACCGGCGTCACCCCATCTGTTCGACGCCGTGCTGCGACTGCCTCTCCTCGATACGTCTCGCGCGCACAGCGAGCTGGACTGGCAGCCCACCCGTTCCTCCACCGAGGCAATCGAGGAGTTCCTGCGCGGTGTACGGCAGGGCAGCGGGGAGCCCACTCCGCCGCTGGTGGGCCACAAGGCGGGCTGAACGCTGCTGGGTCACAGCCGAACCGCCTCGCATCACCTGGGCAGCAACGGCCCAAGCGGCCCGAGGTCGATGTTGAGGTCTTCCGGCTCCAGGCCGAACTTCTCTCTCAGGAGCTCCATCCGGTCCTCAAGAAGCATCAGAGTGAGCCCGATCCGTTCCTCCTGCGCCCCGGTCAGGTCCCCCACCTCCACGCGACGCAGCGCCTGCCGCTCCATGAGCTGGCGCAAGGGGCCGCGCCTTCCTCCCGGCCTCCCTACGGGAGGGTCGACGGGCTGTGCAGGCGCGCCGATGTCCAGGCGGTGGTTGAGGGGGTGAGGGAGTGGAGCGGTTCCGACGAACAAATTGCCGCCGCCTGGCTGCGGGCGCACTGCCGTCAGGAATGCAGGGCCCGACCCAGGAACGCGGCCAGGCACGGTTCAGCCGGGCCAGGTCCCGGTCGGGCGGTGCACGGTGCTGGCGCGGCCGCGGTTGACAGCCGCCTTGACCGTGTCGGATCCCGCTTTCCCCTCCAGCACCACCGTGGTGATGATCCGCACGACAGCCGGTTTTCGGGGGGCCGAACCGAACCCGAAGCGCACGGCGGGCTCGACCGGCGCAAGCAGACCCAGGTCAGTCCCCTGAAATGCGGCCCTGGCCGCGGTGACGGGCAGGAGGTCCTGCGCGCCGTAATACTCCCGACGGCCCGCCCCGGCCATGCCATGTGTACGCACGCCGGGAATCAGACGGGCGGGAAGATCCATCAGTGCGCACCAGGCCGGACGGGTGGCGAGTGAGTCAGGCACGGCGCGGAGCAGGTGTCCCAGGAGACCGCGCCGACCGACGGTAAACCGCAGGGTCAGGGAGGCTGCTGCGACTGTCCAAGTCCCCTCAGCGACGTCTACGGCGACCGGTGCGATCCGCACCTCGTCGAAGGTGTAGGTCCGAGCAATGAAGTCCGCTGTTTCCCGGGAGGGAGCAAGCAAAAGACGCTCCCCGCTCGCCCGCTCGAGCATGACGTCACTAAATGGCCCGAATGGCGAACGGACCCAGTACCCCACCACGACGCGTGTTCCGGCAGAGGTCCCGATACCCGCGATCCAGCCATGGAAGCGCAGCCGTGCACGCTCAGGCCGTCTCGGTCCCAGGAGACGGCGGAATGATCGCAGACAAGGGATCATCCTGCGAGGCACACAGGTCTCGAGATACCAAGGCGCACCTGCCTGACTCCTTCGGAGAAGTGAACCAGGGGCTCTGAGCTGGGCGACGGAAGGCCTGCGGCCGTGGTCAAGTTTTCCTGGAGTTCTTCAATGCCGGCTTCGCACAGCGGCCAGGGTTCGTGCTCGACAGGCGTCTCCCAGACCATGCCCAGGCTCCGCGTATAAGCTCGCCATCGCGAGGTCAGCCACACGTCCCGGTGTGTCGGAGCGATCGGCTCGCCAGGCCGGACGGTGATCCGGTAGGAGGGTTCCCGGCCCCATCGGGAGCCGGTGTACTCGAACGAGTCCCCGTGCCGGGACATCTTCAATTTCCCCACGCTGTACGGCGCGCCCACGGCGCGGGCCGCCAGCATGAGCGGGCAATTCACGTCGATGGACAGAAACCACAGCCCGTCCCGGCCGTCCGGGCGCCTGACGTAGGTACGCAGATTGGTCTCAAGAAACATCGACAGGACAGGCGCCGCGGGCACCCCCGGCGGTCGTACGTCGGCCATGACAAAAGGCGTGAAGCTCACCCATGCCGACCCCCCGTACTCGTCCACCACCAGCCCCTCCGGCAAAAGGGCCTGGACCGAGCCCGGCGGGAAGGGCCAGTGGACAAAGGTCAGAGACAGCCAAGCCGCTTGCAACGAGGGGACATGAACCGGCTGCTCAGCTTCGTGCGACACCACGTCGAGCGAGTGCCCGTACCTCCCGCCGCGAAACGTGCCCGGAAGCGCGCTGAGCTGGTCGCTCTTTAAAGTGATCTTGCCAGAGCAGGAACGAGACGAGTGTGAACGCCGCTTCGCAGGAGGCGGCGGTCTTGTCTACCTCGTTGCGATCCCACGGAAGTACGCGAGCGCGTTGGTTGGGTAGGCCGCCCGACGAGATGCCTGCAATGTGCAGGTCCTTTTCCGCACGGCCCTCATCCGAACTGCGGAACGCGCAAGAACGTAGGCCCTGTCTGCCACTCCGTGCCCGGGACGGCACCGCGGGGCCGAGGCCGAGCACCCGTAGGTGATTCCAGTTGGGCCATACCTGGGGCGCACCTGGGTACTCGCCCGACACGGGCTCCTGCTGGGCGCCCTTTTTTGGAAGCGGCGCCACTGACAGCGAGACGTGAGGACGGCCGAAGGACCTATGGATCACTCTCAGGTACCGGTACTGCACGCGCTGGGGAAGTTCCGGCGGAGGGGCGATGTCGTATACGGCCCGCCCGGCCACAAACAAGGTCGCGGAGTTGATCCTCGCGTACTGGCCGTACTCGGCGACGGTCTCTTCCGGTCGGACGTGCTGATGATGAACGGACTTGATGACCGTCGCCTCTCGCACGGTGTGCTTCTGAAAGCCGAAGAGCTCATGGCCGACGCGGTCCGTGCGCAGCACGCGTTCTTCTCCACGTGTGGGAGTTCGCTTTCGGTCAAGACGGCGATGCTGGCCGTGGCCGGCCCCAGTGAGAAACTCCTGGTCTCTCGCAATACCCACAAGTCCGTCGTCGCGGCCTTGATCATCAGCGGCGTCGAACCGGTCTGGGTCCATCCCCGTTTCGACGCCGAGCGCCACCTGGCACACCCCCCGGAGCCGGATGACGTACGACGAGCCCTTAACGACCATCCCGACGCCAAAGGCATGCTGCTCATCACCCCGACCGACTGGGGCACTTGCGCCGACATCGCGGGTGTCGCCCGGGTAGTCCACGACCATGACGTACCGCTTATCGTCGACGAGGCGTGGGGGGCACATCTACCGTTCCATGACCGGCTGCCGACGTGGGGCATGGACGCCGAGGCCGACCTCGTCGTCACGAGCGTGCACAAGATGGGCGGCGCCATCGAGCAGAGTTCGGTCTTCCACCTTCAGGGCGACAGGGTGTCACCGACGCTGCTCAGGCAACGCGAGGACCTGCTGGGCACCACCAGCTCATCGGCGCTGGTATACGCCTCTCTCGACGGCTGGCGCCGCCAGATGGTTGAAGAGGGAGAGTCTCTCCTGGCGTCGGCGATCCAGCGGGCCCACAGGATCCGCAAGGAGATCGCCGACCTGCCCGGCCTGCGGCTACTCGGCAGGGAGGTCACCGAGGCGGGCGGGGCAGCTGATCTGGATCCCCTACGGATCACGGTCGACGTCAGCGAGCTGGCCATCAGCGGCATGCAAGCCGCTGAATGGATGCGCACCCACTGCCGCGTCAACCTCGGTGCATCGGACACGCTCCGGGTCAACGGCCAGATCACGCACGCGGACGACGACGCGACCGAACGTCTCCTCATCGACGCCTTCCAGCGGCTCACCGAGGCTGCCGCCACCATGGAGCGACGACCCGACGTCGCACTGCCGCCCCCGAACGCCCTCGAACTGGAGCAAGCGGTGCTGCCACGCCAGGCCTTCTTCGCGGACGCCGAGCAGGTACCTGCGCAGGCGACGGTAGGACGTGTCGCCGCCGAAATGGTCAGCCCGTATCCACCCGGTGTCCCGGTCATTGCCCCTGGCGAAGTGATCAACCAGCAGGTCATCGACTATCTGCGCAGCGGCGCCCGGGCGGGGATGCTGATCCCCGACGCCGCCGACCCCTCCATGGAAACCATCCGGGTCATGGCTCGCTGACCCTCGGCATGCCGCCGCCCCGACGGACCGGACGCACACCGCGAAGTCTGTCGGCGGGGGGAGCGTGTGGCCAAGCTGCGGGAGCGGCAGCGATCCCCGTGGGCTGCAGCTGGCAGCGGGGAAGCTCTGCCGGAGGAGGCACGCCGGTTTGATCCGTCGGCCCACGGCTACCCGCTCGAAGAGCATCCCGAAGGGAGGAGTGCCATGACCGCATACGGATACTTTCTGTCGTGCGAGGAGTTCGGTCCGGCTGAGCTTGTGTCGCAGGCCAGGTCCGCCGAACAGGCGGGGTTCGAAGCGCTCGCCATCTCGGATCACTACCACCCCTGGAACGGTGAACAGGGGCAGAGCCCGTTCGTGTGGTCGATGATCGGTGCGTTGTCCCAGGTCTGCTCGCTGCCCGTGACCACGCTCGTGACCTGCCCGACCATGCGGATGCACCCCGCGGTCAACGCGCAGGCCGCGGCCACGTCCGCCGTGCTGACCGGCGGCCGCTTCCGATTCGGCGTGGGCACCGGTGAGGCTCTCAACGAGCATGTGCTCGGAGATGCGTGGCCCGATGCGGAACTGCGGATGGAGATGCTCGAAGAGGCTGTCCATGTCATGCGGCACCTCTTCACCGGCAAGCAGATCACCCACCGGGGCCGGCACTACACCGTGGAGAACGCCCGCATCTACACGCTCCCCGAGGAGCCGCCACCGATCTATGTCTCGGGATTCGGTCCCCGGGCAGCGACGCTCGCGGGCCGCATCGGAGACGGGTTCGTCACAATGACGCCCGACCGGGAGCTGGTGGAGCAGTTCCGCAGCGCCGGAGGCGGCCGCAAGCCGGTCGTCGGCGGCCCGAAGGTCTGCTGGGGAACTGATCGGGATCAGGCAGTCAAGACGGTGCACCGGCTCTGGCCGAACGCGCACCTGCCAGGCGAGCTGGGTCAGATCCTGCCGACCCCGAAACACTTCGAGCAGACGTGCGAACTGGTCACCGAAGACATGGTCCGGGACAACGCCGTCTGCGGTGACGACGTGGATGAGCATGTGCGAGCGGTCCGCGCCTATTCGGAAGCCGACTTCGACGAGGTGTACGTCAACCAGATCGGCCCGGATCAGCAGGGGTTCTTCGACTTCTACCGCAGCAGCGTCCTGCCGCGGCTGCGTGATGTTTGATAACTACCGCCTGAACACGCCCTGCACAACGGGGCACGGAGGTGAACACGGCGTGGTCCTGGAGGCGGAAACCGCCTGACCGAGTTGGATGTCCTGGCTCTGGAGGACGCGCTCCATACGCGAGGCGCGGTTTACGCAGGGAGCCCTGCCGCCTACTCCATTGACGGGGTCCAACTACCAGCAGGTGCCGATCGGGGTGGTCGTCCGCCGGACTGTCGAGGGGTCCTAGACGGGCCTAGCCGTGGCCTGGGTGTGCTCTTCCCCGCCCCGTACAAGGGCCGGGCCGCGAACAAGTTCGGCCTGCTCACCGGCCAGATCGTCGCCGTGGACACCCGCAGATGGCCTGGCTGCTCGGGACCTCGGCGGTGGTTCTTCTCGGCCTGCTGGTGATGTGGCGGCCGTTGACCTTCGCCAGCGCCGACCCCGATGTCGCCGAGGCCCGCGGGGTGCCGGTGCGCGGGCTGTCGTTCGCCTTCATGCTCGCGCTCGGGCTCGCGGTAGCCCTGTCGGTGCAGGTCGTCGGCGCGCTGTTGGTCCTCGCCCCGGTCGTCACGCCGGCCGCGGCCGCCGCCCGCGTCACCGCCTCGCCGGTGCTGCTGCCCCTGCTCAGTGTGGTCTTCGCGGTGGTGTCGATCGAGGATGGCATCCTGCTCGCCCTCGGCAGCAGCATCCCCATCAGCTCCTACGTCACGACGATCTCCTTCACCATCTACGCCGTCTGCCGACTCGTCGGCGCCTACCGCACCCGCAGGTGGGGGGCCAGGAGGTCAGCCCCGCAACCCGCATGAACCAGTAGGACTCCGTTCTGGCTGGTGGTGGATGTTCTGGGCAGGGGGCGGTGGCAGGTGGTGCAGGTGCCGGTCCAGCAGTTCAGCAGGTCTTGGATGGCGTCGAGGATCTGGTAGAGGCTGAGTCCGCTGTATCGGCTTTTGGGTCCAGGCGCTGTTCGGTGAGGAACGCGTGGGCGGCGGTGACCAGGGTGACGTGGTGATGCCAGCCCATCCAGGAGCGGCCCTCGAAGTGGTCCAGGCCGAGGCCGTGTTTGAGTTCGCGGTAGTCGTGCTCGATGCGCCAGTGGATCTTCGCCAGGCGGGCCAGTTCAGCCGGCGGGGTGTCGGCGGGCAGGCTGGTGAGCCAGTAGCCGGTGGGCGCCTCGGCGCCGGCTTGCCATTCGACCAGTAGCGTCACCTCGGGCAGGACACCGTCCCAGCCCTCCCGGGCGGTGGCGGCGGCCTGGGCCAGGCGGCGGGCTCGGACCCCAGCCGGCCGCACCCGCAGCGCCAAAAGGTGCGAGCGCATCGGCCCGCGGGAGCCTTCCCGCCAGGTGACCGCGGTGAAGGCCTGCCGCCCATGGCCGGCCGCGAGCGCGGCGACCGAGGACGGTTTGTCGCGGTAGCGGCGCTGCGGCCTGCGGCCGTTTCCGGACCACGCCGGGGCGGTGGGCTGCGCGTCGTGCGGGTGGACGGTCACGTCCGAACGGACCGCCACGACATATCCGATGCCCCGCTCGCTCAGGCCGTCGCGGAAGTCGGCGTTCTGCCCGTAGCCGGCGTCGGCCACCACCACCGGCGGCACCAGACCCCACCCGGCCAGCTCGTCGAAGGTGTCCAGGGCAAGGCGCCACTTCTCGCGTGCACGCTCACCGCGACCTGACAGTTGGCCTGCTTGCCCAGCGCCCCGCAGTACTGGTGCGCGACCGCCACCGACATCTTCCCGTCCTTCGGGAACGACACATCATCGACCGCCCAGGCATCCGTGCCGATCTGCGGCACCATCCGCTGCGCGATCCGCCGCCGCACCGGCACCGGATCCCAGGTCGACTGGTTCACGAACTGCTGCAGGTTCTGCTCGTTGCCGTCCGGCAGCCGCTCCGCCATCGACTGGATCGACTTGCGCCGCAGCATCAGCCCCGCAGACAGCAGTCACCCTTCGCCCGCTGATCCTTGCGCGGCACCGACGCGAACACATCAGCCACGTATAACGCCAACTCCGCCCGAGCACGGTTGACTTCGTATGCATCCACACCCCCAACATGCCCCCAAACAGGACCGACAGGCAGACGTAACGGAGTCCTACTAGGAACCAGATCGGCAGGGTGCCCGGCCGCACGGCTGGGCACCCCGCCCGCCCACCACGATGATGCGCTCGGCACCTGATGGTGCGGCCGCGGTGACGGTACGGGAGCGACGCGGCAACTCCGGCACCCCAGCAAGCTGGGCCATGTTGCCCCGGCCGGCCAGCGCAACATCCTCCCCCGTCAGAGCTGCTAAAGGAGCTCCGCCCTGCTTCTGAATGAGAACGGATTTCGAGAACCGATCGGCGATTGAGTGGAGTCGGGCGGCCGATTGCCGATCTTGCTGGGCAAAGGACCGTTTATGAGAATGGTCAGGACTGCATGTGCTGCAGGGCTCTTATCGCGCTGTCGACGACCTCGTCGTCGGACGCCCGGGCGAGCCGGTGAGCGTGGTCGCCACCATTGAAGCCGAGGAGGACGGGCTTGCCGAAGGTCTTGTATCCGTTGACCCACCAGGGCCACAGGCCGGGGTTTTTCGGGTCGGACCATTCGATGACGTCGGCGTCCTTTTCCCAGAAGAGATTGGGGAATTCGAGCCACAGTTTGTCGAGGAGGCCGGCTCCGAGGCTTTCAATGGCCTTCTGCTTGAGGGCGGGTAGGGCCGGTTCGAAGTCGATGGTCGCGGCTTTGAGCACTCCGATCGGGACGGTGATCACTGCGCGGTCGGCCTTCACGGTGTTGCCGTCCCGTAGGGTCACGCTCACACCGTCGGTGCCGTACTCGATGCCGGTGACGACCTGCCGCCTGCGCACGGGGACGTCGCCGCGGACGTGCTCGAGGAGTCGGCTGTAGCCCTGCGGCAGCAGGAGGTCCGGGCCTTTGGGGTCGCGGCCTTCGAGGGTGGCTGTCACCGAGAGCTGATGGGGCTCTGCGGCGTATTCCAGGGGATAGTTGATGGTCAGGGCGGTGCGCAGCGCGGCGGAGGGGTTGCGGGGCATGACCGAGGCGACGGTGGCTTCGTCCGGGTCCTCGAGGTCCTCCAGCTTCTCCTCATAACGGGCGAGCTCGCGCATCGCCTGTTCATCCTCACCGGTGACGTTCTCGTAATCGAAGGTGTAGCTCGGGTCGCCTGTTTCCTTCAGGACGCGGGTCATGACGTTGCCCGAGGATCCGTGGATCCATGAGGCCCCCATCTCCGCCGGGACTCCGGCGATGTGCTGGGTCCAGATCCGCCCGCCGATGCGGTCGCGCCCTTCGAGAACCGTCACCTGGTAGTCCTCGTCGAAAAGCGCGCGAGCACAGCCGAGTCCGGCGAACCCGGACCCGATGATCACTATGTGCTCGCCCTCCTCGGCCGCGTCGATGACTTGCCTGGCCGCGCGCCGTCCACTCTCCAGAGCGCCGTGGGCTGTGGAGGGCGCCTCGGAGGACGTCGCCTCCCCGGCGAAGTACAAGCGCTCTCCCACCGGTGCGGCCAGCATTGTGCGTGCCTGCGCACCCAGGCTGCTGGGCCCGAGATAGGAGTAGGAGCAGCGGGCAAATGGGTCGATTGACCAGGACGTTCGCAGGTATCTCACCGGTTCCCGGACCCTGGGGTTGCCGCGTCTTGGCGTTGTGCCCGGCTTGCAGGAAGGCACCGTCCCGGTGACGGCCATAGCGAGAGCCGAGCCGAGCAGCCTGCGGCGCCCGATTTCGTCAGGTGACTTCATGCAAAGAAATCCTGTCCAGATGAGCGGTAAGGGAAGGTGGTTTGCAAGACCAGAGCATGACAGTCGTGGTTACGCAATTGCCGTTTACTTCCTGGCGACGACGGCTGGCTGCCCGGCCTGGCCTCGCGCAACGCCCCCGGGCGGCCGCTGAGGTCCCTTGTCGGGCGCCGGCCGCGCCGGGACTCCTTGCGGCGCGGTCTCTTGCGCTGTGCGGCCACTGCCCGTTCAGAGCGCGGCGCCCCGTGGCGCTCAGCTCCGAGGACAAGGAGGCCGAACGGGGTGGCCAGCCGCGCCTACAGGGCGCGCACGGCTGCGTCGTTGCCTGCGGAAACCGGCGCGGCCTACTGGGAATCACCAGGCATGTGTCGCACGTTCGGAGCCTCGCAGTGCATGCGCTCGCGGTGAAGGCTCCGTACGGTGACCGGATGGACAGTTCTGTCGTCTTCAACGTCGCGACCACGGGCATCGCCGTCGTCGCAGTGGTGACTTCCATCGTGTTCAGTGCGCGGCAGGCCCGCATCGCGCGGCACGCCAACCACATATCGGTGATGGTCGATTTACTTCAGGAGTTCCGGTCTGCCGAGTTTCACGAGCAGCACGACTACGTGTGCACGCGCCTGGGGGCGGAGCACGATCCGGAAGCTGGAGTGCGAGGGTTGCCGGGTGAGGCCAAGACGGCCTTCTACAGCGTCGTGTACTACTACCAGTCCTTCGCCAACCTCGCCGTCTTCGGGCTGCTCGACGAAACCCTGATGGTCACGGTCCTGCGGACCCGGATCGTCTCGGTCTGGCAGGCCGTCCGGCCGTTCGTGGAGCGGGAGCGGGAGTTGCGGGGCGAGAGCGGCGGAGGAACGTATATGTCGATCTTCGAGGAGCTGGCCCGACTGGCCGCTGAACTGCCGCCGGAGCACGTCCGCAACTGGATGACCGAGAACCGACGCAGACTGACGCGCCTGAGGCTGATGCGCTGAAGCGGGCCGTCAGGACAGCCTCTCGCGGCGCGAAGCGCGGTCGGAAGACCGGCCGTTCGACAAGCGGGTGATCAGCGCGGTTACCTTCTCTGGTTGGACTGTTGACGGATTGTCATGAAAACCTCCTCCGGCGAGATCTACCCGCATCAACTCCTCAGGGCCACGATGAGCGGCGCCCCCGCCCGTCAACCCTGGCTCGGGAGTCGATACTCAAAGGGAGCGATGGGCCACACGCCCGCCCTCGCGGGCGTGGGCCGCAGGCCCCTCTTCAGATCCCCGCTTCGTCGGCGACGCGGCATGCCTTGTCCACGAGCGCATCGATGCGTTCCACGGTGGGCGTGCCTGTGGCGCTCCTGTTCCTCGGTTCGTCGATCGCTCGCCTCATCACACCCTCGGCGATCACGGCCACCTTCCACAGCCCCAGCACGTGCCAGAACGTCAGTGCCGCCGGGTCGCGGCCTGTTTCGGCCAGGTACGCCTGAGCAAGCTCGGCGCGGTCCGGGAAGCCTTCGAGGGCGGAGGCGGCAAAATCGCCTCCGGTTTCCTCCTCGCCCGGTTCCGGCCAGTACGCCAGCAGGCTGCCCATGTCCGCCAACGGATCTCCCAGCGTCGACAGCTCCCAGTCGAGCACCGCGGTCACCTCCCCGTTGTCGTGGGAGGTGATGACATTGCGCAGATGGAAGTCGCCGTGTACGAGCGTCAGTTCGCGCTGCTCCGGGACGGCCGCCGCAAGGCGCCGGGTGAGGTCCTCGAGGGCGGGCAACTCGCGGGTCCTTGACTTCTCCCACTGGACCGACCACCGCTTGAGCTGGCGCTGCGCATACGGTTTGTGGCTGGCGAGACCGGTCAGCCCGGTCGCCTCGAGCTCGACCGCGTGGATCTTCGCGAGCGTGCGCGGCAGTGACATCCCGATCGCCCGGCGGCGCTCGGGCGTCAATGACCGCGCGACCGACATCCTGTCGGCGACCTGGCCGTCCACGAACTCCATGAGCAGCAGCGGCACATCGGTCACAAGGGGATCATCGGTCAGCCCGAGCACCCGCGGGGTCGGGACGGCGGTGCCCTCCAGAGCGGTCAGAATCCGCGCCTCACGGGCCACGTCGTGCGCCGACTCCAGCCGGTGACCCAGCGGGGGGCGCCGCAGCACCCACCTGCGGCCTTCCCGATCCCGCACCAGGTAGGTCAGGTTGGACTGGCCAAGCCCGATCCGGTCGTAGGTCAGCGGTCCGGCGAAGTCGACGCCGAGGGTCCTGAACCAGCGGTTCACCGCCCCGGCGTCGATTCCGACGATGTCAGCACTAGACACCGATGCCGACTCCTTGCCTGAACGCGAGCGCGTCACCGAGCAGTTGCCCGCCGTCGATCACCATGGTCTCGCCGGTGATCCAACTCGCGGCGTCCGAGACGAGGAAGGCGACCGCCGAGGCGATGTCGGCCGGCTCCCCTATGCGCCCGAGCGCCATCGAGGCGGAGACAGCCTCCTCGTGCTCCTTCCACAGAGCCTCGGCCAGCTTGGTGCGCACCACACCCGGTGCCACCGCGTTGACGCGGATCTTCGGCGAGAGTTCCAGGGCGAGTTGCTTGGTGAGATGGATCAGTGCGGCCTTCGACGCGTTGTACAACCCGATGTTGGCCTCGCTGGCCAGGCCGCCGACCGACGCGGTGTTGACGACCGCACCTCCGTGCTCGCCCATCCAGGCCCGGGTGGCCAGACCCGTCCACAGGACGGGAGCCCACAGGTTGACGTCGAAGGTCTTGACGAACCGACCGTGGTCCTGGTCGATGACCGGACCGAAGGCCGGGTTGGTTCCCGCGTTGTTGACGAGGATGTCCAGACTTCCGAAGCGCTCGAGCGTCAGATCCACACAGCGCCGGGCCGCCTCTTCGTCGACCGCGTGCGCACCCACGCCGACCGCTGTGTCTCCGACCTGGGCCGCGGCTACGTCCGCCGCCTCCTGGGAGCGGGAGGTGAGGACGACGTTCGCGCCGGCGGCGGCGAGGGCCTGGGCGATCGCCAGCCCGATACCGCGCGAGGCGCCGGTGACGACGGCGGTGCGACCGGTGAGATCGAGTCCCGCCATCTCAGCTCACCGCCGTCGTGGCCGTGTCGCGGTACTGCCGCAGCTCCTGCTTGGCGATGGCTCGCTTGTGGACCTCGTCGGGACCGTCCGCTATCCGCAGCGTCCGCAGGGATGCGTACATCATGGCCAGCGGGAAGTCGTCGGTGACGCCTGCTGCTCCATGCACCTGGATCGCTCGGTCGATGATCTTCAGCGCGATGTTCGGGGCCGCCACCTTGATGGCGGCGATCTCCGTGCGCGCTTCCTTGTTCCCGACGGTGTCCATCAGGTACGCGGCCTTGAGCGTGAGCAGGCGGATCATCTCGATGTCGATCCGCGCTTCCGCGATCCAGTCCTGGATGTTGGAGCGTTCCGCGATCGGAGTGCCGAAGGTCACCCGTGACTGCGCGCGGCGGCACATCAGCTCCAGCGCCCGCTCGGCCGCGCCGATCGCCCGCATGCAGTGGTGGATACGACCGGGGCCGAGGCGGGCCTGGCTGATCGCGAAGCCCTCGCCCTCGCCCTTGAGGACGTCCTTGGCCGGCACCCGTACCTCGTGGAAGTCGATCTCGGCGTGCCCCTCCCGGTCCTGGTAGCCGAACACCGGCAGGCCGCGCATCACCGTGATCCCGGGGGCGTCGATGGGGACGACCATCATGGACTGCTGCCGGTGCGGTGCGGCGGTGGGGTCCGTCTTCCCCATGACGATGAGCACCTTGCAGTTGCGGTGCAGGGCGTTGGACGCGAACCACTTGCGGCCGTTGAGCACGTACTCGTCACCGTCGCGCTCCATCCGCAGCTCGATGTTGGTGGCGTCGGAGCTGGCGACACGCGGCTCGGTCATCGCGAAGGCCGAGGCCATCGTTCCGTCGAGGAGGGGCTTGAGGTACTTCTCCTTGTGCTCGTCGCTGCCGAAGAGGGTGAGCACCTCCATGTTGCCGGTGTCGGGAGCGTTGCAGTTGCACGCTTCGGAGGCGATGTGGCTGCGTCCCATGATCTCCGCCATCGGCGCGTACTCAAGGTTGGTCAGCCCCGGCCCCCACTCGGGGTGCGGGTGGAAGAGGTTCCACAGTCCGCGCCGGCGCGCCTCCGCCTTGAGTTCCTCGATGATCGGCGGGTGGAAGTGCGGGTCGCCCGACGCGATCATCTGCTCGTGGTAGACCGCCTCGGCGGGGTAGATGTGCGCATCCATGAACTCCAGCAGATCCGCCTGGTACTTCTTGGCGCGGTCCGACATCTCAAACAAGGACATCCGAACTCCTGAGGTGTAGAGGGAAATTGGGCTTGGCTGGCGGGTTCACGGCTGCGCCAGCAGGGAGCTCTGGTAGCGGCGCATCCCGCGCAGCCACCGGTCGTAGTCCGAGCCCTTCTGCCGGTACATCTGAAGAACGTCTTCGTGCGGCAGGATCAGGAAGCGCTCGTCCTCGATCGCGGCCAGGACGGCGTCGGCGACTTCGGCCGGCTCCAGGACGTCACCCGCGGACGTGACGGCCCGCGTCGCCGCTCTTCCCAGCGCGTCCCCGGAGTCCTCTCCGGAGGACAGCATCCGGGTGTTCACGCCCATCGGGCACAGGCAGCTGACCCGGACCCCGCGGTCGCCGTAGGTGACACTCAGCCATTCGGCGAAGGCCACGGCCGCGTGCTTGGTGACGGCGTACGTGGCGGAGCCGATCTGGGTGAGCAGCCCGGCCGCCGAGGCGGTGCTGACGAAGTAGCCCTCGCCGCGTTCGAGCCACCCCGGCACCAGCAGCCTCGCCGCACGGATGTGGGCGCGAAGGTTGACGTCGATCGAGAGGTCCCAGTCCTGCTCGCTCGCCTCGAGGCCGGGGGCCCCGGCGATGCCCGCGTTCGCGAAGTAGAGGTCGACCGGACCGAAAGTGTTCTCGGCCAGGGCGATCAGCTGCTGGATCTGGGCGGTGTCCGACACATCGGCGCCGGCGCTGACGGTGCTTCCCGGATGGTCGGCGTTGACTCTCTCCGACACCGCCCGCGCGGTCTCGGCATCGAGGTCCGAGACGACGACTCTGGCACCCGCGCGAGCGAGCCGCGCGACCAGCGCGCCGCCGATGCCGCCACCACCACCGGTGACGATGGCGGCTCTTCCTGCAACGTTCACGGTGGACCCTCTCGGTTGACAGCGTGCGATACTCCCCCACCTGTATAATTGAATCCGACGTCAAGTTCAACACCTGCCCGCACGGTGCCGCAAGGAAAAAGCCGCCCATCCCCCGCGGGGATGAGCGGCTGTCAGGCAGGCGGATCAGCGGTGGCCGGGGAACCGCAGGGCGTTCGCCCAGAGCCGGGTCACCGTGGACACGAGTTCCTCGAAGTCCACCGGCGTACCTTCTTCCTGCCCCTCGCTGAGCACGAAGGCGTTGTAGGCCATGACGCTGACCATCCCCGACAGAGCACGGGACGCCATCATCGGATCGACCTCACCGTCCGCGACACCCCGTGCCTGCAGTTCGGCGATGCCCCGGGCATTGCGGCGGATGAACGCCTCCCCGCGCCGCCTTCGGAACTCACGGAACTCCGGCTCCACTTGGGCGACCTGCTCCAGCAGCGCCATCAGCTTCGCGTTCCGCTTGTACGCCGCGAGATACGCCCGGTTGCTCGCCTCGAGCACCGCATAGGGATCGTCGGTACCCTGCACCCGGCCCATGCCGGGGTGCATCATGTCCTCCTGCGCCTCCAGCAGGACGGCGGCAAGCACCTCTTCCTTGTTGGCGAAGTAGGTGTAGAAGGATCCGGCCGCGCAGCGAGCCTCCTTGGTGATGTCGGTCAGGCGCGTGTCGAGGTAGCCGTCCCGTTCGAACACCTTCCGCGCAGCCTTCACCAGAGCGGCCCGCGTCCGTGCCCCGCGCTGTGTCGTGGGCGGCTCGCGCAGCTGTGAGAAGGGCGCCACCGGCGGTGCCTGCTCGCTGTCGATCTCCTCTGGCGCAGTGGTGTCCATCCGCGGGACTTTACTTGAATCCGACGCCATAGTCACAAATCCAAAAGGGCAGAAGGGCCCGGTTGATGTCCCGGTCTCCGGGGTTCAGCGGCGGGCGGCAGCGTCGCCGAGCGCGCTGTCGCGGTTGAAAGCGCTGCGGTCGATGGACCGCTTGAGGATCTTCCCCGTCGGGCCCTTGGGCAGCGCGTCCACGAACCGGACGATGCGTGGGATCTTGTAGGCGGACAGCCGCTCCCGTGCCCAGCCCGACACCTCGGCGGCACCGAGTTCCGAACCGGGCCGGGTCGCGATGAGCGCGGCGACCTCCTCGCCGTAGTGGTCGTCGGGAACGCCGATCACGGCTGCCTCGACGATGTCGGGGTGCTCGTAGAGGACCTCCTCGACCTCACCGGGGTAGACGTTGTAGCCGCCGCGGATGATCAGGTCCTTGATACGGTCGACGATGCGCAGGTCCCCGTCCGTGTCCTTTTCGCCGAGGTCGCCGGTCCTGAACCAGCCGTCGGGTGCGATCGCCGCGGCGGTGTCCGCGGGGCGGTTCCAGTAGCCGCGCATCACCGTGGGCCCCTTGATGTGGACCTCGCCGACACCACCCGGCGGGCACTCCTTGTCGTCGGCGTCGCGCACCTGGACCTGCAGCCCCGGGACCGCCCTGCCGGTACAGCCGGTCTTGCCGCCGCGGTCGATGTCGTTGAAGGTGCCGAACGCGGTGGTCTCCGTGAGCCCGTACCCTTCGAGAATCGTGCAGCCGAATCGGTCCTCGAAGGCCCGCGCGATCTCCCCGGGCAGCGAGGCGCCGCCGGAGACGGCGACACGGAGCTGGGCGAAGTCCGCCGGGTTCGCGTGGCCCGACGCGTGCAGCATCGCGTTCCACATGGTCGGCACGCCGGCCATGATGGTGAGCCGGTCGCGGCGCAGCATCTCCAGCATCGACGCGGGGTCGAACCGGGCCAGCAACGACATCGAGCCGCCCGCGGTCAGGGCCGCCATCAGGACCGACGCCTGGCCGAAGACGTGGAACAGCGGGAGTCCGGTGCCAATACGGTCGGCGCTCGAGGCGCGGCTGCACTGGGCGCCGATCTCCCCGGCGGACAACAGGTTGCCGACCGTGAGCTGGGCCCCCTTCGGCCGTCCGGTGGTGCCGGAGGTGTACAGGATGGCCGCGGTCTCGTCACGGTCCCGGTCGACGACGTCGGCAGGGGTTGCTCCGGTGACCGACGCGCCCGGGGCCAGCGTCCACAAGGGCACCTTGAGCGCCGCGGCCGCCTCGGCGACGGCGGGGCCGAGGGCGTGCCAGGCGATCGCCAACGAGCACCCGGCGTCGCCGAGAACGTACTCGACCTCGGCCCGGGTGGCCATCGTGTTGACCGGCACCACGACACAGCCCGCGGCCTGGATCCCGAGGTAGGCCACCACGAACTCGGGCACCGAAGGCGCCGTGAGCAGCACCCTGTCCCCGGGGGACAGGCCCGCGGCGGCCAGGGCGCCGGCGTACCGGAGGCTCGCGTCACGCAGCTGAAGGTAGGTCCACTGATCGCTGGCGCCGCGCAGGGCGATGTTGTCGGGAGTGGCGGCCGCGTGGCGGCATACAGGATCGAATACGCTGGTCATGGGTGGTGCCTTCCGGCTGTGTGAGCAGATGTCGGTGCGGGTCTCGCCCTCGCGATCGGTTGGGTTGGCCCGGCCTCCCCGGCAAGCCTTCAGCCGGGGGGCCGGATGACGCACCTGGCTGCGCCGATCCGCCGAGCGGTCAGGTGGTGATACCGAAACGTTCGGCGAGTTGGCGGCGGGTGTCGGGCGCACCGGTGTGCAGCACGCCCCCGATTCCGATCCGCGCCGCCCCGTCGAGGTTCTGTTGCAGGTCGTCGATCATGACCGCCTCCTCGGGGTCGACGCCGAGGCGTTCGCATGCGATCGCGTAGATCCGGCGGGAGGGCTTGCGGATCCCGACCTCGGAGGAGATGACGACCACATCGGCGACAGCGGCGAGGTCGACGCCGTCGTAGGTGCCGGTACCGAACGAATTGGACACCAGCGCGACGGGACGACCGGCGGCTCGAAGATCACCGAGCAGCGCCAACATGTCCTGGTCGATCGACATCCCCGCTTGCATCCGGGCAGTGAGGCCCTCGGCCGGCACGTCGGCGCCGTGGACGCGGAGACGCTCGGCGAATCCTCGCTCGAAGGCCTCGGCGTCGATACGGCCGCACTCGTGGTCGGCCAGGAGGGTACGTGACTGCTGGTCGCGGGCGAGGAGGTCCAGCGGCAGGCGGGGATCGCCGCCGAGCGAGGCGCCGAAGTCGGTGAAAGCCTGCAACACGCTGGAGGTGATGACCCCGCCGAAGTCCACCAGGACCGCGGTTCGGTCCTTCCCCATCACGCGACCTCGAACAGTCCGGCAGCGCCCATTCCGCCGCCGACACACATCGAGATCACCACATACCGGACGCCTCGGCGCTTGCCCTCGATGAGGGCGTGCCCCACCAGGCGGGCACCGGTCATTCCGTACGGATGGCCGACCGAGATCGCGCCGCCGTTGACGTTGAAGCGCTCAGGGTCGATGTGCAGCTCGTCCCGGCAGTACAGCGCCTGGGAGGCGAACGCCTCGTTGAGTTCCCACAGGCCGATGTCGTCGATGGTGAGGTTGTGCTGCTTCAGCAGTTTCGGAATGGCGAACACCGGACCGATGCCCATCTCCTCCGGCCCGCAACCGGCCACGGTCATACCCCGATAGACCCCCAGCGGTTCCAGTCCGCGGCGCGCCGCCTCCCCCGCCTCCATCAGCACCGACGCCGAAGCCCCGTCCGACAGCTGCGAGGAGTTGCCCGCCGTCACGCTGGAATGCGCGCTCACCTGACCGTCGGGCAGCACCGGCGCCAGCCCGGCCAGGCCTTCGAGCCTCGTCGACGCGCGATTGCCCTCGTCCCGGGTCAGAGTGACCTCCTCGTCCCGCACCTCCCCGGACTGCCTGTCGAGCACCTTCTTGACGCTGCTGAGCGCGACGATCTCCTGGTCGAACCGGCCGGCCTCCTGCGCCGCCGCGGTGCGCTGCTGCGACACCAGCGCGAACTCGTCCTGGCGCTCCCTGCTCACACCGTAGCGTTCGGCGACGATCTCCGCCGTCTGCAGCATCGGCAGGTAGATGCTCGGCTTGTGCTCGACCAGCCAGGGATCCGTCATGCGATGGGTGTTCATGTGGTCGTTCTGCACCAGGGAGATCGACTCGACACCGCCGCCGACCGCGACCTGCATGCCGTCCGCGACGATCTGCTTGGCGGCCGTGGCAATGGCCATCAGGCCCGACGAGCACTGGCGGTCGATCGTCATCCCCGACACGGCGTCCGGAAGTCCGGCGCGCAGAGCTGCCTGGCGCGCGATGTTGAAGCCGGAGGAACCCTGCTGCACGGCGCAGCCGAACACGACGTCCTCGACCTCGCCACCCTCCAGCCCCGCGCGCTGCACCGCGTGCCGAAGGGCATGAGCGGCGAGTTCCTGCGCCTGGGTGTCGTTGAACGCGCCGCGGTAGGCCTTTCCGATCGGCGTCCGTGCCGTCGAAACGATGACTGCTTCCCTCATGTCGCCTCACTGCTTCCTGTTGGTCCGATTCGTCCGGGAGCTCGGGGCCGAAATGCCGAGCTCCGTGAGCCGGGCTCGATGCGAGGAGGCGGCCCCGAACGCCAACTGCGGCGCTGCGAGCGCGCATTGCTGTCCCCTCCCCTGACCGATGACAGCGCCATGGCCGCGGAAGGGACGGAAAACGGCCTCCGGGTCGGTTATAGTTGAACTCGGCGTCATGTTCAACCATGACCGTGAGCCGCTCGGTCTTGACAGCCCGCCTCCCCGCCTGAAGGATACCGACCAGTCGGTACGAAGAGATGGGTCGTGACCGAGCTGAGCATCTCCACCAGTGCGGGCGTGTTCGACGCGATCGTGGCGGGTCCGCGCGAGGGCCGCCCGGTGCTGATGCTGCACGGCTCCCCGCAGACGGGACTGGTGTGGCAACGACAGATCGCGGCGCTGGCCGCCCGCGGCTACCGAGTGGTGGTACGACCAGCGTGGGTACTCCCCCGGCGCCCGCCACAGAGGCCCGAGGACTATCCCATCGGCCTTCTCGTCGACGACGTGGTCGCGATCACGGAGGAACTGGGCTGGGCAGCCTTCGACCTGGTCGGCCACGACTGGGGAGGCGCGGTGGCCTGGCGGACCGCTGACGCCCGCCCGGGGCGCGTACGTACCCTGACGGTCGTCTCCACCCCGCACCCCGGCGCCCTGGCCCCGCAGCCGGACTCTGGACATCGGCCTTGTTCAGTAACGGCATGTGCTGGCTCGGATGATGAGGCGGGCGGGCAGCCTCCACTGCGGTGCGGTGCCGTCAGTTGGGCGGCCATTGTGGTCGAGGAGGAGGCGGGCCGCTGTCTCGCCTTTCTCGGTGACGGGCTGCCGGACGGTGGTGAGAGGGACGGGCGCGCTGACGGCTGAGGGGATGTCGTCGTAGCCGATGACAGCGAGGTCCCCGGGGAAGGTGAGGCCGTGATCACGGGCGGCAAGGCAGGCTCCGGCTGCCGGCAAAGCTGCGTGTCAGGCAGTGACATCGGCCCCCTGCCCGCCCTTCAGGCGCGCTCGCCGACCGGTGTCGGCTCGGGAACTGCGGCTTCCTCGACGGCCGTTCGGCGCTCGACGAACCCGAGTGCCACACCGCGATGATGATCACGCCGCCGAAGACGTGCGCGAGCCGGACTGTCTCTCCGTGGATCACCACGGCAACGAGGAGCACGGTCATCAGCGGATAGGAGGCCACGATCAAACCGTCGAAATCGACGCAACGGAGCTCGCCGTGATCCTCCGCGAACTCTGTCGCGAAAGGGCTTTCGAAGTTGAGCGGGGTCGGACTCCGGGTGGGTTGTCGCCTCGCCACGGGCGGTGAGAATCGGGCGGGTTTGGTCTGGGGCGCCTGAATTCTGAACCCGAACTGAGCGGCCACGCCCTCGCGTTGCACTCGGCGGGAATGACGACGATGCAGGGGTGAGCGCACTCCCCTGGCGGGTTCCGTGGGTCAACTCGCCTCGCGTCGCCCGCCCGGGCGATGGCAGTGGCGTCGCTCGCGGTGACGGCGGCGCTGGTCCACGGCTGTCGGCGGGCGGGGCGTCAGACCGCTCCTGCGCCGGACGAAGAGTGAAGGCATCAACCCGTGATCAAGCTCGTCGCCCGAGCCGCCCACGGCTTCCGCAATCCGGCCTACCAACGCCTACGCACACGCTCCGTCACCACCCACCGAGCCCGCGGGCACCTGCGGCCCGCCTACATTCCAAGACCCGGTATGGCAAGGGGCTAAAGGTCGAGCACCACCCAGGCGGGGTCATGATCCGATCCGTCACCGCTATGCCTGGTACGTCGGTCGATGTGCGAGCCCTTGTGCCGTGTTGTGAGGCTCTTGCTGAGCCAGATCTGGTCGAACAGCTCGTACTTCGCGGGCTGCCCGGCCTCCTTGAACCGATGGGTCCACGACCCTGAGGCAGGCGGCGGAGGATTGTCGGGCTTGGGTTGCCGGGTCTCCTCCGGATGCGCGAGCGCCTCCGTCAGGGTCAACTGGTGCGTCGGTTCGGCCAGTTTGGCGAGCGTCGGCGCATCCGGGGTGTCATTCATGTCACCCAGCACGACGTAGCTCCCATCGGGGCGGGTGCGTTCGCCGACGATCCGGACGATGGTGTCCACCTGACGGGTGCGCCGCTCGTCGGCCAGGCGCTTGCCTTCCTCGCGGTCCGTGGCCGGGTCGACGAACTGGCTCTTGAGATGGTTGTTGAAGACGGTCAGCAGATGCTGGTCGGGGTCACGCGGATCCAGTATGTGAACCTCCAGCAGGTCCCGGCTGAAGATGCGTTCACCGGGCACGTCCGGGTGGACCGCGTGCTGCCAGGAGGTCACCGCCCCGACCGGGAATTTGGACAGCACTGCGAGATCGATCAGTCGGGGATCATTGCCCTCGATCAGCGAGAGATGCGGATACGCACTGCCAAGGTGCTGGGTGACGAAGAAGCGCAGAGTGTCGATGTCCTCGACCTCCTGCACGGCCAGTATGTCCAAGTCCATTTCGCCGATCCGCCGGGCGATCACCTTCTGCGCCTCGGGGTCTTTTCCCTTGACCAGCTTGCCTTTGTACGTACGTATCCGCACCTTCTCGGGGTCGTCGAAGGCATAGCTGGAGGTCAGCTGGCCGTCGGCGCCCACCGGATGGACATCCGAGATTTCGGCATGGAAGTTGAACCGCGAAAAGAGATTGTTGAGGTTGAATGTTCCCACGGTGACATCCATGACGACCGACCTCCCAGATCAGCCCAATTGCCCCCACTTACCTCGAACGTGTCGAGCGTAACGCGACCGGCTCGTCGGCGAAAACGGAAGGGGGCCCCTGGCAGTTGAACGCGCAACGGGCCAGGCGCGCACGTGAGTCACCGCCGTATAGAGCAGAAGTCTGCGAGGGCGTTGCGGTCGACGTCACCTGAATCGCGGCGCGTCCTGCGGTCGCTTCATGCCTCAGCCTGCGGGACATGGGCCCGCTGGCGCGAGTATGGGTTCGGGCAGGCAGACTCGCTGCTGCCCGCGCTTTCCCCTTGCCCTCTACGAGGAAGAAGAACTCCACCCTTACGAACGTGGGAATGCCATCGTTGCGCGGGTCACGCCAATTGTCGCCGACTGTCGCGTAGACAACCCTATGGCCCTCAGGGCCGCGCCGTCGAAGTGCTTCAGCAAGGGCCGTGCGGCAGGTGCGCCGGCACCGGAGGGCGTCCCTTTCTTTGCGTCGGAGGGAACTCCCCTGTGCCAGACCGGCCGGTTGGCCGAGGGTGAGCGCCTGCCGACCGTGCGTCAGCTCGCCGCCGACCTCAGCCTGGCGCCGGGCACCGTGGCTCGCGCCTACCGCGAGCTGGAGGGCTCCGAGCTGATCCGCACCCACCGTGGCGGGGGCACCCGGGTCGCGGCGCTCCCGTCCGAGCCGCACGCCCACGATGCCGACCAACTCACCACGCTGGCACGGGACTTCACTTCCGCCGCCCGAGCGCTCGGCGCCGACACCGAGGACTCCTGACCGCCGCCGTTGCGCCCTGGCCCCGGAGCCCGCCTCCTCTTCCGCCACCGCCGCCAGCGGAGCCGGTAGCCCCAAGAAGGCCGAGGCGTCGGCGCACGTCACAGGAGTGAGCAGCAGACGTAAGTGACAGACGTATGGGTGATGAGCCACTGTTGCGCCACGGCGCGGCCCCTGAAGTGCTCCGTTCCTACGGTCCTGACGCAGCCGGAGAACGTCCACCCCGGATCGGCCGGAGAACAGGAACGGCGCCGGCCTGTGACGCGCCGCGTGCAGCTCCTCGTCGGACGCCGCGCAGCTTTCTGCCGGGCCGCGGTTCATCGGGGGGAAAGACTCTGCTCCAGCCGGCCAGGTCCTGGAGGGCACTGGGGTGCGCAGTCGGGGCAGACGTACACCGCCCTGGCGGGACCAACGGGGGATTCGATGATGCGCACGAGGACCGGCGCCTCGGTGCTGCGCTCGCAGCGGCAGCAGTTGCGTGCCAGCGAGCGGGGCAGTGTGGTCGCGGCCAGCGCAGTGTGGAGCGCGGAGTGCAACCGCTTGGTGCTCGTCCAGTACTGCTCTCGCGTAGGCGGAACGTGCCAGTGGAGCCCCGGCCCGAACGTACGGTGCTGGGGTGGAACCGCCATATGGCAGTTCTGTCCGAGCACTTGGACCTGCGGCGACTGCCAGTGGTCGGCGCTCCCTGGCCGGATCAGCCAGCAGAGCATGCTGCCGTAGTCGTCTTTGATCACAGCCCTCACATCGTCTCCGAGGTACTCGAGGGCACGGACTCCGAGGCTGAGCGGCACGCGTACGGCGTCCCACCACTGCCCTGCGGGCAGTGCCTGGACCTCCCGGCCGCACAGCTGCACCCATCGCGGGACGCTGTCGATTGTCATAGGCCTTCACCGGTCTCTCCTGTCGATGCCCATGACGGTAAGAGGGTACGAGAAGCGTCACTTGTCTGTACGCGTAGGGAAGTTGCCATGGCACGCAGCGTGCGCAAGGTGCTCTCGCTCCGAGTTGCTACCACGGCGTAGCGTGATGGGCCGGGTCGTAGTGGAGTTCGAACCATTGGAGTCTCAAATGGCAGACCAGCACCCTGTGGTGATAGATCCGACCGGCCGCGACATCCATGGCGAAGCCGCCCGCATACGTGAGGTGGGAGCGGTGACGCGTGTGGAGCTCCCCGGTGGTGTGGAGGCGTGGGCGGTCAGCAGTCCTCGTCTGTTGAAGGAACTGCTCACCGATCCGCGGGTCTCCAAGGATCCTCGCCGGCACTGGCCGGCCTGGATCGACGGGGAGATCTCCCCGGAGTGGCCACTGTTCACCTGGGTGGCGGTGCAGAACATGTTCACCGCGTATGGCGGCGAACACAAGCGCCTGCGGACGCTGGTCGCCAGGGCGTTCACCGCGCGTCGGACCGCCGCGCTGCGGCCGCGCATCGAAAAGATCGCCACAGGTCTGGTGGACCGTATCGCCGCGGCCGGGCAGCAGGGGGACGTGGTGGACCTGCGGGAGCACTTCGCCTATCCCCTGCCGATCCAGGTGATCAGTGAGCTCTTCGGCCTCCCCGAGGAGCACCGGGAGGAGCTGCGCCACCTCGTCGACAGCATCTTCCACACGTCCGCCGATCCGAAGGAGGTCACCTCCACCTACGCACGTCTCTACGCCGTACTGGGCGACCTCGTCACCGCCAAGCGACAGGCGCCCGCCGACGACATGACCACCGAGCTGATCGCCGCACGCGACGACGAAAGCAACACCCGGCTGAGCGAGCAGGAACTCCTCGACACCCTGGTGCTCATGATCAGCGCCGGTCACGAAACCACGGTCAATCTCATCGACAACGCCATCCACGCCATGCTCACCCACCCCGAACAGCTCGCGCAGGTACGTACGGGCCGGGCGTCGTGGGACGACGTCATCGAGGAGACACTGCGGTACGACGCCCCCGTCGCCAGTCTGCCCCTGCGGTACGCCGTTGAGGACATCACGCTGGACGGGACGGTGATTCGCAGGGGGCAAGCGATCCTGACCGCGTACGCCGCAGCCGGCCGTTGTCCCGAGCGGTACGGGGAGGATGCCGACCGCTTCGACGCCGGCCGGGCCGACAAGGAGCATCTGGCCTTCGGCCATGGCGTGCACTTCTGCCTCGGCGCTCCCCTGGGCCGCCTGGAGGCATCCATCGCGCTCCAGGCTCTGTTCGAGCGGTTCCCCGGGATTGCCCTCGCCGTGCCGCAGGAGGAGCTGCGGCCTGTGGACTCCTTCATCTCCAACGGCCACCGTGCCCTGCCCGTACGCCTCTTCTGACTGTCCCGCGGGTCGCGTCGCGGCACCGGTCGCCGTCCGCGGCGAGTCCTCCGGAGTCCTGGACCTTCGGCAGGCCACTCGGCCCCCGGACGGCGGCGAGAACCGTGGCGGCGGGGCATAGCGCATACGACCGGCCGTCGGGCCGGTTCGTCGAGGCGGACCGCCAAATCCATGCCGGGGGGGCGCAGCAGTTCCCGAATGCCACGTCGCGATGAGCAGGCCGCCAGGCGTGTTGCCCCCCTGCGCAAGGGAATTGCCGTAAGGCGCAGAGCCCACGACGACGCACAAACATGCGTGGTTCACGGAGCCTGCGGCGATCAGGAGCCTGTATTACACTCCGCGCTCAGACAACTACCGTTATCGGCCGGTTAGTACTTCGGGGTGAGTCCCCGGGAGATGCGGTACCGCAGCCGCTGCCCCGGTGACCGTCCCGCCTGAGCCGTCCGGCGAGCGCGTCGGCCAGGTCGAGCTCGGCGAGCATCGGCCGGAAGACGGTGACGTCGCGCGGGCGAGCATTTGCACATGACAGCGAGCCCTATGGAGTAACCGGACCTTGGCGCCGCCGCCCGTTTCGGCGATGGCCGGAGACGCACCCGCCACGCGAACTGGCATAGCTGGCCGCCTCGACATCTTGACGTTGTCGGCTGCTCTCACCGTCCGGAATGGCCGGTGGGCGGATCCTGTGGGTCAACGCCGGTGAAGGCCGACGAGCCCTTGGAACCGCTGGGGCGCTGGGAGCGGCCGCGGCGGCCCTTTCCTTCCATTCCCTTCTCCTGGGACTTCCCGGCGCGGTCCTCGCCGCTGCGGGTCTCGCTTTCGACCGGGGTCCCGGACAGTGATGCCTCCTTGTCCCGCTCAGAAGGCCGGCCGGACCTCTTGGGCCCAGGCGCATGGTCATCCGGATGGAAGGACCGGTGACCGCTGGGGTTGTCCTGGTTCGCGTCATCGAGGTCTTCGGACCATCCGTGCTGGTCACGTCCGTTGTATCGGCTGGGCCCCTCGCCGTGTGGCGGATGCTTCTTCGACATGAGGCTCTCCTCTTCCTGTTTGTTCCGGTATAAGACCGTCTGCCCGGCTTTGCTCAACCCACTCGGATGGTGCATCGATGGGTCAGGGCCGGCGGGCCGGGTAGCCGTCCACAGACAGTCGATGCACACGGCGATAAATGAGAGCCCAGCCCGCATCAAAACCCGCAGGTTCGGCAATGACCGTGTCCGGACAACCAGGGGGTTGCTCTGGACTGCGAAAAGTACTCACACGGGCCGGGACCTTCTTCAATGGTGCGTGCCGAGCGCCGGTCGGAACTGCCTTCAGCTGCCGGCCGCAAGCAGCCTTGCCGGGCGGCGAAGGCACGGCGCCGCCCGTAGAGTTGTACCTGTGCCGGACCTCACGCTCGACCAGGTCGAGGCGATCGCCCGCGAAGGCCACGCACGCCAGAGGGACAAGGCGGGACGGCCCTACCTGGAGCATGTGCAGGCGGTGGTTGAGGGGGTGAGGGAGCGGGGCGGCTCCGACGAACAGGTTGCCGCCGCCTGGCTGCACGACACGATCGAGGACGAGGTGCTCTCCCGCGAGTGGCTCGAGTCAGCCGAACTTCCGCAGGACGTGAAGGACCTGGTCGACGCTATGACCAAGCGCCCAGGCGAGGACGACGAGTCGTACACGCAGCGGATCCTCGCCACGCCGGGCGCCCGCCTCATCAAGGAGGCCGACCTCGCCCACAACGCCAACGCGGACCGGCTCGCCCTGCTCGACGAACCTACCCGGACCCAGCTCGTCGAGAAGTACGCGAGGATGCGGCGGCTGCTCGGCCTGCAGGAGCCGTGATGATCTCTCGGTAGACGGTGAGACACATGGTTCCTGCAACCACACGCCGACTCGTGTGACGGCGGCCCTGACCCCCGGCCGCTCGGCGCCACGGGCGCCATCCCGGCGGCCCCGCGGCATAGCTTCGAGATCACAAGGGTGTCGCCCTGAGCAACCATCAGCGGCGCCAACAGTGAACGTTCGACGCGGGAGTCCCCCCGGGCACGGAGTCCGTGAACTGCGTAGCCGTTCCACGGCTGCAGCCCCTCATACCGGCCAGGAAGAACCTTTTCTGTCTCCCGGAGCCGGCCGGTCGTCAGGGGTTCAGCTCCGCCCAGCAGGTGGACCCGCCCGCATAGTTGATCGTGCCATACCGAACCGCCATCGCGGCAACGATGAGCATGCCGCGGCCGTGTTCCTCATGCTGGCCAGTTTTCGGAGGTGGGTTGGGGCGCGGACCACCGTCGGTGACTTCAATCCGCAGGCCATGTTGCTGGATGCAGCGCACTCGCAGAGCGGCCGGCGGCAGGGCGTGGAGTACTGCGTTGGTGACGAGTTCGGAGATGATGAGCAGGGCATCGTCAAGCGCCGCAGGCGACACTTTGAGGCCCGTAAGGAATTCCTTCGCAAGGCGCCGTATCCGGCTGACGTCTCTGGCATCGGCGCTCACCACGGCGAGGCATCGGTCACGTGCGCCGTCCGGGGCGGGCCCCTGGCTTTCGCACTGGAGCTGATCGACCCTGACCCTGGAATTGGTGTTCGGTGCGAGCAGTTCGACCGAGCCAGCCGTTTCAGGGGGTGCTTGAGCAGTCATGACAACCTCGGGTTTCTGCGGATGCGACGAGCGGTCGTCGCATCCGCCGAGCGTAGCCCAGAAGTGGTAATTACCAGATACGACCAGTTTGCGCACCGGATGGTGAGGTTGTCAATTTCGATATCGCAAAAGATGCAGCAAGAACCCGCGAATTCGGTGGTGGAACGGTTCTATCGACGCCGATCCAGTCGCCTCGACCCACCGGTGGGTGGAGGCGGCCTGAGCGGACTTCCGCGAGAGGGCAAACATCATTGCCGTCACGCTCGACAGACACACACAGCGCTCCGCGACCACACAGGGTCACCGTGGTGCCCGCTGACTCCGGGCTCGAAATGCCCGTCGGTGCGACTCCCGGACCTGTTCCAGCGGGTCGCCGTCCAGTTCCCAGGGCCAGGAGGTGGCGACCGCCGCGGTGGCCTCGAAGACCGAACACGCGTCCTGCATGCGTACGGCTTTCGTCAGCACGTAGGCGAGGAGGTTCAAGTCGGTGAGTACTGCCGCGTGCCTGAGGAAGCCAGGCTGTGTCCAGGTCGCAAGGGCGTCGTCGACGAGGGGGCGTTCGTGGGCCTGGTCCCAGTGCCGGCGTGCGGTCAGCGCCGTGATTCCTCCGGCTGCCAAGGCCCTTCGGTACCGGTAGAGGCTGGCGGCGAGGCTCAGGGCCGCTACGGGGGAACCCTCCAGCCCGGGACCAACGACTGAGTCGGTGAACTGGACGGTCAGGAGGTTGGACCCGCATTCCTCCGGGGAGACGTAGTGCAGCATCTGCCAGTGAGCCTCGCGATTCCACGGATCACGCGTCTTCACGGCCGTCCATATGGGGTGTACTTGAGCCCACGGTGCCCGCAGCAGTCGGCAGCAGCTCAGCAGCGCGACCCATGGGGCTGGGTCCGCCGGCGCCAGCTCAGCCGCTTCCCGGCAGAGGGAGATCGTTGCGCCCAGATCGCTGATGGCGCCGCCTGCCCGGGTCAGGGCGATGTCGGCAAAGGCCTGAAGAAGCATGGCGTCGGCGCTGGCGGGATTCCAGGCGCGCCATTGGCCGGCCAGGACATGCGCATCGGGAAGAGTGCTGAAGACGAGCAGCCGGTGGATCCGCCGGTCCCAGTCCTCTCCCGGATCGCGCAGAGCCTGTTCTATCGGATAGGTGAGAGCGCCACGGTCGTTGCACTCAGCCAAGTTGTTGCCCTGGGCCGCGATCTGCGCTTCCAGCTGTATCAGGGCGCGGACGAGCGGCCGGTCATCGAGCTCAGGCTGCAGCCGACTTGGAGGCCGCTGACTTCGTTTTCGGGGCCACACGGTGACCTGCTCCTTCCATCCGCGGTCGACGTGTCGGCTGCGCGACGTCGTCGCTGCCGGACAGGGGGCGATTACCTCGGTGCGCGCTGTCCCGGCGCGGCGGTTTCGACGCGTCTGTTGTAGGAGTGCGGGAGTCCTGCGGCGTCTGTGGCCCGCAAGGCCGCTCCGAGGAGTCCGGCATCGGCGCCCAGGGGTGAAATGTTGACCTCGGGGGCGGCACGCCAGGTGAGTCCGTCCTGCAGGGCATGTCGGACGGGGTCGGTGAGCGCGTTTCCGGCAGCGGCCATGCCGCCGGCCAGGACGATGCGCTGCGGGTCCAGCAGGACCGTCGTGGCGACGAGCGCCCTTCCGAGGGCGTCGGTTCCCTCGGCCCACAGCCGGGCGGCATCCGGGTCGGTCTTCAGTCGTGCGGTGACGTCGGCGGCGTTCTCCGCGATGCCTCCGGCGCGGCGGTAGCGGCGGACCAGCGCACTGGCGGACACGTAGGCTTCCAGACACCCGTGCTGGCCACACGCGCAGAGCTCACCGTCGGCATGGACGGGGATGTGGCCGAACTCGCCGGCGAAGCCCTTGTCACCTCGCAGGAGCCGACCACTGCTGACGATCCCCGCGGCCACGCCGGTGCCGAGCACGACCACGAGCAGGTCCTGTATGCCGGTGCCGAGTCCGAGCCGCTGCTCGGCCAGGCACGCTGCCCGGACGTCGTGCTCGAGCGTGACTGGGAGGCGGAGCCTGTCTGCCACGGCCGCGGTGAGAGGTGTGTCGCGCAGTCCGAGATTCGAGGCGTACCGAACGACACCGGCGGCGTCGTCGATCAGTCCCGGGGCACACAGGCCGACAGCCGCAGTACCCAGCCGGACGAGGGTAGTGGCGGCCCGTACGACAGCGGCGACAACCGCTTCGGGCCCTTCGGAGAATGGGGTGGCCAGCCGCAGGGTCTCTTCCGCGACTCCCTGCGCGTTGAACCGGGCGGCTTTGATCGTGGTACCGCCGAGGTCGACGGCGACAACATGGGCGGGACGTCTCATCAGTACCCCTGCCCGGGGGGCTTGTGCTGGGCTATGTGACGGTAGTAGGGCTGCTGTTCCAGTCGGGAAGCGGCTAGCTCGTCGACCACGACCGTGGCATGCGGGTGCAATTGGAGAATCGAAGCCGGGCACATCGCGCTGACGGGTCCTTCGACGGCGGCGGCGACCGCGTGAGCCTTGTGCGGACCGGTAGCGATCAGCACCAAGTGGGATGCCCGGCCGATGGTGGCCAGGCCCTGCGTGATGACATGCCGGGGCACCTCGTCGATCCCGCCGAAGAAGCGTGCGTTGTCGCGGCGGGTCTCGTCGGTGAGGGTCTTGATCCGGGTGCATGAGGCGAGGGAGGAGCCGGGCTCGTTGAAGCCGATGTGGCCGTTGACGCCGATCCCGAGGATCTGCACGCCGAGCGGCCCCGCGGCCGTGAGCGAGCGCTCGAAACGGCGGGCCTCTTGCTGCGGGTCCGATGCCGTGCCCTGGGGGGCGTGTACCCGCGTGGGGTCGAGGTCGACGTGGTCGACCAGTTCGCGTCGTATCACTTTGGCGTAGGACTGCGGATGGAAGATCGGGAGGCCGACGTACTCGTCGAGCAAAAAAGCGTCGACACCGGCGAGAGTGAGGCCCTCCTGCCGGTGGCGGCGGGCCAGGTCCCGGTAGACGCCCAGGGGCGAGGAGCCCGTGGCCAGCCCCAGAGTCTTCGCACCATCGACGATCGCGTGCTGGATGATGCCGGCTACGGTACGGCCGGCGTCGTCGGCGTCGGGTCGGATCACCACCTCCATGTCAGGCCTCCCGCCGTTCGCCCGCTGCGTCGAGGCACGCGTCACCGATCCGCTGCGCCGTGGCACGCGCCGCCTCCGGTTTGCTGGCGCAGAGCGCGTTCGCGGCCGGGTCCTCGCACTGCTGCAAGGTGAGTTGTGCGAGTGCGTCATGGACCGGGGCGACGGCCGGAGTGGCCGGAGCCTGCCGCACGCGAGGTGTTTCATGCCCGGGATCGTCGCCTGGGCCTTCGCCGGGGTGAGTGATGACCGGTGGCAACATGCGGGGCAGTGGTGCGCATGCCGCCCCCAGGCTGACGCCGTAGCCGGTCATGGTGGTGGAGGAGGAGGCGCTCACGAGTCGAGCTCCTTGCCCGGCAGAGTTGCCCGCTCGTCCAGGACGTCCTCCGCCCGGTCACCCTCTGGGGTCAGGGTGACCTGGTCGCCGTAGCCGACGCCGAGCGCCATGAGGCCGAGCAGGTGGCCGGCGGGGACCGGGGCCTTGCCGTCGACGGCAATGGTCACCGGGACCGGTGCCTGGACGGCGGCCTGGACGAGGGTGGCGGCGGGCCGGGCGTACAGGCCACTGCCTGAGCCGACGGAGACGACGCGCTGCGCCATGGGCGGTTCCTTTCGACGGTTCATTCAGGGACGCGGCTGCTAGACCGCGGGGTGCGGATGGCGTTCTTGGACTTCGTCCGGGTTCTCCTCCTCACGGCCGGGCGTGCGCAGGTTCCAGCGCCGGATGACGAACCGGAACACCACGTAGTAGAGGGCCGCGTAGCCCAGGCCGATGGGGATCAGCAGCAGGGGATGGGTGGCCTTGCCCCAGTTGAGGACGTAGTCGATGAGGCCGGAGGAGAAGGTGAATCCGTGGTGGATGCCGAGGGCGTTGACCAGGGCCAGGGAAGTGCCGGTCAGCACGGCGTGTACGAGGTACAGCGGCCAGGCGACGAAGAGGAAGGAGAACTCGATCGGCTCGGTGATGCCGGTGAGAAAGCTGGTGAGCCCGGCCGAGAGCATGATGCCGCCGACAGCCTTGCGGTGCTCGGGGCGCGCTTCGCGCCAGATGGCCGCGGCTGCGGCCGGAAGAGCGAACATCATGATGGGAAAGAAGCCGGTCATGAAGATGCCTGCCCCGGGGTCACCTGCGAAGAACCGGTTCAGGTCGCCGTGGGCGCCGTGGTAGCCGCCGAGGATGAACCACACCACGGAGTTGAGAATGTGGTGCAGGCCGAGCGGGATCAGCAGCTTGTTCGCGGTTCCGTAGATTCCGCCGCCGATGACGCTGTTCGCGTCGACGGCCTCACCGATCGAGGTGAGGCCGTTGTTGAACAGGGGGTAGATGAGGCTCATCAGGACCCCGAGAACGACAGCGGCCACCGCCGTGAGGATGGGGACCAGTCGCCGGCCACTGAAGAATCCCAGATAGGGCGGGAGCGTGGTGCGGTAGAAGCGCTGCCACAGCATCGCGGCCAGCAGCCCGATGACGATGCCGCCCAGGACCCCGAAATTGACCACCGCCTGCTCCCCACCAAGGTCCGTTTGGCCTCTGAGGACGATGGGCGACATAGCCGTGAAGACACCGTCCAGGACGAGGTACCCGACCACAGCGGCGAGAGCGGTGGAACCGTCCGCCTTCTTCGCGAACCCGATGGCGATACCGACAGCAAAGATCAGCGGCAGGTGCGTGAACAGAGCTCCGCCGGCGGCCGAAATGACGTGTGCGGTGTCCTCGAACCCGGAGAACCTGCCCAGAACATCGTCCTGCCCCAGCCGCAGCAGGAGACCTGCGGCGGGGAGCGTGGCGATCGGCAGCATCAGGCTGCGGCCGAGCTTCTGCAGGCCCGCCAGGCCCGGGCGGCGGCCGGCGGATGGGGATGTACTGGTGCTCATGACGACCTCAAAGGGTGTGCAGGAGGGGCGGGAGCGCAAAAGGAACCAGGGCGGGAACCCAGCCCAGGACGACTGAAACAATCAATGAACAGGACCGGTAATACCTGGTCATGACCAGTTGCGGAACAGCATGGCCTCGCCGTTGCGCGAGTGTCAATGCTTACGGCGGTCCGACATCGGAGAAAAGAACGGCACTATCCGTGGGGCCGCCGGCGCCTCCAGTCGGAGAGCACGACAGGACCACGCCGAGGGGCGAACGGTAAGGTAGATGCGTGATGCATACTGGTAATAACCAGTAGGGGAGGCCATCGCGCCTCTCCCGGACCGAGAGTGGGGTCGCAGTGGCTCAGCAGATTGTCGCCAAGGGCATGTTGCCCAAGCACGCACAGCTCCGCGCGATCCTGGTCGACATGTGCACCAATCAGCTGTCACCCGGCGACGCACTGCCCAGCGAGCGCCAACTGTGCCTCGACCACGGGGTCAGCCGCGTGACGGTGCGCGAAGCGCTCGGACAGCTCGTGGCCGAGGGCCTGGCCGTCCGCGTCCACGGGCGCGGGACCTTCGTGGCCGAGCGGGCGTACCGTTCGGAACTCCGCCTGGCCTCGTTCCACGAGGACATGCGCCGCCTCGGCCTGGAGCCGGGCACTGTCGTCCTGTCCATCGGCCAGGACACCCCCTCCCCCGCCTCCACCACGGCACTGCAGATGAGCGAGAAGCAGAAGGCATGGCACGTCCGCCGCCTCCGGCTGGCCGACGGAACGCCCATCTCCATCGACGATGCGTGGTACAGCGCCGATCTCTTGCCGGATCTGGACCGCGTGGACTTCACGATCTCGATCTACGAAACGCTGGCCACACGCTTCGGATATCCCATCGACCGCGCGGAGCAGACGGTCGGGGCCGGGCCGGCCTCTTCAGAGACAGCCGCACTGCTGGGCATTCACAAAGACGCTTCCGTCATGACCTTCGACCGGATCGCCTACAGCGGCGGCCAGCCCATTGAGCACGCGTACTCATGGTTCCGCGCCGACCGGTACCAGCTACACATGACGCTCACCGACCGGTGACTCAGCAGCCTCCGAAAACCGCCTGAGGCAAGCAGACCAGACCACGCCCTCACCATCTCATGATTTGGCATGAGCATGATCTATTCTCGCTCGGCCTCCCGGCATTGCGCCAGGACACACAGAGAGGTACTGTCTAGTTATTACTGGTTACTACCAGTAAGGATGAGGCGCGGTGGAAACGTCGCAGCCACACGTGATCTATTGGGAGGGGACTGATGTCCAAAACGCGGCTGATCGTCGAAGAGCTCGGCGGGGTCGACAATGTCGCCGACATCGAGGCCTGCATCTCCAGGCTCCGCACCGAAGTGAACGACGCGGACGCCCGTCGACGTCGAGGCCCTCAAGAAGGCCGGAGCTCACAGGGTCCTCGTCGCGGCCTGCATCGTGCAGGTCGTCGTCGCCCCGAAGCGGAGTGCCTGGCCGAGGACATCAAGGAGATGCTGTGAGCCTCGCCGTCTACGCCCTCATGTCCGTCGTGCTCGACTCCCAGCCCGGATCCGCGCAACGGCCGCCTGAAACCGGCCTGATCCAGGCCGGAGCACTCATGTTCAGCTCGGCCGCGTCGTGACCGCCGCCGACATCCGCCACACACAGAGGTCCGGCCCAGCGTGCGAGGCAGTCCTCATGGACCTGGACGGCACCCTGGTGATCAGCGAGGACGTGCACCGGCGTGCCTGGCAAGCGTTCTTCGATACGTGGGGCGTGGCCGTCACCGACGCCGACTACGAGCAGCACTACATGGGACGGCGCCCCAGCGACGTCATCATGGGCGTGCCGGGACCCTGGTCGGGGACAGACGCGGCCGCCGCTCTCGCCACCATGACTGCCTTCACACTGGAACATGCCGACAGCGTGAGGGTCGTACCCGGCGCCGCCGCTCTCATCCGACAGCTACGCGTGAAGTACCCCCTATCCGTCGTCACCAGCGCCGGAGCCGCTTGGGCCCAGCACCTCCTCAACGACGTCCTCGACGTGCGCGACCTGGTCGACGTGGTCATCACCTCCGAGGAAATCACCTGCGGCAAGCCGTCACCCGAGGGCTACTTGAAAGCCTGCGCGGCCCTGCGGGCACGGCCTGAACAGTGCGTCGCCTTCGAGGATTCGCCCTCGGGAATCCGGGCGCTCGTCGCGGCCGGTGTGCGAGACATCGTCGGTGTCACGACGACCACCGCCGCAGCCGATCTCACCCGCGCCGGAGCACGCTGGACAGTTCCCGATCTCACCTCCCGACGCCTACAGAACATACGCAGCTCCATCAGCGCAAAAACGGCGGCCCGGGGACGCGACGACCAGGAGGTTGACGGATGAAGAGACTCGACGTGGCCGTGATCGGTGCCGGATTCATTGCGCGGACCCACTTGCCGGCCTGGATCGCCCTCGGGGCACGAGTGCGCGTCTATTCATCCGACGGCCAAGCCGCCCGCCTCGCCGAAGAGTTCGCAATCACCGAGACCTCCACCCTCGAAGAGGCGCTGGAGTGGGCCACGGTCGTTGACATCTGCACCCCCACTCCCACCCATCGTGACATTGCTCTGGCCGCCTTTGAGGCGGAGGCGGACGTACTGTGCGAGAAACCGATCTCGCTCACCCCGGCGGATGCTCTGGAGATGACGAACGCCGCAGAGGAAGCAGGTCGTCAGCTCTACCCCGCACACGTCGTACGGTTTTTCCCCGCCTACGTCCGGCTCCACGAGGCCATCAACTCCGGTGCGCTCGGCCGCGTTGCGGTGGCCCGCTTCACCCGCACCGGCCGCTATCCGTCATGGAGTTCCTGGTTCGCGGACACCGCGCTCTCCGGCGGCATCGTGACCGACCAGATGCTCCACGACATGGACATCGCCAGGTGGCTGTTCGGGGAAGTCGTCACCGTCCACGCCACCCAGCACGGCCACCTCACCGCACCCGCACCCGCACCCGCACCCGCACCCGAGGGGGCCGTGGCCACCGGCAGCGCAACCCTCACCCACGCTGGCGGCGTCATCTCGCAGGTCCTGGGCGTCTGGGCACCACCGGACACGCCGTTCCGCTACACCTTCCATGTCGCCGGCTCCAACGGCACCCTCACCCACCACTCGCTCGCCCACCCGTCGCTGCGCCTGATCGGCAAAGCCGGCGCCGAAGCCGACGGCGTTCCCAGCGCCGACTTCGGTGAGGACCCGTTCGCCACTCAGATCCGCGAGTTCGCAGCCGCGTTCCAGGGCGGCCCCGCCCCCCGTGTCAGCGCATTGGATGGTGTGGCAGCCGTTCGTATCGCCGCTGCCGCGCGCCAGTCCGCGGCGACCGGCCGGGCCGTTGCGGTCGAAGACACGTCTCCGCAGCAGCTCATGGAAAGAAGGCACCGATGAAGATCGCCGTCCTGTCCTTCGCCCATGTTCACGCCACAAGGTACATACAGCTACTGCGCGATCGCAGCGACGTCGAGCTCATCACCACCGACCCCGATGCCCCGCCCGGCGACCCGACGCGCGGAAAGGCCCTGGCCGACGAGCTCGGCGTCACCTACAGGGCCGGCTACGAGGAAGCCTTCGCAGAGCGCCCCCGAGCCGTCATCGTCACCAGCGAGAACACACGGCACCGGCAGCTGGTCGAACAAGGCGCCGCCGCGGGCGCACACGTCCTGTGCGAGAAACCTATAGCCACCACCGAAGATGACGCACGCGCCATGATCAATGCCTGTGAGCAGGCCGGGGTCAGCCTCATGACCGCATATCCCGTTCGCTTCCACCCGGCATTCGCCGCACTGCGCCGCACCCTCGCCGAAGGCTGGCTCGGATCCCTCCTCAGCGTCCACGGCGTCAACAACTCCTCAGCTCCTGGCCTGGATCGCCCGTGGTTCGCCGATCCCGCCCTCGCGGGAGGCGGCGCCGTCATTGACCACACCGTGCACATCGCAGACCTTCTGGACGTCCTCCTCGACGGCGAACAGCCCACACAGGTCTACGCCGTCGCCAACACACTCCTGGCACAAGGCGGAGCGGACGAACCAAAAGTGGAATCTGCCGGTCTCCTCACCCTCACCTACGCCCGCGGGCTCGTCGCCACCATCGACTGCAGCTGGAGCCACCCGTCCACCCACCCGACCTGGGGAGGCCTGACGCTCACCTGCGTAGGGGATCGCGCCCTCGCCGAATTCGATGCCTTCCCGCCGCTCCTCGATGGCTATGACACCACCCAGGCCACCTCCCGCTGGGAACACGGCACCATCGACCTCGACGCAGCCATGCTCGACAGCTTCCTCGCTGCCGCTCGCACCGGCCAAAGAGCCCACCCCGACGGCGAGACCGGACTACGCACCCTCCGAACCGTCCTGGCCGCCTACGAATCCCTACGGACCGGACAACCCGTAGCCACGGCGGCTTGAGCTGGGCCCTCCCCCGCTCAAGTTCCCGCGACCGGGTCCGCAGGTCATTGCTTCTCGGAGGCAGCTGCGAGATGGCGGCGGCAGAGGTCGACGGCCGTGACGTGGGGTTTGTGCAGCGCATCGCTGTAGAGCCGCATCTCACGAGCTGCTCGGTCGAGGTGCTGCCAGAAGGTGAGCGGCAGGTCGACGTCATCACCGAGGGTCACGCGCCTTTCGCACCTACCTGTTGGAGCGGCAGGCTCGACGCCCGCTATTTGATGCTGAAGACTGCCGAGGATGCCTGTCCCTCGCCGAATTCCCATCCGGCTATCGGCTTGTGACCGGGCAGGGCGGCGATCCGGCTGAATTCGCCAGGGGATCTGCCGGCCAAGGTAGTACGCACCGTCGCAGCGTGCGTCCTCCTCCGTCAGAGACAGCATCCGAAGGTGGCCGCGCAACCGGGTGTCCGAGATCCGGCGCAGGTTCCTCTCCCACTCCGGCTCCACCTCAGCCTCGTCCAGCAACCCGACGAGGCTGCCTGGGCCGCCCATGGTCCATGTAGCGGCACGCATCGCGTCGAACAACGTTCCGTCAGTGCCGATCCGCACAAGCAACGTCGCCATTCCCACGAGCTCATCGCTGCCGACCCCGTCCAGGCCCTCGCCGTGCGCGGCAAGCGCACGCGCAGAGTCCATACCCGACACGGCCCGCTCTGATCCATCAGCAGCGACCGAGACCGCCCTCAGCACGACCGTACTCAAGTCCACCCCGCCGCTGACGTTTCTCTGTTGGTAGCGCGGGGCGACGCGGATCGCCTCCTTGCAGGCCGCCGACAGGGCGGCCTGCAAGGAGGCGACGTCGCTGATGAGGACTCGAGGGGCCGAATTACTCAGGCGCCTTGCTGCAACGAGCCTGAGGAGATGAGCTGAACAAGTTGTGCGTGGGTGACGTCGGCCGAGGTGCCCTGCCATTCGGTTCGTCCTTGCCGTAGGACGTGGAAGCGGTCGCCGAGCGCGTACAGCTCTTCCAAGTCGTCCGAGACGACGAGGACGGCGGCGCCGGAGTCGGCGCGCTCGCGCAGCAGACGGTGGATCTGTGCCTTTGTGCCGATGTCGACGCCGGCCGTGGGCTGATCGATGACGAGCACGTCGGGATCGGCGGCGAACGTCTTGCCGAGGACGACCTTCTGCTGGTTGCCGCCGCTGAGTGTCGAGGCGTTGGCGTCGATGTCGCCCGGGGAGATTTCCAGGTCCTCGACGAGGCGGGTGCTCAGGCGCCGGACCGTGCCCCGTGGTACGACGCCCCAGCGGCCCAAGCGGCGGTGCATGGCCATGAGGCACAGGTTCCACGTCAGTGGTGCGGACAGGCTCAGTCCTTGGTGTTTGCGGTCCTCCGGTATGAGTGCCACGCCGTGGGCGATGGCTTGGCGCGGGGTTGGGAAGGTGACCTGGTTACCACGCAGGCGAAGGCGTCCGCTGGTGGGCTTTTCGGCACCGCTGAGCACTCTGCAGAGCCTGGTCCGGCCGGAGCCTACGAGACCGGCCACGCCCATGATCTCGCCTGCGCGCAGGCTGATGGTGACGTCGCGAAGGCGAGGTCCACAGCTGACCGAATCCGCTTCCAGGACGACGGGCTGCTCGTCGTCGGCGTGGTGGGAGGCGACCTCCTCGTCCAGGGTCTGTTTGAACTTCTTCCCCAGCATCAGCTCGGCCATCTGGACCACCGACAGGGACTTGGTCGGCTCCGACGCGATGGTCTTGCCGTTGCGCATCACCGTGAGCCAGTCGGTCGCCTCGCGGACCTCGTCGAGGAAGTGGGAGATGAACACCAGCCCCACGCCGCGGTCGGCCAGTTCGCGTACGACGCGGAACAGGGACTGCCGTTCGGCCTCGGACAGGCGGGCGGTCGGCTCGTCCATGACGAGCACCTTCACATCGTCCGCGAGGGCTTTCACGATCTCGATGCGTTGCCGAACGGCCGGGCTGAGTGTGCCAACGCTTGCGTCGAGGCTCTCGCCGATCTCGATGCCGACCCGCTCGACCAGGGCCTTTGCCCGGCTGTGGACTGCCCGTCGGCTGTATCGCCACCGTCCGGGCTCCTGTCCGAGGAGAAGGTTTTCGGCGATGGTCATCTCGGACACCAGGCTGAACTCCTGGTGGATGACAGCGATTCCCTCCGCTCTGGAGCGGCGTGGGCTGCCCAGCGTCGCGCGCTTGCCATCGATGGTGATCACGCCACCGTGGTCTGGGTACAGTCCGGCCAACGTCTTCACCAGGGTCGACTTTCCCGCACCGTTCTGTCCGATGAGTCCGTGGGCCTGTCCGGCGCGCACCTGAAAGTCGACGTGATCGAGCACCATGGCAGGACCGAACCGTTTGGTTACGCCCGAGAGCTGGAGCCTGATGTCGCTGGGCATGGATACTCATTCCTCTGTATGCGTTGGCGTGTCTGAACCGCGCGGAGATTCCGCGGTGGGAGATCGGCCGAGCCTGCCGGTGGGGCAGGGAGGCCAGCCCTGCGCGCCTGCGGTGCGAGATGGCAGGCGCGCAGGGCCATCAGGTCAGCCGCTCCACTCGGCGGGGTTGGTGTCCACATTGTCCTTGGTAATCAGTGGCAGCGGAATGTAGTAGTTGGGCTGCTTGACCTTGTCCTTCTGACCGGTCAGCCAGTAATTGGCGTACTGGGCGCCGAGCTTGCCTTCCAGGACAGGGCTCTGGTTGACGGTGCCGTAGAGGGCACCGGACTTGATCGCGGCCTCGACCTGCTTGGAGTAGTCGCCTGCGATGAAGCGGATCTCATTGCGCCCGATCTTCCGCGCATATTGGGCGCCGACGTACATCTCGGGGCCCTCGGCGACGATCGCGTCCAGCTTCCCCTTGGGGTACTTCGAGAGCAGGTCCTGCGTCACGGACAGGTTTTCGCTGTTCTTGAAGTTGTCGACCGGCGTGGCGACGATCTTGATGCCAGGGTGGCTCTTCAGGACGTCCTTGATGCCCTTGAGCCGCTCGACCTGCGGTGTGCTGCCCAGCGGTCCGAGCTGAACCGCGATCTTCCCGCCGTTGGGAAGCGCCTGGACGATGAGCTTGCCTTCGCCCTGTCCGTACTGGAAGTCCGAGGCGCCGATGTACGTCACCAGGTCGGCGCCGGGACTGAGCTGGGCGTTGAGTGCCATCACCGGGATGCCAGCTCGGTTGGCCTGCTTGATGGCGGGGATGACTGCGGTCGGGCTGGAGGAGCACACCAGGATCAGGTCCACTCGGCGGGCCACCAGGGTCTGAACGTTGGCAGCCTGCTTGGCGTTGTCGAGGCCGCCGTTGAGGGTGACGGTCTTCATGCCGAGCCGCTTCGCCTCGGCCTCGAAGGCGGAGTTCATGGAGGCGAGGAAGGGGATCGTGGTGTCGGCGTTGGCGAGACCGACGGTGAAGGTCTTGTCCTTGCCGCTGGATGCGGTGCTGCTGCTGTTGCCACAGGCAGCGGTGAGCACGGTCAGCGACACGACGGCGGTCGCGGCGGCCAGGCCGCGTCTGAATGTGCGGCGGGCGGGGATGGATGCGGACATGGTGCTCCCTTGGTGCGTGTCGTGCGGAAGTCCGCGGAGGACTTGGCTGGGTGCGGATTTGTGCGTGTCCTCAGCGCGTGGGTCGCGCAGGGGACGTACCAGTCGGCGGTCAGGTCGAGGCCGATGGCGTCAGTGGGGTGGTGGTGGGCGCGCCGGGCGCGGTAGAGGCGGGCAGGTTCCTGCTGCCGCGCCCGGCGCCGTTGTGGAGCCGGCTGTAGCGGTCGATGACGACGGCCAGGAGGATCACCAGTCCGGTGACGGCCGGCTTCCAGTAGGGCGAGACGTCGAGCTGGTTGAGGCCGTTGGAAATGACGCCGAGGAGGAGGGTCGCGGCGAGGACGTCCTCGATGCGCCCGACGCCGCCGGTCAGGGCGATGCCACCGACCACGCAGATGGCGATGGCCTCCAGGGGCCAGTCGGCCGCGGCCGAGGGCTGCCCGACGAGCGTCTGGCCGAGGAGCAGCAGCCCTGCCCCTGCGGCCAGCAGGCCGCCCATGGCGAAGGCGAAGATCTGCACGCGCTGTACGGGGACACCCGACAGGTGGCTGGCCTCGGCGTTGCCGCCGACGCTGTAGATGTAGTGCCCGTACTTGGTGCGGGTCAGCAGGAACCACACCGCAAGCAGGCAGCACACGAACACGGCGAAGATCACCGGGATGCCGGCGACCCGGGCGTTGGCAGCGCTCTCCAGCAGGGGCGTCACACCCTGCTTGGACTCGGCGCCAGTGGCGACGAACAGCAGGCCGGAGACGATACTGGCCATGGCGAAGGTGGCGACGAAGGCGTTGATACGGACCTTGGCGATCAGGATGCCGTTGGCGACGCCGACCGCGATGCCAGCAGCGAGGCCTGCGCCGATGGTCATGAGCGCGCCGTGACCGCGGCCGGCGACGACTGCCCCTACAACCGATGTGGTGGCTCCGACGGCTCCAACGGACAGGTCAAAGCCGCCGGAGATCATCATGACCGCCATGCCGCAGGCGACAATGCCGATGATGGCGTTCTGCTCCAGGATGTTTTCCAGGTTGGCCGAGGAGCGGAACGTCGGGGATACAACCATCAGGACGCTGGTGACGAGTGCGAACACCAGCCAGAGACCGAAGCGCCTCAGGATGCCGCTTCTGTTTGCCGTGCTCTTCATGCCGACCCGTCCTCCTGAATGTCGACGACTGTTCCGTACTGGGCTGATGTCAGGGCGGCGAGCGCGACCTGGGTGGCCTTCCAGCCGTCGTTCATCGGGACGGGTGGTGGTGAGCCGAGCCGGATCGCAGTGAGCCAGTCGTCGAGAAGCTCTGCGTCCATGCTTCGGCCATACGGCAGGTGGGCGATGGTGCCGTCCTCGTCGACGAACGAGCCGTGGCGTGCGAAGGCGTCGATCGAGAGCCGGCCGTTCTCGAACCACAGGGTCATCACCAGGTCGTTGGCCCCCGGCATGCCGACGGGACGCGACCAGCTCGGGTCGATGCTCGCCCAGGCGCCGTCGGTGGTCGTGACGACGACCTGCCCCGCGTCCTCCACGTCACCGACCCGGCTGAATCTGCCGGCCTCCGCGTAGACGGTCCGGTACTCACACCCGGTCAGCCAGCGCAGAGCATCGGCCACGTGGACCACGTGGTCGATGAGAGCACCGCCGCCCGATTCGCTGCGGGTGCCGAAGAACCCACCGGGGAAAGCGGCGTGATTGGTTCCGCTCATGGCGACCAGGGCTCCGAGCGATCCGTTCTCGATCGCCGCCTTCGCCTGCCGTACGGACTGGGCGTAGCGGACGGGAAAGGCCATCGAAAGCCAGGCACCCGCATTCAGAATGGCCTTGGCGGCCTCGGCCGACGTGCCGAGAGGCTTCTCACAAAGCACGGGGACACCGGAGGCGGCAGCCACGGCCACGTACTCGGGGTAGGTCACGTGCTCGCCGGTGATGATGACCGCGTCGACCATGGCGCACAGGTCCTCAGGGGTCGGCGCGACAGCCAGATCACGGCCGGCGGCGAAGGCGTTTACGCGGGCACGATCGTGGTCGAAGACAGCGACGGGGCGTCCCTGTTGAGAAAGGCGCAGCACTTCGCAGTAGGTGGCAGCATGCACATGCGCACAACCGAGGAAACCGATCGTGATCACGTCAGGGCTCCTTCCAGGGCGATGGCCCGACCGGTGTCGAGGCTGCGCTGGGCAGCCTCGATGACCTCGACGGCGTCGCATGCGTCGGCGACGGTGGCGAGCGGCGGCGGCCCGCCGCGGAACCAATCGATCGCCGCCCGCAGCTCCATCACGTAGGGGTCGTCGCTCGCCGACGCCGGGGGGAGATACGTCCGTCCATGGCCTCGTGCGGATGCAAATCCTGCGCTTCCGGAACCGTCCGCGCTGAAGAGGCCTTGTGTGCCGGCCACCTCGAGGCGGGTGGTGAAGGATTCTTCCCGCCAGCTCGCGTCGATGTACGAGATGGTGCCTGCGGCATGGCGCATGGTCAGAGCGATGACGGGGCTGTCCGGGCCACCTGCTGATACCGCGTACACACGCGCGGCCGGCCCGAAGGTCCACAGGCACCAGTCGACGTCGTGGATCGCCATGTCGAGGAGGACACCGCCGCTCCTGGCCACGTCGCCGTACCACTCGCCGACACCTGCCGGAACTGTGTTCCAGCGGGCCAGGCGGGCCACGGACGGGGTGCCCAGCTCGCCATACCGGACCAGGTCGCGAGCCGCGGCGTACTCGGGGAAGTACCGCACGACGTGCCCTACGGCCAGCTTCACACCCTGGGCGGCGGCACGGTCGCGGACCAGGCGCGCCTCGGCAGGCGTCCTCGCGAGCGGCTTCTCCAAGAACACCGGCAGTCCGGCGTCGATCGCACGGAGCGCATAGTAGGCGTGCGTGTCCGTCGGCGTCGCGATGATGACCGCGTCGACACGCTCCGGGGCGAGGACTTCATCGACGCCCGCCGTGTCGGCACCTGTGGAGCGGACAGCTTCCAGGGCGGCGGGCGAGACCTGCTCCGAAGTGACAGTCGCCAACCGGCAGCCCGGCACCGACGCAAGGTTCACCGCGTGGAGGGCGCCCAGAGCGCCCGCGCCGATGAGACCTATTCGCATTTCCAACACTCGTGCCTTTCTCAGATCTTCGGAGACGGCTCAGCGGCATTGAGCGGCGAGCCCGATGCGGCAAAGCCCCACCACGCCGTCCCGGGTGGTGCAGCCCTGCCCACTCCGCAGCTGGTAGTGTCTGGTCATGACCAGTTGAGAGAGAGCATGAGTGAAGGGTCAGGGGATGTCAACCACCGAACAAAGAGAAAAACCAAAGAGCGCCGAGTCGATCACGTCGCGCCAGAAGAGACCCAGGAACTGCGCGAGTTGAGGCAGGAGCGTGCGGCGACGGCGTTCATGCTCATCGCTGCGAATGCAACGATCACGGTCTGACACACGGGCCCGAAACCGCAACCTTCGCGAGACGGGGCAGCCGGCCTGCCGGGGCAACCTCGACGGCAGCCCGGCAAAGGACGCACAGGCCCCTCTAGCTCGCACGAGATTCTCTGACTAGAGTCAGAGAATGAATACGGCGCAGATCGACCAGGTGCGGCGGTTCAACCGGACCGTCACCGAACGCGTGGGCGTGCTCCACGACCACTTCCTTGGGCGGGACCGGCCCATCGGCGAGGCCCGGATGCTCTGGGAGATCGGCGAGCACGGCCAGGACGTACGGCGGATGCGCGAGCGCCTTGGGCTCGACTCCGGGTATGTCAGCCGTCTGCTGCGTTCCCTGGAGACCGACGGCCTGGTGACGGTGGAGCCGCAGCCTCGGGACAGACGGGTACGCACTGTCCGGCTCACCGACGCGGGCCGCGCGGAGCGTGCCATCCTCGATCGCCGCAGCAACGAGCTGGCCGACTCCATGCTGGAGCCGCTCAACGCCGCCCAGCGCACCCGGCTGGTCGCTGCCATGGCCGACGTCGAACGGTTGCTGACCGCCGGGACGGTCACGCTGGACGTCGTCGACCCGGAACACCCCGACGCCCAGCACTGCCTGCGGTCCTACTTCACCGAGCTCCAGGAGCGCTTCGAGACCGGCTTCGACCCCGCACGGAGCCTGCTGCCCGACACGGGCGAACTCCGAGCGCCGCACGGCCTGTTCGTGGTCGCGCGGCTCCACGGCGAACCTGTCGGCTGCGCCGGTCTGAAGCTGCCGCCCGGCGCCCCGGCCGAGATCAAGCGCATGTGGGTCGCGCCCCACGCCCGGCGCCTCGGCCTGGGCCGCCGGTTCCTGGCCGAGCTCGAGTCGCGGGCCGCCCAGCACGGCTGCGATGTGCTGCGCCTGGACACCAACAAGGCGCTCAGCGCCGCGATCGGCCTGTACCATTCCTGCGGTTTCCAGGAGGTGGCTGCCTTCAACGACGAGCCGTACGCCCACCACTGGTTCGAGAAGCGGATCACCACAACACCGTCGGGGTGACGGTTCGGCGGCGGATAGTTCTGCGACGGCCTTGGCAGTGACGGGTGTGCAGATTATGGCGACGTGTGGGCTCGTCGTTTGTCGTGGGCTGTGGCGGACCTGGTGTTGGCGGCGTCTGCGCCAGGACGGACAGTGACGTGGAAGGAGCCACCGGATCCCGAGCACGACGTCAAACTCGACCGCATCGAGCACGTTTGGGATCACTCCCCGGACCGAGTCTTCGCGTTCGACGCGTTCGGCCCACTCGGGGTCCGACCCACCGCGGGTTCGGGCTGGACCGAACAACAACACGCTGGCCGCAGCGGAAGCCCACCGCGGTGACGGTTGGCGCTACGACGACCCAGCGGTGCCGTCCCGGTCGCCCTGAGAACTTGGTTCCATGCGGGCGACACGGTGCGTGACGTCCCGGCTTCGCGTCCATCGCCGCAGGACACAGCCATGGCCTCTTTGCATATTGAATTTGACAATTCTGAACGTTGAAATAGTCGCACACCGTTACCGAAACCGGAGCACACCTTCCCCTCAATACGAGCCGCCCAGGCTGGCCAGGATGCGCTTTGGGCATACCGTAACTACGCTGAAGAGAGTAGGTACGCACCAAGATCATGCTCAAATTAACAGGGTGAAAAAATGACTCAGAATGTCACCGCCCAGACCACGCAACCAACGCCAGAGCAGCTCAAAGAGCTGAGTAAAGTGCTCGCCGAAGTGGCGTCACATCCCGAGTTCACGAAAATACTCAAAGAAATCGAGCAAACCCCAGAATCCGAGCGCCTCGCGAAGGCAACACGCTTGGCAAGCGTCGATGAACTGACGAGGAGAGGAATACCGGTCCCTGAGGGATTCCGCCTCACTACACGGTACTTCGAGAATCCCTCGTCGGTGACCCGAGGTGATGTGGCAGTCACACTTCCACAATTGCCTGCAGGTGGCGATGAGCTCGAAAGAATCACCGTGTGTGCTTCGGTGGGATACATCGTGTGCGCATCCGTGGGCGGCGAGGTCCTGCAGTGACGGCCGACGAAGCTCTCGCAACGGAGATCGAAACTGCGCTGTCCGAACTGACGTCCTTTGTCTGCTCTCCTGCAATGGAAGGCGTCATGCAGGAATTCTCCAGCCTTCCGGAGGAACATCGAGCACAGTACGTTCTCGATGTCCTTCTTGATACCGAGGAACTCAAGAAGCGTGGGGTCAATGTGCCTCCCGGAGTTATCATTCAACGCTCGGCCTTCCGAGACAATCGGCGGACTTTGTTCTGTGCCACGAAATACTTGCCACCCGGCCTCGGGTGGAAGAAAGTTACCGTGACCTTCGATAACCCCAGCGGAAAGCCAGCGCTCTCCTTCTCTGAATTCGAAGCCTCGAAACAGGGAACTGATACCGGCGGCTCGTTCCGCGTTTCCTAAGGGCTGTCCCGCAATACCCGGCGGATGAGCGCGCGGCGTCAGATGCGGTGCATCGCAAGGCGGAGAGTCGTCCTCATACAGGCGTATTCGGGCGATTCGACAACGCAGCGAGGTGCCAGGCTGCTGACCTGGCGCGCGACTTCGCCACCCGGGGTACCTCCTGACGCCGGGATACACCGCGGCGGCCGCCGACCACGCCGGCCGCGCATCTGCGCCAAGCGAAGGCGATCGCCGCCGGTTCCCCGCCGACATCGCGCACGCGCCCGAAGCCTGGGCCTGACCGAGGAGGAGTTGGCCGTCCTCGATAAGCCGGTCAGTCCCGCGACTTCACCACGAACCCACGGGTGGACCGCGGGTTTCCGCTGAAACCCCTTCAGTTTTCACGAACTCGCGGGTGCCTCGGTTGGGCAATAGTCGCTGAGTTCCCTGCCTCGTCCACGGATGACGGGCCGTCTGAACGTGCCTGGACCAGGGCCTGTTACCTCGTCCGGGTGACCGCAGACTGTTCTGACCCAATCTCGCTCGTAGTGCGCAACTCTCATCTCTGTCGGGATTCCTTCAGTCTGGGTGAAGTCGTGGAGGCGTGGGTTGGCTCTGGCCGTAGTGCGCGATCTGCGCGAGTACCGGGCGCCGGTGAGCGCGGAGGAGCTCGCCGAGTTCGAGACCGACGTGCTGGCGGGGTTCGTGCTCGCGCGAGCCTCGGCCGGCCTGGTCGACAGCACGATCCGCAACGACACCAACCACCTGGAGCTGATCCGGGACTGGTTCGGCCGTCCGCTGTGGGAGATGGAGCCGGCCGACGCCGACGTCTATTTCGGCAAGGTGCTCCGCGACGCCAAGCCGTCGACCCGGACCGGCCGGGCGGGTGCGCTGGCGGTGTACTTCCAGTTCCTTGAGCTGCGGCACAAGGTCGAGCTGCACAACCTCACCGGCCGTGTGGTCGAGTGCCCGCTGGACGAGATGAACCGGCCGCGGGCCTCGGTGGAACCGCAGCTGCGGATCCCGCCCAGCGAGGCGGAGATCGAGGCGCTGTTCGCCGGATGGCGCGAGGAGCTGGTGACCTGCCGCAAGTTCGGTCCGGCCGCCCGCAACTACGCTGTCGCCCGGCTGGCAGCGGACGTGGGACTGCGGATCAACGAAGCACGGATGCTCGACCTGGACGACGTCCGGTGGGAGCTGGGCCGGTTCGGCAAGCTCAACGTCCGGCACGGCAAGGGATCCCGGAGGCGCGGGCCGAAGCCGCGGCTGGTGCCGCTGATCAACGGCGCCGACCGCAACCTGCGATGGTTCATCGAGGACGTGTGGGGCCACTTCGACGCCGACCACACCCGGCCCGGTGCCCCGCTGTTCCCCTCCGAGCGCAAGAACCAGGACGGCTCCTGCTCACGGGCGACCGCCGACGTCTTCCGCCGGGCGCTGGCCGATGCCGCCGCCCAGCACCTGCCCACCTGGGCCGGGAAGCTCACCCCGCACGTACTGCGGCATTTTTGTGCCTCCCAGCTCTATCTAGCCGGCATGACCTTGTTCGCCATCCAGGAGCTACTCGGACATACCTGGACCGGAACCACGGCCCGGTATATCCACGTCCATGGCACCCACGTCGAAGACGCCTGGGTCGCCGGACAGCAGCGCGCCACCGACCGATGGAAAGGACTGGCCCAGTGAAGTGGAACCTTCGCCTGGCGGCCGCCAACCGCGGCATCTGGAAGGCCAGCGAACTCCAACGGATGCTCGCCGAACGCGGCGTGGTGATCAGCGCGGGGAAGATGTCGGGCCTGTGGTCAGGCCAGCCGAACACCGTCAAGCTCGACGAGTTGGACGTCATCTGCGCGGTGCTCGCCTGCGGCGTCGAGGAACTGCTCCTGCCCGAGCCGGAGCGAGTGCCGGAGCCGACACCAGCAACCGACTCACAGGCCACTGCGGTGGGCCAGCCACGCGCCGTGGCCCCGCGTCCTCGCACCGGCCGGTCCCTGCCGCCACGATGACCTGCGTGCACTGCGGCAAGCCGCTGCCCGAAGGATCGCGGCGGGACCGGGCGTACTGCGACAACAAGTGCCGGGGCCTGGGCTCCTACTACCGGCGCAAGGCGGGTGTGCCACCCCCACCGCGCTGGCAGCACCCCGCCCTCACCTCGGACAACCCTGTGCTGCGGTCGGCCGCAGCACATGCCAAGCAGCTCGGCGAGGCCAACGGATGGTCGCCGTCACTCGTGCGGTGCGCGATGGACGGCCTGACGGTGGTGCTGGGCGAATGCCCGCCCGGCAAGCCCGTGAAGCTCACCGAAGTCCGTGCGCGAATACCGCGACACGCCTCCAGCCTTCGGGTCGCCGAGGTCCTCACCGAACTGGAGCTGTTGGAAGACGACAGCGTGTTGGCGGTCCGCTCCTGGATCGAGAACCGCACCGCCGAGCTGCCCGCCGGGTTCGCCGGCGACGTTCGTGCCTGGCTGCTGGTCCTGCTCGACGGCGACAGCCGTGCCAAGCCCCGATCTCGCACCTGCGCCTACGTCTACTTCGGCGGCGTCCGCCCCCTGCTGGAGAACTGGGCGACGACCCGTGGGCACCTGCGCGAGATCACCGTCACCGACGTTATGGCCGGGCTGTCACCCCTGTGCGGATGGCAGCGGCGCAACGCCATCGCCGCACTGCGCTCACTGTTCCGCTTCGCCAAGAAGCGCGGCCTGATCTTCGCCAACCCCACCGCCCGCCTGAAAACCGAAGACATCCAGCGCAACTTGCTGCCGATGACCGACGCTGAGGTCCTCGCCGTCCAGCGGGTCGCCGTCACACCGGCGCAACGGCTGATCGTCGCCCTGGCCGCCGTCCACGCCGCCCGCGCTACGGCCATCCGACGCCTTAGCTTGGACGATCTTGACCTGCCCAACCGCCGGATCACCATCGCCGGACACGCCCAGCGGCTCGGCGACCTGCCTCATCAGACCCTGCTGGCCTGGCTCGCCCAGCGTCGCATCACCTGGCCGAAGACTCCCAACCGGCACGTATTGATCAACGCGAAGACAGCCCTGGGAACCGGGCCTGTCAGTGCCGAATACCTCAAGCGGCACCTGCTGCACCAGGGCGTCTACCTCGAACGCATCCGCGGCGACAGGGTCCTGCACGAAGCACTGACCGTCGGCGCCGACCCGCTGCACCTCGCCCTGGTCTTCAACCTGTCCCACACCGCCGCGAGCCGCTACGCGGCCATCGCCCAGAACCTGCTCGACGACCAGACGGGAGTCCACCGAGATGCGGTCGGAAGGGAGAGCGGGCGCTCTTGACGGTCCGCCCGTAAAGGGATCCGCGACCGAACGACGCTGGCAGAGCAGACAGAAAGGACCGACACGGCTGCTGTCGAGGAGCTGCCGTTAAACCAGTGGCGTCCCCGTGGACGAACCTCATAGCTTGTGCACTCGTGACTGATGCTCCGAAGATGCGCCCGAATCCACACGACCTCGGCCGGGTGTTCAACGAGGTGCCGGAGCTCTACGACCGGGTCCGGCCGGGATACCCCGACGAGCTGTTCGCGGACCTTGTCGCCGTCACCGGCACGGACGACAGGTCGTCGGTGCTGGAGGTGGGCTGCGGCACCGGTCAGGCGACGCGCTCGCTGGCAGCACTCGGATGCTCAGTGACCGCCATCGAGCCGGGCGCAGACATGGCCGCACTCGCTCGCCAACGGATCGCATCCTTCCGCAACGTCGAAGTCGAGACGTCGACGTTCGAGGAGTGGGACGACCGCGGCCGACGCTTCGATGCTCTCGTGGCTGCGTCGTCGTGGCACTGGGTCGACCCGTCGATCGGCTGGCAACGGGCGCACGACGTGCTCCATCCCGGAGGCTGGATGGCGCTGCTCGGCCACGTCGTTGTCCGCCGGCCGGGAGAGCCAGAGGTATACGCCGAGACCGCCGATCTCCACGAGCAGTTCTGCCCCGGGAACCCCGGCTGGGGTCATCCTCCCCTGGAGGACGACGTGCGCACCACCGACGAGGGCTGGGGCCTGGTCGACGATCCCGGAGGACTGTTCGGCCCAACGATCGTGCGCTGGTACCCGACCGTTCAATGGTTCAACGGAGACGGCTTTGCCGATCACCTTCGCTCGTTGTCGCTGTATCGGAGGCTCGACCGCGACGTCCGTGAGCCCCTGCTCGACGCAGTAGCCGAGCGCATCCGCACGCGGATGGGCGACCGGGCATCACGCCGTTATCTGAGCGTCCTCCGTGTCGGACAGCGCGCCGAGTGAGCCCAGTGGTGAAGGACCTGCCGATTCAGCGGCGACGGACCCACCGCACTTTCATGCCTGCCTGCCGAAAACGCCGTGGGTTCCCGGTGAAAGCACCTCAGTCGCACTGAACCCACGGCGGACGTGCCGGTAAGAACCGTGTCACCAGCCGCAAACGACGGAATTCTCGCGCATGATCCCGCGCCGATCCGGCCGCTGACTGGCGCTTTCTGATCTTGCTCAGGAATCGGCGGCGCGCTCAAGCAGTCAGCGCATCACCGCTGTTCAGAAGGCCAGCGTAGACCTCAGCCGGAGTGCGGTAGCCATGGGCCTATGCAACGAGGCGGAGTGGATTCGGGGCGGCACTCGAAAGTGGATGGACAGCCCACCACTATGGTGTAAATATATGCCGCATGACGCATGATCATGCATGGACTCAAGAATCTGGCCCTCTGGCCTGGCCGATGAGCTTCCGTGCCTACACAGGGCACGGCGGACTGCGCGAGCACGGTGACGACATTTCAATCGTCGCGTCGGACCGGCCGGCCACCAGCGCCGCAATGTTCACCCAGAGCCTCTTCGCGGGTCCGGCCGTAGTCCTCAGTCGTGCACATGCCACGGCGCAGAACCTGCGTGCCGTGACGACGCTGGCGCAGAACGCGAACGTCGCCACCGGCCGTCAAGGCGAGGAGAACGCCGCCGAGGTCGTCCGCTGCGTCGCCGGGATTCTGGGCATCCCGCAGGACGAAGTACTCATCGGCTCCACCGGCGTCATCGGACGCCCGCTGCCGATGGGCACCATCCGTACGCACTTCGACGAGACTGCCAAGCGCGGCTACGCGGCGTTCATGGCCAAACCGCTGGATGTGGCCCGCGCGATGATGACCACCGACACCCGCCCGAAGACCGCCGTACGGACCGTCGGGCAGGCCCGCATCGTGGGCATCGCCAAGGGTGTCGGCATGCTGGAACCCAACATGGCCACGATGCTGGCCTACGTGTTCACCGACGCGGACCTGCCCCCGACCGACCTGGACAGAGCATTGCGCGGAGCGGTGAATCGCACGTTCAACTGCCTGAGCGTCGACACCGACACCTCCACCTCTGACACCGTGGCAGTCATAGCCAACGGCGCCGCAGGACCAGTCGGCCCGCGGCAATTCGCCGAAGCCCTCACCGACCTGTGCCTGGACCTCACCCAACAGCTCGCCAGTGACGGCGAAGGCGCGACCAAACTCCTGCGCGTCACCGTCGGCCAGGCCGGCGACTACAAACAGGCCAATCGCATCGCCAAGAGCGTACTGAACTCCCCTCTGGTCAAGAGCGCCGTCCACGGCGCCGACCCCAACTGGGGCCGAGTACTGATGGCCATCGGCAAGAACACCAACGACACCGACATCGCGCCGGGCAACGTAACCGTGAGATTCGGCGACATCGAGGTGTACCCCGAAGAGCCCGAGGCCGACACCCTCGACAAACTCGCCGGCATCATGCGCCACGACGAGGTCGACATCGCCATCACGCTCGGCCTCGGGGAGGCCGAAGCCACGGTCTACGGCTGCGACCTCTCCGCCGACTACATCCGGATCAACGCGGACTACACGACATGACCGGACTCGACCGCAAAACAAACCCCACACCGCTCTCGTGATCCCTCAGTGGCACCGGTCGGCTGCACGCAATCCCTCAACGGCCGGCTGACGGTGCGCACCGGCTGAAGCAAGTTGAACCGGTCGCGCGCTCCTTTGGGGACCATCCCCGCGGGTGCAGTGAGCAGTTGGCATTCGTGACCGGAACAGTTCATCGGGACCACCCTCGCGGGTGCGGCGATCAGGCACCGTCTGTTTGGCGAGTCCCCCGTTACATCTTTCGTGGCTCCGCAATGGGGCCTTCGGGGCACGATGCGCCGGGACGTAACCTTCTACGAACCTCGGCCCGTCCAGGCCGTCGCCCGGCCAACCTAAGGGCTGTCCCGCAATACCCGCCGGGCGCGCGACGACAGCTACGGCACCTCGCTGCGTTGTCGAATCGCCCGAATACGCCCAGTATGAGGACGACTCTCCGCCTTGCGATGCACCGCATCTGACGCCGCGCGCTCATCCGCCGGGTATTGCGGGACAGCCCTTAGACCATGGTCAGGAGGTGATCCGCGGGGCTGTAGTCGATCTTCCAGTCGGCATAGACCCGCGGAATCCGTCCTTGATGCACCGCAGGCCCACGGTCACCCAGCGGACCGATCCGTCGTCGCCGAGCGAGAACGCGACCGCTGATTCGAACTCCTCGCTCCCGCACGGGCAGCCGGCCGCACCAGGCTCGTCGTCCTCCCAGGACTCCTCGTTCCAGTACTCCTCGCTGTCCGCGATGAACGCACGCCGCCGCAGCCAGAACACTCCCGTTCCGCCCCGGATGCATTGACCAGCACGCAGAACACGCGGCCGCCGCAACCTCCGCAGACCGAAGGAGCGATCTTCACCGGGCGCCCATCCACGGCACCCCGGAGGAACACCGCTAGCTCCGCAGGGACACCCTCGCCAACCTGATCACCAGCATGCACGAGCACATCGTTCCAGACGCCTCATCGACCACCTGACCGTGGGACCACCCGCGCGGGTGCGCGGAGCAGGCTGCGGGACCTGCGACTTTAGCGCGGGCGCCGCCGTTCTGGAGTACATCCAGTAATTCCGGCGAGATGCCGTAGTTGTGGATCACGCCCCACACGTATCGGCCGGTCAGCCATCGTTGCTCACCGCTGCGTCGAGGAGGGGGCCGAGTTCCCTGGTGACGGTCGTCAGAGCACGTACGTCCTGCTCTGCCCGGGACATGAGGATTGCGCCCTCCAGGGCGCTGATCATGAGCGTGGCGAGTGCGTCGGCCCGTTCCTCGGGCACGCCCATCTCGGCCAGTGCCCGTGCCACCGGCCCGGTCCAGGTGGCGAAGGCGACGGCGGCCGCCTCCCGCGTGGACACGGTGGACTCCGCACAGTCCACTGTCGCGGCGGCCACGGGGCAGCCGCCCGCGAAGCCGGCGCTCTCGTACTCGTCCGTCCACTGCCGCACCATCTCGCCGAACAGCCCGCTGGGCGTCGGCTCGGGCAGCGCGGCGAGAAAGCGGGCGACACGGTTGCCCGCGTACCGGCCGGCCCAGCCCACGGCCTCGTTGACCAGCTGTTCCTTGCCGCCGGGGAAGTAGTGCTGAAGCGAACCCCGCGGGGCGGCGGCGTGCGCGGCGACCTCGCGCATGCCGGTGGAAGCCACTCCCTCGCGCCGGATGAGTTGGGCAGCGCTGAAGACCATCCGCTCGCGCGGCCCTCGTTCGGACATCCTCGGTCTCCCCATTCGTCGAGCTCCCCGACACCCATCCTATGACTGTCGTCATAGAAATCGGCTACTATGACCGCTGTCATAGTCGGCAGGGTGGTGGTGCGTCGTGTGCGTCGGTTTCGTCGGCCTCGGGGTCATGGGGCAGCCCATGGCACTCAACCTCGCCCGTGCTGGGACACCCCTCGTCGTCTGGAACCGCACCCCTGCCCGGTGCGAGCCCCTGCGCGCCGCCGGAGCCGAGGTGTCCTCGAGCCCTGCCGAGGTCTTCGACCGTGCCGAGACAGTGATCCTCATGCTGGCCGACGAGGCCGCCATCGACACGGTGCTGGGGCGCGGCACTCCGGGTTTCGCGGCGCACGTCGCCGGTCGCACCGTCGTCCACATGGGCACGACCTCGGCCGAGTACTCGGGCAGCCTGCAAAACGACATCCACGCGGCGGGCGGCCGCTATGTCGAGGCCCCGGTCTCCGGCTCCCGCGTGCCCGCCGAGCAGGGCGAACTGGTGGGGATGCTGGCGGGTGACGACGACGCCGTGGCGGCGGTACGACCCCTGTTCGCCTCCATGTGCAAGGAGACGTTCGACTGCGGGCCGGTCCCGGGCGCGCTGCTGATGAAGTTCTCGGTCAACCTGTTCCTGATCACGATGGTCACCGGTCTGACCGAGGCGTATCACTTCGCCGACCGGCACGGCCTCGACCAACGCCTGCTCCGCGACGTCCTGGACGCCGGGCCGATGGCAAGCGCCGTCTCCCGGGTGAAGGGACCCAAGCTGCTGACCCGCGACTTCACCGTCCAGGCGGCCGCCGCAGACGTCCTGAAGAACAACCAGCTGATCGCGGAGGCCGCCCGCAAAGCCGACCTGACCTCCCCGCTCCTCGACATCTGCCACACCCTCTACGGCGAAACCGTCGAACAAGGCCACGGCGGCGAGGACATGGTGGCCGTACTGCACGCCCTGGAGACCCGCACCGACGGCAGCTCTGTACCCATCCGAGTCAACTTCCAAGAGCCGACCACCAGCCGTCCCACCGACACCAGACCGGCCTCAGGCCGATCTCACGCGTCTGCCTGATTTGCCGAATCGAGCTGGCGCCGGTCGACGGGGCGCAGCAGCCGGCCGCTTCCAGGAGGTCGGCGACCAGTGCTGGCTGGGATCGGCGTAACGGGTGTGTCAGCACGGCTAGTTGACGCAGCTGGCGTCATTGAGCAGCCGACTGTTCCGGGTCCGCGGAATGCCGTTCCGCGCCATAGGACGGTAAGCCGTCGGGGGCAACGTCGATACGGAGCCGTGATTGCCCCGATCCACCCCGACGGCCAGCATCTGTCCCTCCCGCAGGACACCGGTGCCCGCTGTATTTAGGTCCGCCTGCTTGCGTGCCAGCCGGTCAGTCGGGGGTGGCTGGGCGCGTGGCGGATTTCGTGAGCGTGTCGAGTTGGGTGGCGAGGTCGGGATGGGCGGGTGCCAGGTGGGGGCGGGCCGCGTTGAGGGGGTGAATGAGGGCGGCGGGGTCGTCGTGGGCGAGGGCCGCGTGGAGTTGGCTGAGCGGGAGACGAGCGGCGGCGGGGAGGTCGGGGAGGGCGGTGATCTGGCCGGCGATACGGCGCAGGTCGGCGGCGTTGTGGCGGGCCCAGGTGGCGGCGGTGCGGTCGGCGGCGCGGCGTTCGCGGGTGGCCTGGACCCTTTGTTCGCCGGTGGTTCCGGCGGGGCCGGGGCGGTTGCGCAGGTAGCGGCGTTCGGCGGCCTGGCGGCTGGCGACGCCGAGAGGGTGGGCGAGGTCCGCCCAGCTGGCACCTGCATGGCGGGCTGTTTCGATCAGGCCGGTTTCCCATCCGGCGAGCTGCTCGCGAATCTGCCGCAGCAGGAGGAGGGTGGCCAGGGCCTGCTCTGGGCCTGCGTCGGGGGTGCCGGCAGTCTCGTGCTGGGCGGCGCGCAGGGCGCCGTCTATGGCTTCCAGGGCCGCCGCCGCGGCGAGAAGCGACGCCGGGCTGTGGTCCTCGGTAGGGGAAGAGACCGGCTGGTCGGCTGCTGCCATGGGCACCTCCTTGCAAACTGTCACCCTTTGGACGACACCATGTTTGTCATCCATTGGATGACATGTTACAACGGTTTCAGTGAAGCGCATTGGCAGGTACTGCCCGAACCTTCTGGAGGTGTTTCGCGATGTTGATGCGCACCGACCCGTTCCGCGAACTCGACCGGCTGACTCAGCAGCTGATGGGCCCTGGCACCTGGTCGCGGCCGTCCGCGATGGCGATGGACGCCTACCGCGATGGTGAGGAGTACGTGGTGGCCTTCGACCTTCCCGGCGTCAGCGCTGAGGCGATCGACATCGACGTCGAGCGGAACATGCTGACCGTCAAGGCCGAGCGTCGGCCCGTGGCGAAGGCCGACGATGTGCAGATGGAGCTGTCGGAGCGGCCACTGGGTGTCTTCTCCCGTCAGATCGTGCTGGCCGACACGCTGGACACCGAGCGCATCAAGGCCGACTACGAAGCCGGGGTGCTGACCCTGCGCATCCCGATCGCCGAGCGTGCCAAGCCCCGCAAGATCTCCATTGGCGGAGAGTCCTCCCACAAGCAGATCTCCGGCTGAACCCCGGCTACCGGGGCGAAAAGCGGCGGAGGGCGGGCACCGATCTCCCCCTCGCCCGTCCTCCGCACCGGACCAAGGAAGGTGGCGGCCGCCGTGGTGTTGCGATGGGAAGCGTTCCTCGACCATGTGAAGGAACGCGGCGAGTACGGGAGCCATCGGGAGGCAGAACGCGCGGCCCGCGTGGTGCTCGCCCTACTCGGCGCACACCTTGTCGGAGAGGAGCGCGCCCGACTGGCGGCTCGTCTGCCGGAAGCCTTCGCCCTGGTCCTGCTCAACCCGCTGCAGAGCGCCGAACCGCTCCCACCAGAGCGATTCGTGCGCGCGACGGCGGCCTGGATCGAGGGAGCAACCGAACAGACCGCGGCCTGGGACGTCAGCGCCGTCCTCAGTACGGTCGCCGACGCTGCCGGCGAGGACCTGCTCAGGCAGATCCTGCTCCAGCTCCCCGCGGGCTACGACCTGCTCTTCGGCCGCCCCCAGCCCACCTGACCACGCTGGTGTCCGCGCGCCCCTCGGGTGCCGGCACCACCATCTCAGCAACAGAAAGGCCAACACCGCAGTGATGTCCGACCGGCGTGCACCGCTCCAGCATCTGCCCGTCATGACGTACGAGCAGATGCTGGAGAAGGTTCGCTACGAAGGTGCCTACCCCACCCGGGAACGAGCCGAGGAAGCCGTCCAACTGGTCCTCGCAGGACTCGGACGCCAGCTGACGGGCGACGAACGCGTCGAACTCGCCGCCCGCCTGCCCCTGGAAGCCGCACGCATCTTCACCGCTCAGTTCCCCGACGCCCAGCCGCTGACCGGCTGGGCCTACGTCCAGGACCTCGCCGCCCGCGCCGGCGCCCCTGTAGGCACCACTCGCTGGGACACTGGCTCCGTCCTCTGTGCCGTCGCAGCCCTGGCCGGCCCCGGCCTCCTCACCCGCATCCTGCGCCAGCTCCCCTCCGGCTACGCGCTGCTGTTCGGCCGCGCCGAACTCAGCCCGGCCGCATAGGCGACGCATGTGAAGGCTCGCAGAGAGTTGTCGCCCCCTTTTACGCGGCGTCCCGAGGGCCCTGAGCACCGTCGCGGGGGGTCATGCGCTCGCGCGAGAAACTGTCGCCTCGTCAAGCCGCCGAGCCGGCGCAAGTCCGAGGAGCGCCATCACCGCTCGACCGGAGTCAGGAGGGCGTCCGCCGGGCCTCCAGCTCACTCTGGGGGCCGGGCGGCGGGGCGGTGGTGGCCCGCGGAATCAGGTGAGTGGGCAGGATGATGTGCCGCGTACGGTCCGCCTCTGAGTCGTCGATGAGCTGCAGGGCCAATTCGCCGGCCACCCGGCCCATGTCCGACGGGGACTGGGCCACCGTGGACAGATCGAACCAGTCGGCGACCTGGTGGTCGTCGAAACCGATGACGGACATCCGCTCGGGCACCTGGATCCGGGCCTGGCGCAGTGTATGGATGACGGCGACGGCCAGTTCGTCCTGCTCGGCGAACAGAGCGGTGGGCGGCTCTCTCAGACTCAGCAGCTTCCCGACCCCGGTGATGAGGTCGCGCTTGTCCCCGAGCGCCATCGTGACCACCAGCTCGTCGTCGATCGGGATGTCCGCCTCGGCGAGCGCCTGCTGGTAGCCGAGCAGCCGTTCGCGGGAGCTGAAGCAGAAGCCGCTGGCTCCCACAGTGGGCGCGAAGGCGATCCGGCGGTGGCCGAGGTTGAGCAGGTGCCGGGTGGCATTCAAGGCTCCGGCCACGTCGTCGACATACACGCTCGGGCGGCCTTCGGCGTGCTGGCTGACGTAGATGACCGGCATAGCGAGGTCGTCCAGTCGCGCAGTCTCCTCGTCGGTGAGATCGAATCCGAAGACGAGCAGCGCGTCGGCGTTCCGGCGGGCCGGCAGGCGTTCGAAGAACGAGGTGCGCTCGGCAATGTCGGGGGTCACGTAGACGTTCAGCTCCATGCCGGCCGCGCGCAGCAGCGGGCCCAGGCTGGACAGCGCCGATCCCATGAACCATGAGTTGAGCGTGGTCACGAGCACCGCCACGACCCCGGTTTTCCCCGTGACCAGGCTTGCGGCCTGACGAGAAATCGCGAAGTTCAGCTCGCGGGCGGCCTGTTCGACCCGGGCGCGGACGTCCGGCGAGACGGTCGGCAGGCCGCGCAGGGTGCGGGAGACGGTGGACGGTGAGACGCTGGCGCGTTCGGCGACGTCGGCCATCGTTGGATGCCGCTGAGCGGGTGACATGAGCGGAAGTTAGCACAGTATCGCTCTCACTCACAGGCTCTCATGACAGCGCTGTCACGACTCCCTCATGGATCAATATCCAAACCTTTGCCCAAGAATGCGCTGGTCAGTGCATCCAAATCTGTGCGAGTTACCGGCAAGTTACGGATTGACTTCCCTTAGCCGCACTCCTAGCGTGCAAGCGTTGTCTCGGCCCGAGCGAAATCGCTCTCGCCGATCCATCCTTCAGGCCCTTTGACCTGCTGCTTTCCTTGAAGAAGTGCCGTGACAGCACAGTCTCACAACACGGCGACCAGCCGTGCCTTCGGTTCCGCATGACCAGGAGAGACACAATGAAGACCAGGACCACCAGAGCCCTCCCGTGCTCGGCGACGTTCGTCGCCGCCGCGCTCCTCCTCACCGCCTGCGGCTCGTCCGGGGGCAGCGGCTCCCAGGAGCAGGGCGGGAGCCTCTCGTTCGAGGGCCGCGGGCCCATCACCTACGTGGCCGGCAAGGACACGTCCGGCATCGTGCAGAAGGTGATCGACCGCTGGAACACGCTGCACCCGAAGGAGAAGGTCACCTTCGTCCAGCTGCCCACGGACGCGGACTCGCAGCGGCAGCAGATGATCCAGAACGCGGAGACGAAGTCCGACGCCTACACGGTGCTCTCCCTCGACGTCGTGTGGACGTCGGAGTTCGCCGCCCACCAGTGGATCGACCGCCTGCCCGAAAGGCAGTTCCCGCTGCAGAACATGCTCAAGCCCGTGGTCGAGACGGCGAAGTACCGCGGCGCTCTGTATGCGGCTCCGGCCAGTTCCGACGGCGGACTGCTTTACTACCGCACCGACTTGCTGAGGAAGGCCGGCGTCAACAGGCCCCCGGCCACCTGGCCGGAGATGACGGCCGCCTGCGCCAAGGTGAAGAAGCTGCCCGAGGCCGAGGGTATGTCGTGTTACGCCGGTCAGTTCCAGAAGTACGAGGGGCTGACGGTCAACTTCGCCGAGGCCGTGGACTCCGCGGGCGGTGTCGTCACCAACGCGAACGGCCAGCCGGACGTCGACACCCCTGCGGCGAAGAAGGGCTTGGACTTCCTCGCCGGTGCCGTCAAGGAGGGGACGATCCCCAAGGAGGCCATCACCTACCAGGAGGAGGACAGCCGTCAGGCCTTCGAGTCCGGCAAGCTGATATTCCTGCGCAACTGGCCGTATGTGTACGCACTGGCCGCGAAGGGGAAGGTGGCGGGGAAGTTCGGGGTCGGGCCGCTGCCCGGCCTGAACGGGCCCGGCTCCTCGAGCCTGGGCGGTCACAACCTCGCCCTGTCGTCCTTCGCCAAGAACAAGGCCACGGCCCTGGACTTCATGAAGTTCTTCAGCAGCAAGGACAGCGCCAGCATGTTCCTGAAGGAGGGCTCCCTTGCCCCGCCGTACACGGACCTGTACGACGAGGCATCGCTGGTCAAGCAGTATCCCTACCTGCCGGTCCTCAAGCAGTCCATCCTGCGCGCCGTGCCGCGTCCGCGGGTCGTGCACTACGGCGATGTGACCTCCTCGATCCAGCAGGAGGCCTACGCCGCGCTGACCGGCAGCAAGAGCACCACACAGGCGCTCAAGGACCTGCAGAGCGCCCTGCAGAAGGCCACCGCGCAGTGAGGGGCGGGACCATGGCCGACACCACGATCCCGGCCGAAAGCAACGCGTATGAACCCGGCAACACTTCCGGGCAGCCCTTCGCGCCGGTGAGGCCGCGCCGTCGCACGGGGCCCCGGGCTACGGCGGGTTCGGGCCGGCTGGCCGCGCTGCTGGTGTCCCCAACGCTCCTGGTGCTGACGGTGGTCGTGCTCTATCCGACACTCATGGCGGTGCGGGAGTCGCTGTACGGGCCCAAGGGACTTGACCCGGCCACTGGCTTCATCCGCACCACCGCACCGTTCGTCGGGCTGCGCAACTACGCCGACATTTTCGGCGCCGCCGGGGACCGGTTCTGGAACGCATTCTGGAACACCACGTTCTTCACCGTCGTCACGGTCGGCCTGGAAACGGTGATCGGTGTGGCGATGGCACTGATCATGCACCAGGCGTTCCGGGGCCGGGCCCTGGTGCGGGCCGGCATCCTCGTGCCCTGGGCGGTGCCCACGGCCATCTCCGGCCTGCTGTGGCGGTGGATCTTCAACGGCAACGGCATCGCCAACGCCATCCTCGACCACCAGATCCTGTGGACCACCGAAGGCTTCCACGCCAAGGTCGCGGTCATTGTCGCCGAGGTGTGGAAGACCGCCCCCTTCATCGGGCTGCTGGTGCTGGCCGGTCTGCAGGTGATCCCGCAAGAGGTCTACGAGGCCGCCCGCATCGACGGAGCCAGCGCCCCGCGCCGGTTCTGGCACGTCACCCTGCCGCTGGTAAAGCCCGCGCTGCTGGTGGCGGTGCTGTTCCGGTGCCTCGACGCGCTGCGGATGTTCGACCTGCCCTACATCCTCATCGGCGCACAGAAGAACTCGGTGGAAACCCTGTCCATGCTGGCGCAGAACGAGGCTTCCAACGTCCGCTTCGGACCGGCCTCCGCCTACGCGGTGATCCTCTTCCTGTACGTCCTGCTCATCGCACTCGCCTTCGTCCGGCTGCTGGGCGCGGGCCTCGTCGGCGATCGCGGCACCCCAAGGGCGAGCAAGAGCAGGCGTCGACGCATCGTGGCGCTCCGCCGTGCGGAGGCGGCGACATGACCCTTACGGCGAAATGGCGCAATCGGCTGATGTACGTGGGCGTGGCCGGGGTGGTGGCTTACTGCCTGGCCCCGTTCTACTGGATGCTCGTCTCCAGCCTGCGGCGCACCTCCGACATCTTCGACACCTCGCTGCTCCCCTCCCCGGTGTCGTTCGAGAACTACCGGGCGGTGTTCAGCCCGTCCCAGGGATTCACACACGCGCTGCTCAACAGTCTGGTCGTCGCCGGCATCACCACCGCGCTGGCGCTGGTGCTGGCCACGTTCACCGCCTATGCGATGGCCCGGCTGGAGTTCCGGGGCAAGCGGCTGATCCTCACGCTGGTCATCGCCACCTCGATGTTCCCGGTGGTGTCGATCGTGGTTCCGCTGCTCAAGCTGTTCACGGACATCGGCTGGATCAACACCTACCAGGCCATGATCGTGCCGAGCATGTCCTTCGCGCTGCCACTGGCGGTGTGGAACCTCACCACGTTCTTCCGGCAGATGCCGGACGAGCTGGAGCACGCCGCCATGATCGACGGCTGCACCCGCGGCCAGGCATTCCGTAAGATCATCATGCCCCTCGCCGCACCGGGCATCTTCACCACCGCGATCATCACCTTCATCGCCGCCTGGAACGAGTTCCTCATCGCCCTGTCGATGACGAACAAACCCGCCATGCAGACGGCACCGGTCGCCATCTCGAAGTTCTCCGGCGCGACCCAGTTCGAGACCCCGTTCGGCAGCCAGATGGCGGCGGGCGTCCTAGTCACCATCCCGCTGGTGGTCATGGTGCTGCTCTTCCAGCGCCGCATCGTCGCCGGACTCACCGCCGGCGCAGCCAAGTAGAACCACCCGCCCCCTCCCAGACTCTCGAAGGACCCACTCCACATCATGTCCCGCACCGCACCGTGGTGGCGCAGCGCCGTCATCTACCAGGTCTACATCCGAAGCTTCGCCGACGCGAACGGTGACGGCGTAGGCGACATCGCCGGCATCCGATCTCGCCTGCCCTATCTCAAGTCTCTCGGCGTCGACGCCCTGTGGATCAACCCGTGGTACAAGTCGCCGATGGCGGACCACGGTTACGACGTAGCCGACTACCGCGCGATCGACCCGCTGTTCGGCACCGTGGCCGAAGCCGAGCAACTCATCGAGGAAGCACACCAGCACGGGATCCGCGTCATCCCCGACATCGTCCCCAACCACACCTCCTACCAGCACGCCTGGTTCCAGGCAGCCCTGGCGACCGGGCCCGGCAGCCCCGAACGCGAGCGCTACATCTTCCGGCCCGGACGCGGACCCGACGGCGCCGCCCCCCCCAACGACTGGGTCTCCTGCTTCGGCGGCCCGGCCTGGACCCGGCTGCCCGACGGGGAGTGGTACCTGCACCTGTTCGCACCCGAGCAGCCCGACCTCAACTGGGAACACCCCGACGTGCGCGCCGAGTTCGAGTCGATCCTGCGCTTCTGGTTCAGCCGGGGCGTGGACGGGTTCCGCATCGACGTCGCCCACGGACTTGTCAAGAACCCCGATCTGCCCGACCTGCCGCCCCGCCGGGAGCCCGCGGTCCTGGGTCCGCTCGTCTCCCGGGAGATGGCCGACGAGCGGCCCCGGCAGCACCTCGATCACCCCCACTGGGACCGCGACGAGGTCCACGACATCTACCGCGCCTGGCGCAAGGTGGCCGACGAGTTCCCCGGCGACCGGTCCTTCGTCGCCGAGGCATGGGCGGACACACCCGAGCGGCTCGCCGCCTACGTCCGCGAGGACGGTCTGCACACTGCCTTCAACTTCGACTTTCTGATGTCCAGTTGGGACGCAAAGGACCTGCGCGCGGTCATTGACGACTCGCTCGCCATGCTCGGCGTGGTGGGCGCACCGGCCACCTGGGTGCTGTCCAACCACGACGTCATGCGCCACCCCAGCCGCTACGGCCGCAGGACTGTCAAGCGCTGGATCGCCAACGAGCCCTACCGGCCCGAAGGCCCCGTGGACCTGGAACTGGGCACCCGACGCGCCCGCGCGGCCGCCCTGCTCATGCTTGCCCTGCCGGGCGGCGCCTACATCTACCAGGGCGAGGAGCTCGGCCTGCCGGAGGTGGAGGACCTGCCCGAGGACGTGCTCCAGGACCCCGTCTGGGAACGGTCCGGGCACACCGACCGCGGCCGCGACGGCTGCAGGGTGCCGATCCCCTGGGCCGAAAAGGCCGCAACCTACGGCTTCAGCCCCGAGGACGCCTCCACCGCGCCCTGGCTGCCGCAGCCCGGGAATTGGGAGCAGCTCAGCGTCGAGGCGCAGGCCGGGGACCAGACGTCGATGCTGGAGCTCTACCGCAGCGCCCTGCGCCTGCGCCGCGAGCACCCAGCGCTCGGCGACGGCACCCTCACCTGGCTCGACGCATCCGCGGGAGTCCTCGCCTTCCGCCGCGAGCCCGGTTTCGTCTGCGTGGTCAACCTCTCCGCCCAGGCGCACCGGCTGCCCGACCACGCCTCGGTCCTGCTGTCCAGCGGTCCCGTGGAGGAGGGCCTGCTCGCACCCGATCAGGCGGCCTGGCTCGCGGTATAGCGCGGAGCCCGGGCGGGTGACCGCCCGGGCCTCGCACCCCCCGGCCGGCAGGATGCCGGAGGTACGAGCCCTGCGGCATGCCAACGTGGTCAGTCGGAACGGTGACGGGCGGTCAGCGACAGGTCGTTCAGCGTGGAGTCCTGGTGTCAGTCGTCTCCTGACGGCATCGGGTCTTCCCGAAGCCGAGTATCGCGGTGGACTCAGCGCCAGTCGTCGATCACGTAGGCGTCTGTGTGGCTGTAGCCAGGTTCGTTGGGCTTGTGCATGGTCACGCCTTGCAGCCAGGTACGGTAACCGCGGTCGACCATGCGCCGGTAGGCATCCTGGCGGGCCAGGCTCATTCCGGCGTCCAGTTGCCCCAGTCCCTTCTCGGTGGCCAGCTGCTCGCACGCATTCAGCAGTCGTTCGAACCGGTCCGCGGCGTCCGGGCCAGGGCGTACGGCGCCGAATTTGACGAAGCACACGTCCTCACCGGCCTCCGACCCCGCTCCGCAGTGGCAGACAGCCAGACCGTCGAGGCCGGAGTCGGCGCCCTCGAGGAGGATGGTGTCACCGATCCCCTGCGCCTGTGTGGCCATGATCTCGCGCTCCAAGCTCAGGCCGTCGTACACGGCCCCCGTCAGTGCGCGACTGAGGCTCAGTGCGTCGGGCCGCTCAGCCGCGGTCAGCTCGCCGTACAGCACTCGGCCGGGGACAGCAGCACTGACTGCGACCTGTTTCTTCATGATGGCTGTAAGGAATCGGGGCCAGAAACCGTACCGGCGGTAGAGCTCGAGGTGCTTGGGACTGTGCGAGAAGGTGAACAGGCCGAGGTGGCGGTTCTCCCAGGTGTCGAAGCAGGCCATGACCGGTTCCATGAGGCGCCTGCCGATGCCCTCGTCCCACAGATCCGGACGTACGGTCAGCGGGCCGAAGAACCCGACGCTGCCCCAGTTGGCGGCGAAGTTCGATCCGACGACCTCGCCCTCGACGGTCGCTGCGAAGGCCGCGTGTGGATCTGCCGCCCAGCGGGTGCGGACATAGTCGGCGGTCCCGAAGAACGTCTCCGGCTCAGGGGCCCCGAGGAAGGTCCCGAAGGCGACCCTGAAGATCTCGTCGGCCCGATCCAGGTCCTGCTCAACCAGCGGGCGGACCGACACCGAGGCGGCGACACTCGTTCGCTTCGCTGCGGGCATGATCGCTCTCCTTTCCGCCCCCAGTTCCATCGCACCACGGACGTGCGCCGCGGGCGAAGCGACAGGTCCGGCGGTACCTCAAGGATCGAGCGGCGGCGTTCCCCGACGACCGGGCGGCCGTCTTCCTGCCGATCGACAACCCGCTGGGCCCCGGTCCGCCGGGGGTCTCCGAGGAGCCGGAGGAGCGCCGGCTGTGCCTGCTCTACCGCCTCGCCCCACCATGGTTATCAACGCCGTCGACAAGTTCGCCCAGCGAACTATTGGAGCCCGCCATGGCTACTTGACCTTGAATGCGTGATGTCGTCATGGTGGCTGGCGTCGGAGGCCGGTGCCGGTGAGGCAGCCGTCGAGGACGTCGTGGCGGTACTGGAGCCGGCGGAGGCCGCGTCGGACGGCAGTGATCAAGTCATCGGGGTCGGCGAAGGCAAGACTGGCCACGGTGGTGCGTCGCAGGACGACGGTGGTGGTCCGGGGCGGGGAGGGGCACCGGCACAGGCGTCCGGGCCGGGCGGTGACTCTCCGCCCAGCCGTCGCCGGGTACATGTCTCGGACGCCGGCCTGGGAGTTCGACGACCCGGCAGCCGAGGTTCTGGAGTGCGTTGCCGGTTGTTCTGGCGTCGCCGTCCCTGATGGAGAAGACCCACCAGCCGGGCACGAGGACGGTGGTGAAGTGCCTCTGCTTCACGAGCTGGAAGAGGTGGTGGAGACCGGGCAGGTAGGCGTGGGACGCGTATCCGTTGTCGGTGAAGGGCTCCGTGTCGACGAATCCGAGGTCGCGGGCGAAGTGCCAGAGTGCTTCGCGCAGCGAATGCATGTGCCAGAAGTCGGCTGGATGGCAGCGCAGGTACACCGCGGCGACGGAGGCCGACGGAGAAACGGAAGTGATCATGGTGGGGCCTCTGGGGGGTGAACTCTCCGGCAGGTGTGTGAGGGTGCACCTGCCGGAGAGGTGTCGACGGGCTCGGCCCGCCCCCGGGATCAGCGTCTACGCCACTCAGTGGTCATCAGCGTCAGTGGCGCGCCCGGCGGCGGGCGTCAGGGTTCGATGGTCACCTTGATCGCCTCTCCGGCCGCGACGGTGCTGATCGCCTCCGGGACCTTGTCCAGTGGCATGCGGTGGGTGATGAGGTCGTTGACGGGTACGGAGCCGGAGGCGATGAGTTCCAGGGCGCGTTTGTTGTGGGCGGGGCTGGAGCCGTTGGCGCCGACGACGGTCAGTTCTCGGTAGTGGACGAGGTTGGAGTCGAGGGTGATGGTGGGGGCGTTTTTGGGGAGGCCGCCGAAGAGGCTGATGCGGCCTCTGCGTGCGGTCATGCGCAGTGCGTCTTCCTGTGCCGCGCCCGAGGCGGCGGCGGTGATGACCACGTCGGCGCCCCGGCCGTCGGTCAGCTTGAGGATCCCTTCCACCATGTCCCCGTCCGCTCCGCAGACCGTCTCGTCCGGTCGTACGAGGGCGGCCGACTTCTCCAGCCGCGCCGCGTTGAGATCGGCCAGGATCACGCGTCCCGCGCCCCGGGCGCGGGCGAGGCGTACGTGCAGACAGCCGATCGGTCCGGCCCCCATGACGACCACCTCGTCGCCGCTGCCGACCCCGGCGAGTTCCTGGCCGTTGAGGACGCAGGCGAGGGGTTCGGCGACGGATGCCTCGGCGAAACTCACGCCGCTGGGGATCCGGTTGAGGCCGTCCACCTTGAGCACGGCGTGCGGGACGATGAGGTATTCGGCGAATCCCCCGTCGTACTGGTAGCCGACGGAGGTCTGGTTCGGGCAGATGGTCATGCGGCCGTGGCGGCAGTCGCGGCAGTCGCCGCACGGTACGGCGGCGATCACCTGCACCCGGTCGCCCACGGCCCAGCCGTCGACCTCGGCGCCGACTTCGGTGATCTCGCCGGCGATCTCATGCCCCATCACACGCGGCGGGGACAGGTGCTGGTGGCCGTGGTTGAAAATCTTCACATCGGTGCCGCAGGTCGAGCAGTTCCGGACCCGGATCTTGACCTCGTGTCGCTGCGGTGAGGGCTCCGGTACGTCCTCCAGGCGCAGGTCGCCGGGGGCGTAGAAGCGTGCCACTCTCATTCTTGGATGTCCTTACTGATCGACTGGAGCAGGTGGTGGATCTCGTTCGGGTCGGAGGAGGAGCGCAGTTTCTCGGCCTGGTCGGGCTCCAGCAGGATCTGGGCGAGTGAGGACAGCACCGCGACGTGTTCGTCGCCCTTCGCTGCGATGGCCACGCAGGTGGTCACGCGCTCGCCGTCCCAACTCACGCCGATAGGAAACTGGAGGACGGCGAGGGTCGTGCGGCGGACCAGTGCTCGGCTGGCGTCGGTTCCGTGGGGGATCGCCACGCCTTCACCGACGTAGGTGCTGATGGACTGCTCGCGTTCGAGCATCGTTCTTGCGTATCCCTCCTCGACGGCGCCGAGTTCCTCGAGCACCGCGCCGCACTGGCGCACGGCGTCCCACCGGTTGTCGGCGCTCAGGCCCAGGCGGATTCCCTCGCGGGGCAGCACGTCAGGCATGGACCTCACCGCCGTCCCGGATGGCGGCTTCGAGTTGGTCGAAGGCCGGGTCGTTGAGGAAGGACTGGAAGGGGATGATCACCGCTTCCGGTACCACCGCGCGGGCGCGGTCGGCGAGGTCGGCGTGCGTCACCACGACCTGGGTGCTCTCGGGAATGTCGTTGACCGCCTTGTGCGTGACCTTCACGCCATAGGGCTTGAGACGTCTGGTCAGTTGGCTGGCCAGCATCACGCTGCTGCCCATGCCCGCGTCGCAGGCGACCACCACGGAGGTGATGGCCGTGACCGGGACGGACCGCATCGCGGTCGCTTCCTCCTCGACCTCGTCGGCCTCGGGCTCCGGAGTGCGCCCAATACGCAGCAGGGCGGCCGCAGAGGCGAAGGACACGCCCGTGGCGACCACGATCGAGGCCAGCACAGGGAAGTAGCCTCCCTTGGGGGTGACCGCGAGGTAGGCGAAGATGCTGCCCGGTGACGGCGTGGCGACGAGACCGGCGCCGGTGATCATGGCGGTCGCCACGCCGGCCATGCCGCCGGCGATCGCGGCGAGGATGAGGCGCGGCTTCATCAGCACGTAGGGGAAGTAGATCTCGTGGATGCCGCCCAGGAACTGGACGATGATCGCGCCGGGCACGGTGGGACGCAGCCGCCTGGGGCCGAAGAACCAGTAGGCGAGCAGGATGCCCAGGCCGGGGCCGGGGTTGCTCTCGATCATGAACAGGATCGACTTGCCGTGCTCGGTGGCCTGCTGCACGCCCAGCGGGGAGAGCACTCCGTGGTTGATCGCGTTGTTGAGGAACAGGACCTTGGCGGGTTCGACGATGATTGACACCAGCGGCAGCAGCCCGGCGTCGACAAGGAAGTCGACGCCGTTGCCCGCGGCCTTGGTGAGTGCGGACACGACCGGCCCGATGCCGAGCAGTCCGGCCAGGGCCATGGCGCCGCCCAGGATGCCGGCGGTGAAGTTGTCCACCAGCATCTCGAGGCCGGGGCGGGTGTGGCGGGCGGAGACGCCGTCGACGAGCTTGAGCAGGTAAGCCGTGAGCGGGCCGATGATCATCGCGCCCAGGAACATCGGGACGTCGGAGCCGACCGCCACGCCGACGGTGGCGATCGCGCCGACCACCGCCCCTCGCTGGCCGTGTACCAGGCGTCCGCCGGTGTAGCCGATCAGTACCGGCAGCAGCATGGTGATCATCGGCCCGACCAGCTTGGCCAGCGTCTCGTTGGGCAGCCAGCCGGTGGGGATGAACATCGCGGTTATCAGGCCCCAGGCGATGAAGGCCGCGATGTTCGGCATCACCATGCCGGCGAGGTGACCGCCGAGACGTTGCACCCTGGCCCTCAACCCATGGCCTTCCAGGTGCTTGAGCCGGGTCAGGTCTGTCATGGCTCTCTCCGATCCGAATCGGTACAGGGATGTTGAATGTCCGGGCCCGTACCGGCGCAGTTGCGCCCGCTCGGTTCCCGTTCCCCGACCTGATGGCCGGCCATGGGCCGGCCGGTCCGGCCGCCGAGCGGCCGGTTCAGCGGAATGTCCGCCGTGATGGTGACTCCGGCCGGATCCAGATCGGCCGGTGTCGGCATTACGCTGCCCGGCAGCTTCACCGCGGCGGCACCGTGTGCCACCGCCGCTGCCAGGGCCTTCGGTCCGGCGCCGCCTGCGCCGAGGAAGCCTGCGAGCGAGGCATCACCCGCTCCTACATCACTGCGGACGGCGGCCACGGGAGCGCTGCCGTACCAGCTGCCCTCCCCCGCGATCAGCAGCATCCCGTCCGCGCCGAGGCTGGCCAGCACCTGCTGGGCACCGCGCTCACGCAGCTCGCCCGCCGCGTCGACCGCGTCGCCGACCGTGGCCAGTTCCCGGCCGACCGCCTCGGCGAGTTCCTCCCGGTTGGGCTTGACCACGTCGGGACGGGCTGTGAGCGCCGCCAGCAGCGCGGGACCGGAGGTGTCCAGCGCCATGCGGGCGCCGCCGTCATGCACTTGTGCGACCAGATCGGCGTACCACCCGGGCGCGAGTCCGCGCGGCAGACTGCCGCAGCAGGCCAGCCAGTCGGTCTCGGGCCCGGTGAAGCCCCGTGCGGTGGCCAGCAGTGCGGCCGACTCTTCGGCGGTCAGTTCCGGGCCCGGCGCGTTGATCTTGGTCAGCGCGCCGCTCGCCTCCACCACGCTGATGTTGATCCGGGTCTCGCCGCGCAGCCGCACGGTCGCCACCTCGATGCCCTGGCGCCTGAGCAGCTCGGACAGCAGCATTCCGGAGAACCCGCCGAGCGGCAGCACGGCTGTGGTCGGGTGCCCTGCGGCGTTCAGTGCTCGCGAAACGTTGACGCCCTTGCCCCCGGGGTCCACCCGGTCGACTGCCGCACGGTTGATCTCGCCCCGGAACAGCCTCTCCAGTTCGAAACTGCGGTCCAGGCTCGGGTTCGGAGTGATGGTGACGATCATGCCCGGATCACCTCCGGTCCCAGGGCGGCGATCTCGGCGGCCTGCTCATCGGTCAGGCCGCTGTCGGTGACCAGCACGTCCACCTGAGCCCAGGTGGCGAACCGGGCGAAGTACCGGGCGCCGTACTTGGAGGAGTCGGCGATCAGGACCACCTGGCGGGCGCTTGCCACCATGGCGCGCTTCACCGCGGCCTCGGCGAGGTCCGGGGTGCTCAGTCCGGCCTCCGGCGAGAAGCCGTTGGTCGCGATCACGGCCATGTCGGCGTCCAGGTCCGCCAGGTCGCGCAGGGCCCAGGCGTCCACCGCCGCCTGGGTACGGTGCCGCAGCCGGCCGCCGACCAGATGGAGGTTCAGCTGGGGGTGTTCGGCGAGCCGGGCGGCCACCGGGAGCGCGTTGGTGACCACGGTGAGCGTGCTGTCCAGCGGCAGCTGCGCGGCCAGCCGGGAAACGGTGGTGCCGGCGTCCAGTAGCAGGCTGCCCTCCTCGGGCAGCAGCGCAAGGGCGGCCTTGGCGATCCGGTCCTTGTCCGCGGCGGCCGTGGAGTCCCGCTCGGCGAGCCCTGGCTCCAGGCGCAGACCACCGCCGGGCAGTGCCCCGCCGTGCACCCGGCGCAGCAGCCCGGCCCGGTCCAGGGCGCTCAGGTCGCGCCGGATGGTCTCCTGCGTGACGCCGAACTCCTCCGCCAGCGAGGGCACATCGACCCTGCCGCGCTCCTGGGCCAGCTCAAGGATCCGCTGCTGACGCTCGGGTGCGTACATGTGGGATCAGGTCCGTTTCATGTGGGGTAATGCCTGTCTAGGACGGGACCCTACTCGCATTCGCCGCAAAGACAAGGGGTCCGAGTAAGTTGATTCTTTTTCCGAGTGTGTTGACATCGGTCGACTCTTGGTCGTAGAACCGTCGAAACCACTCGATGCGGGTGGCAAACACAGACGTCCGGACGCGTTCTTCCCCCGACCGCGGGTCCGGGCCCCGGGGGCAGCCCGGCCGCCTCGGGCTGCCCCCGACCACCCCTGCAAAGGAATCGCGATGCCAAAGATTCTGGTCACCGTCGGCGCGCGGAGCGGACTGCACGCCCGCCCGGCCTCCCTGTTCGTCCAGGCCGCCGCCCGCCAGCCCGTCAAGGTCACCGTAGGTCGCCCCGGCCGGCCCCCGGTGGACGCCAAGAGCCTGCTGTCCGTGCTGTCACTGGCAGCCGAACACGGCCACACCCTCCAACTCGCCGCCGAGGGCGAGCAGGCGCAGGCGGCCCTGGACGAACTCGCCCAGCTGCTGTCACAGGACCTTGACGCATGAGCCAGGTCCTCCCAGGCATCGGTGTCGGCATGGGCAGCGCCTCGGGCCCCGTGGCACGTATGGCACCACCGCCACAGCTGCCCGCACCCCGCCCCGTCACCGACCCCGAAGCCGACACCGCCGCCCTGCGCCGGGCTCTGGCCGCGCTGGTCGCAGACCTCGAAAACCGGGCCACGAGGGCACCCGAAGGGCCCGCAGCCGACGTGCTGTTCGCACAGGCGCAGATGGCGTCCGACCCGACGCTGGCCGAGCAGGCGGGCGAAGCGGTCCACCGGGGCGCCGACCCCGTCCACGCGCTGAGCGCCACCTTCGACGGCTTCCGCGCCCGGCTCCTGGCCGCCGGAGGCTACTTCGCCGAACGCGCCACGGACCTGGACGACCTGCGCGACCGCGCCGTCTGTCACCTGCTCCAACTCCCGATGCCAGGACTGCCCGACCCCGGCCACCCCCACGTTGTGGTGGCCGACGACCTCGCCCCGGCCGACACCGCCTTCCTCGACCCCGCACGCGTACTGGCCCTGGTCACCGTGCGCGGCGGCCCCACCAGCCACACCGCGATCCTGGCCAAGGCACTCGGCCTTCCCGCCGTCGTCGGCTGCCCCTCGGCGGCCGACCTCAAGGACGGCCAGAAGGTGCTCGTTCACGACGGCACCGTGGAAGTCGACCCGTCACCGGAAGCCGTCTTTGAGGCGGCCAGGCGGGAAGAGCGACGCCGCGGCCGGGCGGCGGCCGCTCACGGTCCGGGCCGTACCGCGGACGGCCACCCCGTCGCACTGCTGGTCAACCTCGGCGCAGCGCACGAACTTCCGCGCGCCGCCGCCGCCGACGCCGAGGGCGTGGGACTGTTCCGCACCGAGTTCCTGTACCTGGACCGGACCGAGCCGCCCACCCGGGACGAGCAGACGGTCGCGTACCGCGGGGTCTTCAACGCCTTCAGCGGCCGCCGGGTGGTCGTACGAACTCTCGACGCGGGCGCGGACAAGCCGCTCCCCTTTGTCACCGCCCCGGACGAGGAGAACCCGGCCCTCGGCGTCCGCGGCCTGCGCACCGCCGTCCGGGACCCGGGGCTGCTCGACACCCAGCTGGCCGCCGTCGCCGAGGCCGCCCGCGGCAGCAAAGCCGATGTCTGGGTCATGGCGCCCATGGTTTCCCTGCCCGACGAGGCAGCGGAGTTCGCCGCCAGGGTGCGCTCCTACGGACTGCCGGTGGCCGGCGCCATGGTCGAGGTCCCCGCAGCCGCACTGCGCGCCGACCAACTGGCGCAGGTCTGTGACTTCTTCAGCATCGGCACCAACGACCTCGCCCAGTACACCTTCGCCGCCGACCGTACCCTCGGCGCCCTCGCCGAACTCCTCGACCCCTGGCAACCCGCTCTGCTCGACCTGGTTGCCACCACGGCCCGCGCCGCCTCCGCCTTCGACAGGCCGGTCGGCGTCTGCGGCGAGGCGGCATCCGACCCGGGGCTCGCCCTGGTGCTCGCGGGGCTCGGCGTGGGCAGCCTCTCCATGGCCCCAGCCTGCCTGCCCGAGGTCCGCGCCACCCTCGCAGCGCACTCCTATGCCCAATGCCAGGACATGGCCAACGCGGCCCGCCGCGCGCCCGACGCGGCGACAGCACGCGCGGAGGTCCGCCGCCGGATGATCTGAGCGGCCGGCATCCGCCACGGCCCCGGGACCGCAACATCCACGGTCCCGGGGCCCTCCCAACCCGGACCCCTCATCATCCACCGAAAGGACAGTGACCCGCAGGTCACGGGCCACAACGGCAGGCCCGTCCCCCAGGGAGAACCGCTCGGCCGCCTCCAACTTGCAACCGCTCACGAAACGCCCGGCGTTCGTCGGTCAGCCCCCGCCCGGCGCGTACCTCACGAGCGCGATCAGGATCTCGGGTGGGCAGAGGCTGCGCAGGTAGCGGCAGAACTCTCGGGGCGCATGGGATCGCAAGGCGAGGCCAAAGGCTCGGCGTCAAGGCCGGCGACGACACCTCGGGCCGGGTGGATCGGAAGGCGCCTGGCTGGCAGTCAGTGGCCGTGCGGCGTCCGACGTCCGACGTCCAGCGTTGTCCCAGTCAGGCGCCAGGGCGGTCCCGCTTGAGCATCCTGGGCCCCGTCGGGCGGTGCGAACAAGCAGCCCCAGCAGGAACGCCTGGAAGGCGTACGTGAACAGGAGGATGCCCCACATCATCGCGTCCGTCTCGGCCCAGGCGCCGAGGGAGTCGACGACAGCGAGAACGGCAGCGCCTGTCGGTAGGGCAAGGAACAGGGCGAACAGTCCGGCGACCTGGCTGCCGTCCTCTCCAGCGCCGACCAGGAGGAGAAAGCCGGCCAGGCCAAGGTAGGCGCCTGAAAGCCAGTTGCCGAAGGTCAGGGTCGCGATCGTTCGCAGTCCGGAACGCACGTTGCTCCTTGATTGTTAACGGACACGCGCCCTTGCGTGGGCCGTCTCGCAGGTCGTACTGGCAGGCCCGCCGACCGGGCTGTGATCACCATCGTGGTGTCGGACACCCTGACGGCGTGAGAGTACGGATACTCAAGTGGCTCTGGAGTCAGTCGCTCTCCCCCCGCAGCGAAGAACTCGCCTGCTCGGCCCCTGGACCAATCGCCACAGCTATGACTCGTCCGGTCGATCACGTGTCCGCTTCGGGGCGGTCGTTGCGTTCGGTGGCGCGCCGCCGGCCTTCGGGGACAAGGGACACCTTCGCGCGACCAGGCCACGTCTCGTGGCTCACCAATCGCAGGTGTGGAACGCGCAGAGGCGGACCTCGACGATGTCTGGGAGTCGGTCGATCTCCTCCCTGAGCCCGTCCTTGCTCCGCTTGGTGCCGCGACCACGGACATGCCGCGCCGAGGGTAGCTGTCCGGCAGTGCCTCAGCCTGCGGGACGTCGAAGAACCGGAGATCTTTCGTAGCCATAACCGGCTTCTTCACGCTCTGGCCGTGCTCGTCCACGCGGGTGTCAGTGCCCCGCCCGTCATCCCGCACGGATAGGGAACCGTCGGGATGGAGGACAATGACGCATCGTACTTGACCCCTGCTTGCCGCTTCGTCGGCGGCATAGGCAAGCACCTCACCAAGGCGGATATCAGTCCCAAGCCCGTTGCAAAGTCCTATCGTTGGCTGATGCCCGCCCACCATATTGACCGCCCGGCCGATCTCGACGTGGTCCGTGAGTCCTATGACCGCGTGGCCGACAACTACGCCCACATGGTGGTGACAACGGGAGTCGGCGACATCCGTCGCCATCCATGGCACAAGGCATCAATCGACGCCTTTGCCGACACGGTGAGCGGGCTTGGGCCTGTCCTCGACGTCGGCTGCGGACCCGGAACGGTGACCGCCTACCTTACCGAACGCGGACTCGACGTGTCCGGGGTCGATCTCTCTCCTCGCATGATCGAGAACGCGCGCCGTCTTCATCCGCGATGCCGCTTCAGCGTCGCCTCTGCCACCGACCTGGACCTTGGCGAAGCTTCCCTCGGCGGCGTGCTCGGGTGGTGGTCACTGTTCAACCTCCCCCGTGACGTCCTTCCTCAGGTTCTCGCCCTGTTCGCGCGCGCCCTGAAGCCAGGCGGACATTTCATCACCGCAACACACGTCGGCGACGAAGACGCGGTACGCACCGAGGCCTACGGAGGTGTACCCGTTCGTTGGACGACACACAAATGGCGGCCGGAACAACTCGTGGACCTGATCGAGCAGGCTGGACTGCGCCCGGTCGCCGAACTTCGGCTCCCCCCGGAGGAGTACTGCGGGCCGGGTCTGGTCGTCATGGCCCAGCAACCCGGCTGAGAATCATGCATCGGAAGCGGCACAAGGTCCCATGCAGTGCAAGGCTCCTCCGGACTGTCGCGACGCCGATCGAAGGTGCTGCCTCTACGGGTCACAGGCGGGGCATGCCTACTGAACTACGACCACACACCGTTACCGGCTTGCTCCGGACTCGCCCGCCCCCTCACCCAAAGCCTCCGACACCCGTCCGCCAAGTAGCTTCTTGACCCTCACACCATGTCAGGCGGTCAGCTCGGAGACATCATGTTCACCATCGGAGACTTCGCCCGGCACGGCCGCGTCTCAGTCCGGATGCTGCGTCACTACGACGCGACCGGCCTGCTGCGCCCGGCTCGCGTCGACCCCGCCAGCGGCTACCGCTACTACACCGCCGCCCAGCTCGCCCGCCTCAACCGGATCATCGCGCTCAAGGACCTCGGCTTCACCCTCCAGCAGGTACAGGACATCGTGGACGAGAAGGTCAGCGCCGAGGAACTGCGTGGCATGCTGCGGCTGCGACGGGCCGAACTGGAGACCGCAATTGCTGCCGCAGGAGCACGGCTGGTCCAGGTCGAGGCGAGGCTCCGAGCGATCGAGAGCGAGGGGCACATGCCCACGAACGACGTCGTCATCAAGAGCGTCCCCACCGTCCGGGTGGCGGAGCTGACCGCAACGGCCGCGAGTTTCGGGCCCGAGGACATCGGCCCGGTCATCGGGCCGCTCTACGAGGAGCTGTTCCAGCGCCTGGAATCGGCAGGTATAACCCCCACCGGACCCGGCGTCGCCTACTACGAGGACGCCCCGGAGGGGGGCGGCAGGATCAGCGTCCACGCCGCCGTTCAGGTCTCCGCCCCCCTCCAGGACGGCGCCTTCCGAATCCTCGACCTGCCGTCCCTCGACCAAGCGGCAGCCATCGTGCACCGCGGCTCGATGGACACCGTGCTCCCCACCACCCAGACCCTGGCCCGCTGGATCGATGCCAACGGCTACCAGTCGGCCGGATACCCCCGCGAGATCAACCTGGAGTGCCCCGACAACCGCGACGAATGGGTGACGGAACTACAGGCACCGGTGACCCGAGCGTGATCAAGCGCGCCCCAGCCTGACCACTGACGACGTCCGGGCAGCGGGCGCCCGCGGATGCGCACGGAAGGAAAGCAGTTCCCAGTCCACTGCGGCGTGCCCGCGCTGACCTGCATAGTCGGGACTCCACCGCCGGTCCAGGCGCTCTTGCATGACCTGCCTTAGTTCACCAGCCAGTTCGATCCTTGCGAGCCTGGGCCGCGGGCGGCGGGCCTCGGCCCGTGCCTGGGGGCGTGAGGCCGGCAGATGCCGCTGCGGGGATGCCGGTTGCGGCGCATCTGCCGACTGACCGTCGACGGACTCCGTCCCAGCTCGGCGGCGATGGTCCAGACCGTTGCCTTCTCGTGTATCCCTCCGGGCGCTGCGCGCCGCGGTTCGGCATCAGCGATCGCCGGTGATCGGTTGCCGGTCGAAGCACACGTAGTTCGGGGCCGCGCTCGCGGCCTGCCGGCCCTTGATCTCCACACGTGCGCCGGCCTTGATGGCGTCATACACCCACTTCCCGTCTTCCGGCGCGAGGGCGATGGCGCCGGGGCCGGAGTCGTGGCCGATACTGGCGAGACCGGCGGCGGGGTCCAGTGCGTTCCTGAGTAGCCGCTGGTGGTGGCTGCGGTCGGTGAAGGTGACGGACCACTGCCTGACGTCCACATACTTGGTCAACTGGGTGATCTTGTTGGGGGGCATTGTCGGGGTCGGGTACTTGGCAGTGTCTGTGACTGTCGTCTCGCCGATCGGGCATTGTCCTGCAGCCCGCCGATGCGGAACTTCCTGCCCTCGATGGTCAGTGTGTGGGCGTCCAGGTCGACCGTCGCCCGCTGGACGGGCGCCGGCGACGGGTGGGGCACGGACGTCGCAGGGGATGGGCCTGCTCGGTGAGGGAGCCGACGGCACCGGTGGTGACGGCGGTGATGGCGGCCGCAGCCAGCGCGGTGGTGGAGAGCGGAACGCGTCGGCCGCGGCGGCGACGTACTGCCTGGCTCCTCACCTGTGCCCCCGTGGCTGGGGCCGGGACCGCGCCGTGCGCGGCCAGGTCACGCAGCCCGGCAGACAGCTGCCCGACGCCGTACCGACAGTGTCGTCGATGCGCAGCTGGATGATGGCCTGGAAGGGGAGGCCGGCGCCGCCGCGCCTGACCGGAGTCCGTGAACGACGGCGCCCAGGATGTGACTGAGCGCATCGGCCGGCCCGAAGACCAGCCGATGCGCTATTCACGCCTGCCCCGGTGGCTTGCCGCCTTGTCAGCCGTGCTCGGGCTCCACCGGGAGCCACAGTTCGGCGTCGGCCTCGGTCTTCTCCGGTGACAGGCGGGTGCGCAGGATCTCAGGGCCAGGGCGGCTGCGGTACGGGTTTGACGGGAACCACTCGATGAAGACGTCCCGCCACAGTTCCTGGATGGCCTGCGGCGCGGGCCCGGAGGTGGTGAAGACCGCCCAGGTTCCGGCCGGGACGGCCAACGTGGTTGTGCCCTCGGGAGCGGTTACGGAGGTAATCACGCCGTGGTAGTAGTCGAGTTCGGTGCCCTCGGCACGGCTGGGGTCCAGGTCGTCGCATACCGCGACGATGCCGTGCGGCTCCTGGTCCGACAGCTTCTCCAGGCGCTCCATGATCTGCGGGTCGATCCCGCGGACAAAGTCCATGAGCGCCTGGTTCGGCCCCGCATGCACCAGCGGTACCCTGGTCTTGAGCCCGACGACGGCGAAGTCCGCCTTGTCCACAACGCGGTATCGCATACTGCTACTCCCTTCGATGGTGAGGCGGAAGGCCATCCGGGACTGGGAGCTGAGCGCGGCGCCGGTACGGCGGGCCTCGCCCGGTCCGATGCCGTGCATGGCACGGAACGCCCGCGCGAACGCCTCGCCGGAGCTGTAGCCACAGCGCACCGCGATCTCCAGCAGCGTCTCACGCCCCGCGAGTACTTCGGCGCCCGCGAGGGTGAGCCGACGTCGCCGGATGTACTCCGACAGCGGTATGCCGGCGAGCGCCGAGAACATCCGGCGCAGGTGGTACTCCGATGTGGCTGCGATGCGTGCCAGCTCGGCCACCTCGATGTCCTGGTCGAGATGGCGCTCGATGTGCTCCATAGCCTGGTTCAGCCGCTCCAGCATGCCCGGTCTCCTTCCTGTTGACGATCACCACGCTAGGCAGCGCCCACCATGCCGGACCCGACATCTTGTGCCCGATCAAGTCGGGTGCACGAGGCAGCCCAGAAGGTCGAGGGCCAATGGTCGACCCGGCTCACTCTCCCTTTGAAGAGGGGCAGCCGGTTGCCCCGCCAGGTCACGCCCTGCGCTTACACGGGCCAACTCAACCGCTCAGAAGCCAACTGACGGGCTTAGTCGCACAGGAGCACTCACTCAACCCCGCTCGGTGAGAATCGCTCAGCCTTCGCTGCGACAGGTCAAGGAGTGTCCTGTCGCCCCGAACCTTGAGCAGTCTCACCGGAGTTTGGGCACAGGCGGCCCTGATCGCGTCGGCACGGACGCGTCGTGGCGGAAGCGCAGCTGAGGGTTGGCCACGGTCAGAGGGTGAGCAGCCGGACGACCAACACCGTCACCGTGCCCACTGTGAACATCGCCCCCAGCACGGTGAACAGCAGGTCGACCGCCCTCAGGTCCCAGCCTTCGATCGCAAACCGGTGTGGGGCTTCCGGATCGTATTGGACCACGACGTACGCCCCCACGCCGAAGTCGTTCCCGACGACTGCGCGGCCGAACCTGGATGAGTACTCGCAGGTGCGCCCGTCCCGGGCGGTCCAGGCCGCAACCGGGTGGTAGAACGTGGCGCCTTCGTCGTCCCGCCTGACATCGTGGCGGACGATCCGAGCCTTGGCAGTGATACCTGTGCGGCGTAGAGCGCTGGCGTGGCGGACGCCGTACACGCCGAAGCTGAAGAAGACCGCGCCGATCGTCAGGGGGATGAGGGAGAAGAGCCATTCGCGTTCCACGTGTTACGTGACGCGTGCGCTGGGCCGTCGGTTGCCCTGCCCCGCTACCAGCTTGACAGCGCCAGGCGGCTTCAGAGGTCTGAACGTGCTACCGCGTTTCCGCAGCAAGCTAGACCTTGGCCCGACCCGAGCAGCAGCAAGCCCCTATCTGACACATCTCGTCCTGACGGAGTGCCAGGCCGGCATCGCAAGGCGCTGCGGCCGGGCTTACCGCCCGGCCGCAGCGCCGATGTTCGGGGTGGTGCTCAGCGTGAAGGGGTGCGCGCGCTCAGCCGCCGATCTCTGCAGGCTTGACGACGATCCAGTTGCGGTCGGCGTCGACGCGAACTCCCGCCTCCTTCTGCTCATCGACCCGCTTGGCCTTCTCCAACTGCAGCGCGTCGGTGTACTTCTGCTTGCGGTTGACCCACACCCTTTCACCGCCGGCCTGCACATCGGTGTCGAAGAGCATGAACCAGTCACTGGGTGCGTCACCGGCGACGAGCACCGGCCGCTTGTAGTGGGCGATGTATTCCTTGATACCGGCGAGCTTGCCGACATACCAGGTGCCCGGGGTCCACAGGTAGGGCGTGACCTCCATCCCCATGTGCTTGCTCTTCGGGTACTCCGCGTCGAGGAAGTGCCCCTTCTCGATCTGCTTGCGTGCGGTGGTCAGTTCGCCGGTTGCGGGATCGCGCAGCAGTGTGGTGACACCGATGACGTTCTTCGGATCGATGCCGAGGCCGTAGGCAGGGTCGGAGACCACCATGCGTACCAGCTCTTCATGAGCGGCGGTCATGACGTAGACAGTGATCCCGTGCTTGCGCAGTTCGTTGATGAGCTGGCGCTGGCCGGGGTAGATGCGTGGCGGGTTGACCGTACTGTGCACGGTTTCGTTGCCCTCGTAGTACGCGACCGGTATGGGCTTGCCGTAGGCGAAGAGGTCGTCGACATGGCCCTTGAGTGTCTCGAGGGTGAGCCCGGAGAAGACCTGCGCGACCCACGGGTAGCAGACCTTGTCGTCGATTTCGCACAGCCGCACGTAGTAGGAGTAGAGGCTCTCACCGTCGCGGAAGGGGATCAGTTTCAACGACGGATCGAGGTGGTCCCGGTCCAGCACGCCCTTCATCTCGAGGTAGGGCAGCAGTGATTCCTCGAGGTCGTAGCGCCAGATGGTGTTGTCCGCGTCGAAGACGGCGTAGTCGCCGTGGTCGGAGAACTTGGAGATGAGTTTCTGCAGCCGCTTCTCCTGGGCGTGCGGCCAGGAGCTCAGGTCCGCGTGGCGGCTGCCCCCGGCGGCGCCCGCGGGACCGTCGGCGGCCTGTGCCAGCACGGGGCCGAGCGTCAGCGCAGCAACAGCGGTTACGGCGCTGAGGATGCTGACCAGAAAACGCCGGGCAGTGGGCATGGAACTACCGCCTCTCGGGGTCGGTTGCGGTTCCGCATTACGCAATGCCATGTGGCATGCGCAACGAGGGAAGCGGATCCGGGCGATGGGTGTCAAGAGTCAGGACGCCCCCTGATGCCCGCGGCTTGAAATGGGCTGCGTGGTGGCGGTGTGGCCGCGGGCCACCCGACTGCCTCTACCTGCGCACTTGGGGGCACCGACCGTCGCGAACATGCGAAGCGACCGGCAGCCGGCCGCCACGTGCTGATCTATCCCATGATCTGGGGCCTGCCAGGAAAGGCCCCCGGGACCGACCACCGTCGCGCCTTCCAGGTGGACCTGCACTGACTCACTGCATCACGCGCCGCGACCCATTCAGCGGGCGCTGCCGAGGTTGCGGTCGGCGTCGGAGCCCTTGAGCATCAGGGTGGCCTCCTCGATGCGTTGGAAGCGGCCGTCGGGGGCGACGTCGGCGAAGACGTAGACCTCCATGCTGACGGTCGAGCCGTCCTTCTTCGTGATGTGGCAGGTGTGCCGGTCGGCGTACTTGTTGCCGTCGTACAGCTCCTCGTGCACTTCGACTTCGCCGCCGGCGACGAGCGTGCGCAGGTGGGCGATGTGGTCGAGGAACTGGGTTCGGTCGGCCCACTCGCCGTCCGTGCGCTGGCGGTAGTCGGGGGTGAAGTGGCGGTCGGCGGCCTCGTCCAGGGTGATCTCGTCATTGAGAAGCAGGTCGGTGAGTGCGGCCTTGATGCCGGTGCGGGTCATGAGAGTTCCTTACGTGCAGATTCGAGTGAGACGGGATTCGTGGCGGTGCCTGGCGGCCCGGGAATTCAGGCTGTCGTGGCGAAGGTGTCGTCGAGCCAGTCATAGATGCGGGCAAGGGAAAGGCGCATGGCTCCGGGGTGGCAGTGGGCGCCGGCGCCTTCTTCGGCGGTGAACACCATGAAGGTCTTGGGGCAGGTGAGGTGGTCGTAGAGCTGCTCGGGCTGGCCCTTGAAGAATTCATCCTCGGCGGCGTCGCAGACGAGGGTGGGGCACTGAATCTGTTCGGCGATGCCGTTGTCGAGGGTGTAGTCGAGGTAGGAGGCGCTGAAGGCGCGGGGGGTGTCGACGCCCATGACGTACATGCCGTGGTTGATCGCCCAGCGTGCAGTCGCGTCGTTGGCCATGATCTGCTCGAATGAGGCATCGAGTTCGGGGGCGGACTGCGCACGCAGGAACTGTTCGGCCGCCTTGCGGTCGCCCGGGATGTTGCGGACGGATATCTGGCCGAGGTCGTAGACGCCGTCGACGGCGATCAGCGCGGCGAGCCGGTGCTCGAAGGCAGCGGACCGCGGCGCGAGGATGCCGCCCATGCTGGAACCGAGCAGCGCGATACGGCCGTTGTCGACCTCGGGGAGGGTTTCCGCGAAGTCCACCACGGGAGTGATGACGTTCTCCCAGTCGGGGCGGAAGACCAGGCCCTCGCGGTGCCGCGGCCCGGGCTGTCCGGGGCCGTCGAAGACCAGCACGGTGTAGCCGCGTTCCACGGCCGCGAGCGCGCCGCTGAAGTGAAGTTCCTCGCCGCCGGCCATGTCGGCCAGGCGCTGATCGTGCCGCAGCACGGCCAGCACGATGGTCGCGATCCTCCCCGGCCGACAGTGCCCGCCACCTGGACCGTATCAACCTCAGGTGGCCGCGCAGCAGATCGGCGAGGTGGTTCACGGTGCGCGTGGACAGCGGCAGGCGGCACTGGTAGACCAGGGACACGGTGTCCCCGGCATGCTTATTGGTTTTCGTCACACAATTCCAACAGCCGCCGGGGGCACCTTGGTTACACCACGTGGTGATACGGCCCTGCCTCACCACCACGCGCACAGGGCAAGGCCAGTGGCATCCATCCCGGCCATGCGGAGCTACCGCGTTGGCGGGAATGGGTAGACGGAGACGTGCGAACGCGATTCGGCGGTGAATGTGGCGCCGGCCCAGTCCGCATGCCTGGTCTCCAGTTCGAAGCCGGCCAGCTGGGGCCACAAGGCGAGTTCGGCCGGCCAAATGCAGCGATGAGGGCTGAGGAACAACCGGGCCTGCTGGGTCTCATCGAAGCGGGATTTGTCTTGCAAGCCCAGAAGCAACTTCTCAGAAGCCGTATCTCAACCGAACGTGATCCCTTGATTCCTACTGGTCAGGCATGGTTTTGCTCGGGGTGAGGGAGGCATGCGGCGTCTTGTGTCCGCTTCATGACCGAGGGGTGCGCGGTGGCGTCGGTGCTGGGAATGCTGGAGGAGCGGGAGGTGGCTGCCCGGGTTCGGGTGGAGGGGTTGCGGGAGGAAGTCGCGCGGTTGGCTGAGGTGTTGGAGGCCGCGGAGATCGAGCTGGACCGGCGGGTGATCGCGCGGGAGGAACTGGTCGAGGCGTTGGCCGCCTCGGCGGCCGAGGCGACTGCCGTGACCGAGCCCCCGACCGAGTCCGAGCGGGCAACAGCGCCTTTGGCTGCACCGGTGCCGGGCTCGATGGTGCCGCAGTGGCGGGACGGGTGCCGGTGACGGTGCTGACGCAGGACTACCAGCGGATTCTGGACGTGCTGGAGGAGCGGCGGTCAGCGGGCAGGGGACCGGCGAAGGCCAAGGAGATCGCGGTGGGGCTGGGTCTTCCGACGACGCCGGCGAAGGTCGAGGGGGTACGCTCGAAGGCCAGGCGCCTGGCGGAGCGCGGGTGGCTCCTGCAGGAGACGTCGGGGATGTTCAGCGCCGGCCGGCGGCCCGTGGCCGCGCCAGACGCCGGCCCGTCCGCGTGACCATCGACCACCGGATCACCGCTTCGCTGGTGGCGGGCAGGGTCTCGTAATCACGGGCCAGACGGCGGGAGTTCATCAGCCACGCGAACGTGCGCTCTGCTACCCAGCGTCTGGGGAGCACCACGAACCCTGTCATGTCGTCGGTGCGCTTGACGATCTCCAAGGTCAGGGCGAGTTTGTTCCGGCACCAGTCGACGAGGCCACGTGCGCGAGGCAATCGCACGACACGGCGGGCGAGTTGAAGTGAACGGGCTCGGGCGCGTACAACTGCGACAACAGGGCCTCCTGGTACTGCTCGGTTCGGTTCGTACCTCCGAGCTACCAAGGGGCCCTGCCTTCATGCGCGTACGGGCGGAAGATCACCCAACCAGGAACTCCGTTCGACTTGCAGGTTCCAAGATCGGTAGAGATACGGCTTCTAAGACCGCTCTGCGCAGGCGCGAGCAGGGAGCTTCAACATCCACTCGCCCGCCGGGCTCGCTGAACCGCAGGCCGCCGTCGTCGGCCATTCCGGACGCAGTTGGTCGTGGAGAGTAGCGCCACCGCTGCCAGCTCAGGCGATCACCTCGGCATTTCGTCAGCCCGTCACCACCTGCATTTCGTCGGTTCCCCAGCACTCCGAGAGGGCGTGGGCCCGGCGCCGATGCCCCGGTGTCGCCGGCCTGGGCTGATCGGCGGATTCTTCCCGGCCCGGTGAGACCGGCCCGGCGAGGCGCCTGCCTGACCCGCTGTGCTGCTCCTACCGTCCCATCCTGTCGATCTTCGGTGCTGGATGCTGGAGGAACTGGTGGGACTGCCGCGTTGTCTCTCGTTGCGTTCCGGTGCGGTCGCTTGTGCCGTGCTGTCAGCGGTCATTGCCACGACCGCCGTTCCCGGCCGTGCGCGGGCTGTGCCCGCCGCGGACGCTGCGGCGGTGGAGCGGTGGATCGTGGTGCTGAAAGACTCCGTGGCCGATCCGGGCGCGGTCGCCAACCAGCACGCGCAGAGCGAGGGTAAGGGCCGGGTGCGGCATGTGTACAACGCCGCCGCGGGCGGGAACGCCCTGAAGGGCTATGCCCTGGAGGCGACCGCCACGCAGATCCAGGCCATCCGCGCCGACCCGCGCGTTGCTTCGGTCGAACGCGACCAGAAGGTGTCCCTGCCCAAGCCCCTCAAGGGTGCCGCACCCCGGGCGCGGCGGAAACTGTCGGGCACGCCGGGCAGCGGGGGTGTGCGGTATGCGGGCGACCCGCTGCTGGCCGGGCAGTGGGGCCCGTTCCGGATCGGAACCGTGGGAGGCGCCGACAAGGGGTTCACCGTGCCCGCACCCGCCCGGGTCGGGGTGGCCGAGCTGGACTCCGGTGTCGACTTCAACCACCCGGACCTTCGGGTGGCCGGCAGCGTCAACTTCTCCGACGCCCCCACCGCGGACGACCTCCTCGGCCACGGGACACACGTCGCGGGGATCATCCAGGCGCTCAACAACGGCATCGGCGTGGAAGGCACCGCCCCCGGCACCAAACTGTGGAACGTCAAAGTCCTCGGTGACGACGGCACTGCAGACTTCTCCGATCTTGTCGCAGGCTTGGACTGGGTCACCCGGAACGCCAAGGCGAAGAACATCCGTGTCGCCAATATGAGCCTGACTTCACCAGTCAGCAGCCCGGCGCTGCACGAAGCCGTCCGGGTGGCCACTCGGGCGGGAGTCACCGTGTCGGCCGCCGCAGGCAACGAGAGTACGAATCAGCCGCAGTATCCGGCGGCCTACCCGGAAGCGATCGGCGTCGCCGCCACCACAGTGTTCAACCAACGGGCCGACTTCTCCAACTACGGAGCGACGTGGGTGGACATCGCCGCCCCCGGCACAGACATCCTCTCCACCGGGCCCACTCACCCCAACGGCTTCTTCCTGCCGGAATACGCCTACCTCTCCGGCACGAGCATGGCCACACCCTTCGCCTCGGGCACCATCGCGCTGTGCCTGACCTCCGGGCACTGCCGGGGAACCACCAACGACATCCTGGCCACACTCGGCCGGGACTCCCTGCGCATCTCCGGCACCGGCACGGACTACCGCTACGGACTGGTCCAGGCCGCCTGCTACTGGCAGCACATTCCCAAGTGCCACAGCATCACCGTCGGCCGCGGCAAAGTCGTCTCCAGGAAGTCCCTGAAGGCCCGCACACAACCCACCAGCCACTCCGCCGAGGCCGGCAACCTCCGCCCCGGCCAGACCATCACGATCGACTGCAAGGCCAAAGGCCAATGGGTCAAGGGCAACAACATCTGGTACAAACTCGGCCAGAACCCACGCGGCTGGGCCCCCGCACGCCACATCAAGAACCTCAACGCCATCCCCTACTGCACATGAACACACCAGAGGTAAACAGCCGGATCAGAAACAGTCCACCATGTCTCTGACGGGACGCCTCGCCAGCGTGAAGATCCCTCGTCGATCCCACCCGCCGGACCCACGACCTGGTCCGCCAGCTCAAGGTCCTCGGCCGCGACGTCACCCTCGCGCCAGCAGCCTGACCAGCAACTCCGTCCAACCCCTGGCCAACGATGGGCGCAGCCTGCCCTGATGCAGGGAGGCCGGCCACCATCACGGCGCAGGGAAGGGCTCACACGCGTCCGCAGTGTTGCTGGTTCTCATCGACATTTCCGGGCTCTGTGATCGCTAAGTGCTACCCAAAACCGTCGCCAAACGTTCCTCGATCTCACTTACAGAACCAATCACGGAGCGTGTCGCGCTGTGCCGGCCCCTGCGGTACGGGCAACGGGGAGGGCTCAGGCCCCATGAACAGGCGGCGAGAACGGATACGCATGCCGGCCGTCGAGGGCTTCGAGGCGGGTGAGAAGAACACGGCTATCGCGAAAACCTGCGAGTCAGTGTGCGATCAGTAGAGCGCTGGAAGCGGTCCTGGCGCGAGAACGCCATGGACGGCGTCGTGGTACGCCTCAGGAGGGCCGTGCGGTCCCGGACGGTGAGGAAGCCGGGTGCAGGCGGACACAGCAGTGACCGGGGCTGGGCTCCAGGCATGCCTGGAGCCCGTCTTCGTCGAGCCCTTCCAGCACGCCTCGGAGCAGGTGGAGGTTCATGCCGCACACGGTCTGGGTGTGTTCGCGTGCAAGCGCGTGGAAGGGGCAGTTGCCCAGGACGATCGCATCACCTTCACAGCGGGGTTCGAAACCGTTCCCTTCCAGCAGGTCGAAGACACCCGTCTTGCCTTCGGCGAGCTGTGTGCCCAGCTCTCGGGCCTTTCGGTGCAGGGCGGTCCGCACCGGTTCGCCCGTGGCTTCGGATTCCTCCAGGGCCTGGGCGAGGAGCCGTCCGGCCAGTTCGTAGTGCCGCTCGGGCAGGCTGACGGTGACCTGCTTGGTGGAGCGCTTGTAGAGCTTGGCGGGCCGGCCGGCACCCGGACCGGTCCGGCCGCTGCGCCGCTCGTAGACGACGTCGAGCAGCGATTCGTCGGCCAGGCGGTCCAGGTGGAAGGCCGCGGTCTGCCGGGCGAGGCCCAGGGCCTCGGCGGCTTCGTCGCGGCTGACCGGCCCCTGCTGGCGCACGACGTGGTTGTAGAGCCTCCTGCGGGTCGGCTCGTCGAGAGCGGCGACGGCGGAGACATCGGGTCGTGCTGCTTCTTTGGGGTGGTCCATGAACACCAGTGTAAAACCAGCAGCCATTGACTAAAGAGAAATTCCGCGCTTCTATCGTTAGTGAAAGTTGTCGATAGAAAGAAGGGCGTCATGTCGTCCGCAACCACAACCACCACGTCCGCCACACCCCGGCGGGCCGTGCTCACCGAACCCGGCTACCAGGCGTTCGTCATCCTGCGTACCGGCTTCACCGTGGCGCCGATCCTGTTCGGGCTGGACAAGTTCGCCAACCTGCTCGTCGACTGGCCCACCTACCTCGCGCCATGGATCAACGACATCGTTCCCGGCAGCGCCCAGGCAGCCATGTACGCCGTGGGAGTCATCGAGATCGTCGCGGGCCTTGTCGTCGCTCTCACCCCGCGCTTCGGCGGCTGGCTGGTCGCCGGATGGCTCGCCGGCATCATCGTCAATCTGCTGACCATCCCCGGCTACTACGACATCGCGCTGCGCGACTTCGGACTCCTGCTCGGCGCGGTCGCCCTCGCCCGGCTCGCCCAGCACTACCACGGCAAGCGGCCCTCTCACTAACGACAGGCAGCAGCCACAGAAGGTGACGAGGCGGGTGGGCCCCGCAGTCGGCTCACCCGCACGCGTTGCCGTGGCGGCCTCGACAGCCCCGAACGCAGTACGCACCCGCCCGGCATCAAATCGCCGGTGTGGTCGCCGGCCTCCCGGGTGTGTGAGTGCCCTGCCCGAAGCGACGCAAGGGAGAAGATCATGAGTGAGAACCTGGACCGGCTGGCCGCAGAAGGCGTAGCGATCTGGCTGGATGATTTGAGCCGGGAGCGGCTCGCCAGTGGCGGCCTGGCCGACTTGGTGCGTGAACAGCAGGTAGTGGGCATCACCAGCAACCCGACGATCTTTGCCAAGGCGATCCGCTCGGGTGCCCGCTACGACGAGCAGGTAGACGATCTTGCCCGGCGCGGGATTAGGGTCGAGGAAGCCATCAGGTTGCTGACCGCATTCGACGTGCGCTGGGCCTGCGACGTGCTGCGCCCGGTGTACGAGGCCAGCGGCGGGGTGGATGGCCGGGTTTCGATCGAGGTGGACCCGCGAGTCGCCCACGACACGGCGGCAACGATCGCCGAGGCACGGGCCCTGTGGTGGCTGGTGGACCGGCCGAACATGTTCGTGAAGATCCCCGCCACGCAGCAGGGCCTGGAGGCGATCAGCACGGCGCTCGCCGAGGGCATCAGTATCAACGTGACGTTGATCTTCTCTCTGGACCGTTACGACCAAGTGCTCCGCGCTTTCCTGGACGGCGTGGGCAGGGCACAGGCAGCGGGACGTGACCTGGCGTCCATCGCGTCGGTGGCCTCCTTCTTCGTCAGCCGGGTGGACACCGAGGTCGACAGCCGACTGGACAAGATCGGCACGCCGGAGGCGGGGGCCCTGCGCGGCCGGGCCGCGATCGCCAACGCACGCCTGGCCTACCAGCACTTCGAGCAGGCGTGCGCGTCAGACCGATGGAAGGCCCTGGCGGCGGCCGGGATGCGCCCGCAACGACCTCTGTGGGCCTCCACCGGGGTGAAGGACCCCGCCTACGACGACACCCGCTACGTCGACGAACTGGTGGCGAAAGAGGTGGTCAACACCATGCCGGAGCAGACCCTGCGCGCGGTTGCGGACCGCGGCCGCGTCCAAGGCGACACAATCCATGGCACCTATGCGGCAGCCCAGCAGGTACTTGATGGCCTGGAGGCTGTCGGAGTGTCGTATGACGACGTGGTGCGTGTGCTGGAGGACGAGGGCATCAGCAAGTTCACGGCCTCCGCCGACGAGCTGTTCGAGCAGCTGAATACCGAACTGCACACCAAGCGCGCCGCAGCCTGATGCAGCCGGCCGCCGACGGACGATCCCGGCGTAGCTATCTCCTGCGACCACCGATCGGCAGACACACCGGGCACAGATCAACCGTCCGTACAGCAGCGCCACCGCCGAGATGGACTGGCCATATGCAACGCTGGCGGGGACCAACTCGCGAGCGGACCGGCATCGTTCTGCGGGCAGAGCCAACGCAGCAGAGGAGAGGACATGTCCGCGAACACAGCATTCGTGATCATCGGAGCCGGCCTGGCTGGTGCGAAGGCAGCACAAACCCTCCGGGCAGAGGGCTTCGACGGCCCGGTCGTGCTGCTCGGAGAGGAGAGCGAGCGCCCTTACGAACGGCCGCCGCTCTCCAAGGGCTACCTGCTGGGCAAGGACGAGCGTGAGTCGGTCTACGTCCACCCCTCCCAGTGGTACGCCGAGCACGACGTCGACCTGCGCCTGGGCGCCACCGTCGAGGCGATCGACCCGAGCGGCCATGAAGTGACGCTCGCTGACGGCAGCCGGCTCGGCTACGCGAAGCTGCTCCTGACCACCGGCTCCTCACCGCGCCCCCTGCCGGTGCCCGGCGACGGCCTCGACGGGGTCCATTACCTGCGCCGGCTCGCCGACAGCGACCGCATCAAGGAATCCCTTGAGTCCGCATCCCGCATCGCGGTGATCGGCGCCGGCTGGATCGGTCTGGAGACGGCTGCCGCAGCTCGCGCGATGGGTGTGGAGGTCACGGTGCTGGGGTCAGCCCAACTCCCCCTGCTGCGCGTGCTGGGCCGCGAAGTCGCCCAGATCTTCGCCGACCTGCACACCGACCACGAAGTCGACCTGCGCTCCGGTGTCCAAGTCGCTGAGATCACCGGGGCTGATGGCCGGGCGAACGGCGTGCTGCTGGCCGACGGCAGCCACGTCGACGCCGACGCGGTCATCGTCGGTGTCGGCATCACCCCCAACACCCAGCTCGCCGCAGCCGCCGGCCTCGACGTCGACAACGGCATCCGTGTCGACGCCCACCTGCGCACCTCACACCCGGACGTCTACGCCGCCGGGGACGTCGCCAACGCCTTCCACCCGCTGCTCGACAAGCACATCCGCGTCGAACACTGGGCCAACGCCCTCAACCAGCCCCAGACCGCGGCCAAGACGATGCTCGGCCAGGACGTGGCCTACGACCGCGTTCCGTACTTCTTCACAGACCAGTACGACCTGGGCATGGAGTACACCGGGTACGTCGAACCCGGCGGATACGACCAGGTGGTCTTCCGCGGTCGGCCCGAGACCCGCGAATTCATCGCTTTCTGGCTCGCCGAGAGCCGGGTACTGGCCGGCATGAACGTCAACGTCTGGGACGTCACGGACCCGATCCGCAGCCTCGTCGTCTCCGGGCACCAGATCGCCCCCGCCAGGCTCGCCGACCCCAACGTACCTCTGGACGAACTCCTGGAACGTCCCGACTCGACGACGTGACACGGGACAAGGGGTCGGCCTTCCAAGGTGACAGCCACGCCCATCGGAGCGCACACCGACGGAGGGCGTCGCGGGCCATGGAGGGGCCTGAAGACCGGCGACGTCGTTGCGTGGTGGTGGTTCATCAGCTGCCCGGGCGGGGGCGCCGGCTCCCTCGGGCAGGAGCGGGGCGACTCAATCGCCCGACCTCGCCCATGGTGTTGACGGTGCCGGGTTGGTACGGGCTCCTGCCGGGAGCTGGCCGACTCGACCACGACCAGGATCCGCGGAGTGGCCCGATGGATCTGCGCACGCTATACGGGACCGCTCAGAATCGACGAGATCACCGCCGTGGCGCAGATGTGAGCCAGGCCGAAGCCGAGCGGAGGTCCGCCCTCCTCAGCCTTGAGAAGTACGTAGTGGAAGTTGATCTCACTGAGCGGCCCGTGGCCGTCCGTCCCTCATTCCACCCGGTTCAGCGGCCATCACGCCCTCCTGCCATGCTGACATCCGCTTCGCCTCATGGCGCGGAGGGCGCAAACATCAAGAGGTACACGCCGTAGGTCAACGAGAACGCGGCGAGACCGGCTCCCAGCACTGCGCCGGTCCGCAGCCTGGCTTTGGACATCGCCATCGCCGCCGGGAGGAGCAGAGGGAAAGCCGGAAGGAGGAGGCGCGGCTTCACGACGAAGTAGTTGGCGCCGCCGAAGGCGATCACCACAAGGACACCGGTGTACACCAGGAGGGGCAGAGGCGGCCGGTCGAGGATGAGCAGTACCAGAGCAATCAGTGCCACGGCCAGAACGGCAGCCACCACGTATTCGGAAAGCCTGCCCCCTTTGAAGATCAGCTGTCCTGTGAAGGCCATGGCATGGCGGCCGAAGTCGAACCGCGACCCCCACTCCCGCTGAACCTCGAAATATCCCAGGGGGTTGCCGGAGCGCATTCCCACCCAGGCAACGTACCCGAGCCACCCAAGTGGTGCGAGCGGGAGCACCGCCCAGACCCGGGGGTTTCTGCGGGTCTGCGGCCGCGACCACAGTGCGGCGACGGCGGTGCAGATGACTGCCGCGGCGACCGCTACGCCATTGGGGCGAGCAAGTCCCGCGAGCAGAGCCAGGCAGCCGGACCATATCCAGCGGTTGGTGAGTGCCGCGTAGAGCGACCAGGCTGCCAGGGCCGTCATCAGCGACTCGGTGTACGCCATGGTCTGCACCACTGCGTGCGGCAAGAGGGCCCAGAGGATGACAAGGCACGTGCCCACCCGCCGGCCGTACACATGGGCGCCGACGGCGTAGATACCCCAGGATGCTGCACCCGCTGACAGCCAGGCGACCAGGAGTCCCGCGCTGACGAGGCTGATCGGAAGGACAGCGGAAGCAGCCCTTTCGAGACCGGGGAAGAGCGGGAAGAACGCAAGGTCGGTGTGGGAGATGCCCAGCTGGGACCTTACGACCCTGCCGTAGCCGTCTCGCGCCACACTCGCGTACCAGGCCGCGTCATACGAAAGCCCCAGCAGCTTGCGTGGGTGCCGGCCCCCTGCCCATGCGCAGGCTGCAATGACAGCCAGGCCGGCCATGCGCACCACGGCATAGATGCCGATGGCCGGCGCGGCCCTGCCCCATGCGTCACGCGCACGTTTCCACGCACCTTTTGTCCACTCAACGCTGGACGTTGCAGGGGCCGCCACAGCACACCTCCGACGCGAACCTCGCAGCCTTGCGGCCCCGCAGGAGGACGCCGTGGGGGCACCTGCAACCCTGCGCGCCTGGTATAGCGTGTGCCACTTGGGATGATCCAGTCGGAGGACGGCCCATGGCAGCGGCGGCGAGCTCGCCCCGGCCCAGGTCACTGAGGGGCCGTGGACTTCGAGCGCCCCTGGCGCGCTCGGACTTATGCGGCGGCTGGGCGTGCGCCGCACAAGCAGATGAAGCGGCGGGGACTGGAAACGGAACGTCAACCGCCGCGCCAGTCCCCTCCCTACTGAGATGACGGCTACAGCCGCCGCTTCTTTCAGCCGCGGACGGTGACGTTGTCGCCGACGTGCCCTTCAAGGGACGTGGGCGGCCCCGGGCGGCGGCCGCCGATCCGCATCGCGATGCAGGCGCCCGCGTACAGCACGGCCACCACGAGCAGCAGCGCCTGATACCCGGTGAGCAGGGCGAGGTATTCGAGCGTGCCGCCGGTGAGGGCGCCCAGCAGGTTCGCACCGAAGGCCGCTGTGGGATCCGGGGCGAGCGCGAGGCGGTCGGAGAAGAGGAGATTGGCGCAGAAGATCGGCGCGAAGGCCAGGGCGATCGCCGCCGCGAGCCGTGGGGCGACGGGCAGCGCCAGCACCAGGTGCGCGGGGACGAGCCAGGCCACGGCCAGCGACGCGAAGAGCAGCAGTTGGAGCACCGTCCGGTTGGGCGATGCCAGACGGCGCCGGACTTCCACGGCGGCCAGCACTGCGAGGAGCACGCCGATGAACACCAGGGCGTTCACCAGCCACGTCGTACCGAAATAGAGGGCGAAGCCGATCACGTTCTTCGTTTCCAGCAGCATGAACGCCGCGCCCATCAAGAACATGTCCGTGTAGCGGACGGTCCGCCGGATGCGCACACCGGTGAGGCGCACCGACAGGACCGTCATCAGCAGGATCGCTCCCAGCGCCCCCAGGTAGAGCCTGGGGATCGTCCGGTGAAGGAGGTAGGGGAACGGGTGGTCGTCGGTTACGGCGGCAGGCACGGCGCCGCTCGGCTGCCACTCCTTCGCGCAGGACTGGTCCGCCGGTGTGCGGCCTGCCACCAGAACCGCCCAGTTCTTGCTGAACGTCGTCATGCACGGCGCGTGGCCGTACACATCGGTGAGGCTGCCGCCGAACCGGTCGATCAGCCAGCTCTGCCGGTAGAAGTTGTACATGGCGAACGCGCCGTGCGGGGCGACATGCTTGCGTGCTGCCTCGAAGGCCTGCCGGGTGAACAGATAGCTCTCCAAACGGAGATTGCTCGCGCCCCCTACGAGTGTCAGCGAGTCGGGCAGCGCCAGGACGACGAGGTCGTACCGAGCGCTGGTCTGTTCCAGGAACGCCCGCCCGTCGTTGATGTGCACGTGCACCCTGGGGTTGGAATACGGCTTCGCGGGGTGGTGCTGGGCACCGATCTGCTGCAGACCGGGATCGATCTCGACGGCATCCACGCGCTCGGCTCCGTGCGCCAGCGCGACCGCTACGTCGTTCCCGTTCCCCGCTCCGATGACGAGCACGCGTTTGTGCGGGTTGGCGGGGGTCTCGTCGTACGGCTGCCTGTACGGCGTATGCCGCATCAGCACCGGGAGCGGCGCGATGCTCTGATGCGGCACGCCGTTGGCGGAGATCCTGTAGGACCGCGTGTGCGTGACCTGGATCTTGTAGTAGGGCGACCAGGACACACCTGGCGTCATGGACTCGAGCGCGAGGGCAGCCACCATCGCGGCCAGCGGGATCGTGTACAGGACGGTGTTCCGGCGTCCGCCGAGGACCAGCATTGCCAGGGCGGCGAGCACGCCCCACACGACCGACGGAGCGCGGAGCCAGGACAGCAGTGCGAAGGAGACGGAGCCCGCCAGGCTGCCGAGCAGGTCGTACCGGTAGGCGGTCAGCGACGGCAGCCGGCGGAACAGATCCGCCGTGATCTTCCCGATCGCGGTCATGATGAGCGCGGTCAGCAGGAACAGGGCGGGCAGCGTCACCCACGCCGGAAGGCCCGTTGCCACCACGGAGGTGAAATAGATGACCTGGCCGCTTTCCTGTCGCACCTGGACCGGGAACTCGCGTACCAGGACGACGAGAAGGGCCAGTGGTACGGGGGCCAGACGTTTCAGCCACTGCCCGCGCGCCGCGGGAATCAGGAATCCCAGACCGATGCCGAGGAACGAGCCCAGTAGAATGAAATTCGAGAAGTAGCTGAGATGGACGACATTGGCACCTGACCAACGGATCAGCGCCAACTCGACGAACAGCATCGTGGCGCTGGCCAGCAACAGCCGTGGGGGCACCGATCCGAGGGATTTTCCGGTGTCTTTCATGCCCCCGCACGGTGCCATCTCACGCGCGGTGAATCGACGCGCCGTGCCGAGGTTCCGCCGGAGGAAATGGCAAAGCCGGCGGCGCGCGGCGATGCGACGGGATGTCGCGGGAATCGACGTGTACTGACGCTCTACCAGGTCTCCAGAGAAACGCAGCTACTTCTCGCCCCGCGGACCGTCATGTGAGCAGGGCGCGGATCGCCGCGCGGAGTGCATCAGGGCCGGGATCTGCGCTGCCCCGCGCCGACCAGGCGATCGAAGACGACGCCGTCGAGGCCTGAACGACGACGGACGCCCGCCGTGCGGCATTCGGGATGCCGACAGCTGTCAGGAGGTCCGCCACCGCTGCCCGCACGGCGGCGCCGCTGGTGGTGCTGGGAGGTTCGGGTGCTCGAACAAGCCCCCGAGTTCGGTGAAGTGGGAGCTGGGATTTCGCTGTGGCCAAATGCCTTCCGGGCACTGGATGCGCTGGTGGGGGTAGGGGCGCAGATCAAGGAGCGGGTCCTGCGCAACGTGACCGGAGGCATCCGGAATCCGAAGGGTGTCTGGCTGTCACGCACCGACACTCAGGCATTGGAGAGGCGCTACGGACAATTCGCTGTCTTGCATCGGGCAGATCTGCTCGACGTCCTCTGCACATCTCTGCCCAGGCAGGCACTTCAGCTCCCGGCATAGCGGTGCGCCAGGTCCACGCAGACGGCACGGTTGTACACGACGGCGGGGAACTGCACGCCGACCTTGTGGTCGGCGCGGACGGCATCCGCAGCGCCGTGCGCGACTCGCTGTGGCCTACGGCATCCCCCCGGTACGCCGGCTACACCGCCTGGCGCATGGTCACCGACCCAGTGCCAGTCGGTGGTGGTGGCGAGACCTGGGGCCGGGACGAGCGCTTCGGCTACGCGCAACTTCCCGACCAGCGGGTCTACGCCTTCGGCGTTGCCACCGCACCGGAGGGTGCCGCCAGCGGAGGGCCGGCCGAACTGCGGCGCCGCTTCGCTGCCTGGCACGACCCCATCCCGGCCCTGCTCGGGGCGGCCGACGAAGCCGCGGTCCTGCACCACGACCCCCCTCTATGCGCTCCCGCGGCCGCCTCCGAGCGAAGGTCGCTTCCAGCTCCACCAACAGCGCGGCCACCAACAGCGCGGCCAGCAGCGGGCGCTGCTGGACCCAGCCTGGCCGCACAACTGGCAATACCTCTGCCGGTCTTGAAACACGGAACCTGGTGACCACCCGGCGCGACTGCCGGGCTGTCAGCCTGGCCATCAACAGCCCGAACAACCGAAACGGACCGTCGAAACAACCGACGGACCGTCACGAAAGGCGGCTACGGCCGACACCGCGCAGAAATCTCTTCCTCGATGACGGTCTGCGCGATCCTGTCACTCTCCAGCTCCGCTTCCAGAGCAGCGATATCTTGCCTCAACTGCTCGGCCCTGACCGGATCCGACTCGTTCCGAAGCCTGTTGTTCAGGAACGCAAGGCGCCTCTCTTCTTCTTCAATTTCTTTCGCGCCCAGAGCGTTTCTCCCACCCGTTGTGCGCAGCGGGTCGATAATCGCCTCGTGGGCACCGACGCCGATCTTGCCCGGGGCCGTGCGTGCTACGCCGCAGAGGCCTGGCTCGAGGCCTTCGAGTGCCTGAGTGCCGCCGACGGAGCCACATCGATGGGCCCCGACGACTTGGAGCTGCTGGCCAGATCCGCCTACATGCTCGGCCGCGACGACGAATACGTGGCCGGGCTGGAGCGGGCGCATGCGATGTGGCTGAAGGCCGGCGACGTACCCCGAGCCGTCCGCTGCGCGGTTTGGATCGGCCACAGCATGCTGTTCCGGGGCCACGGCACGCGGGCGAGCGGCTGGTTCTCCCTCGGTGAGCGGCTCCTGAAGGCTGACGGGCGGGATTGCGTCGAACGCGGGTATCTGCTCATCCCCGTGTGGCTGAGCCAGATGGGCGGGGGTGACTGGCAGTCCGGCCACGCGACGGCGAGCGAGGCCGCCGAGGTCGGCGAGCGGTTCGGCGACGCAGATCTGGTGTGGCTGGCACGCGACGAGCAGGGCCGGGCTCTGGTAAACCTCGGCCGTGTGCGCGAGGGCCTGCGCCTGGTGGACGAGACGCTCGCGAGGTCGACTCGGAGAACGCACTCGCCGACCGTCCACTCGGCCTGAAGCCGTCGCCGGCGCCTGTCACCTACTAGGCTCTCTCGTGCCGCCGGGCGGCTGCCCGCCCGGCGGCACGTACTGCACCCTGCCGCTCGTCTCACTCACCTCGTGGGCGAGAGCGGCAGATCTCCGGTGAGTGCGAGCTTTCCGTCCGGGCCAATGGTCCAGCTCGGTCCCGACGGCGGGGTGGTGCCCGTTCGAAGTCTCACTCAGCACCGCCGGGCGCAAACGCCTCGCAGAGCGCCGGTGCATGGGGTCTGGTCCCGGGTCGCACCCCGGCTGCCCGCCGCCGAGCCGCGGGGAGCGCCTTGGCTTGCGGCGCCCCTGCGGGCCTCGCGGGCGGGCAGCCCGGCTTGCTCCGTTGTTACGGCGCCATCTCGTACGCCCCGGACAACGCCTCGACCCGCTCCCAGACGCGCGCCGAGCGGGCGTCGTCGACGACCGGACGCCGAACCGCGGCCAGCGCCCAGCGCTGCTGTTCCTCGGTGGCGGAGTCCTTGCCGTGCAGTTCGACGGCGTGCGCGGAGAAATCGCGTACGAGGACGGCGAACAGTTCGTCGAGCACGTCCTCGTCCAGGCCGGTCAGGCGTGCCTGCTCCAGGATCAGCTGGCCGTGCACGACGAGCGCGAACAGCTGGCCGACGGCAAGGAGAAGATCGAGGTCGCGGCTCTGCTCCTCATCGGGGGCGGCGGCGGTGACGATCTCGCACAGGGCGTCCGCCTGCTCCCGGAAGCGCCCGACGTTGGGTACATCGGCGTACGCGTCGTAGGCGGGGCGCCAGTCGTGGAACTGTACGGAGCCCAGACCGCGGGCCGGTCCCTGCCCAAAGAGGAACGTGTCGTCGGCCGCGTCGAGGCGGGTCGGCACGGGCGCGTACTCGGCCGGACGCAGCAGGTGGTTGCGCATGAACTTGAGGATCAGCGCGAGGTTGACGTGGACCGTGCCTTCCAGCTTGGGCAGTCCCCGGATCTCGGTGGCGGCCTGGGCGAAGTAGGTGTCCTTCTCAAAGCCCTTGGCGGCGATGACGTCCCACATCAGGTCGATGACCTTCTCGCCCTCGGTGGTCACCTTCATCTTCGTCATCGGGTTGAAGAGCAAGTAGCGGCGGTCGTCGGGTCCGGCGGAGCGGAAGTAGTCGACGGCGCGGTCGCTGAACAGCTTCATGCCGACGAGGCGGACGTACGCATCGGTCAGCTCGCGGCGAACGTGCGGGAATGCGCTGACGGGGCGGCCGTAGAGGATGCGATTGTGCGCGTGGGTGACGGCCTCGTACATCGCGTGTTCACAGATGCCTATCGAGGCCGTGCAGAGGTTGAACTTGCCGACGTTGACGGTGTTGAGGGCGGCGTCGAAGGCGGCGCGGCCGGTGTGCAGTATGTCGTCCGGGCCGACCGGGTAGTTGTCGAGGCGGAATTCGCTGACGTACTTCGAGGAGTCGACGACGTTCTTGACGAGGTGGTACGCCGGGTGACGGCTGTCGGCGGCGAAGAAGACGTAGCCGTCGGGGCCCTCGATGTCGGTGCGGCGGCCGAAGACGGAGACGAGACCGGCGGCGTTTCCGTTGCCGATGTAGTACTTGGAGCCGCTGGCCCGGAAGCCGCCGTCGCCGTCGGGCTCCAGAAGCATGTCGGTGGAGTAGATGTCGGCGCCGTGAGTCTTCTCCGACAGGCCGAAGGCGAACACCTCGCCCTGGGAGAGGAGTTCGGCCGCGCGGGTGCGGGCGGCGGCGTTGTCGCTCTGCCAGACCGGGCCGAGACCGAGGATGGTGACCTGCCAGGCGTACCAGTAGTCGAGCCCGTAGAAGCCGAAGATCTCGTTGAGGGCGGCGATCCGGGCGGTGTCCCACCGCTTGTCGTGCCGCTGGTCGGCGTCGGAGGCTGGAGTGAGGAAGGTCGCGAACAGCCCTTCCTTGGCGGAGAACGCGAGGAAATCCGCCAGCCAGGCACGGGAGCGATAGTCCTCGATCAGCCTGCGCTTGCCGCGATCTTCGAACCAGTCGACGGTGGCGCGCAGCAGCCTGCGGGTCTCGGGGTCGAAGTGCGCCGGGTCGTAGGTCCGCGGGTTGAACAGCAGCGGGTGGACCATGGATGTTCGCCTTTCGGCTTGAGAGTTGAGGGTTGGCGGGCTGGAGAGTGCATCAGGTGCGGGACGGTGAACGGAGTCGTCGGGGCGGGCGGTGACGCGTCGCTCGGTTTCAGCGCTCGGCACCGAGCCGGTGGAGGGTCGCGAGTACGTCGTCGAGCCAGGCGAGCGTCATCCGCTCGTACGCGATGCCGCCGCGCAGCACGACATGCTGGAGTTCCTGCCCGGCGTCGGGCGTTTTGGGGGCCCTGGGTCCGGTGAAGTCACGCAGTTCCCCCGCGAGGTAGTGCGCGAGGCGGCGGGTATGCGTCTGGTGGTGCCGCTCGACCTCGCGGATCAGGACGGCCGGGTCGTCGAAGGCCGCGCCACGGATCTTCACGGCGAGGTCGTGTCGGACACTCTCGGGTTCGATCGGCTCGTGCAGCCATTGGGCGAGGGCGGCGCGGCCGGGCGGGGCGACGGAGTACTCCTTCTTGTCTGGCCGGGCCTGCTGCGGCACCTCGCGGACGTCGATCCAGCCACCGCTCTCCATACGCTTGAGGACGCGGTAGATCTGCTGATGGGTGGCGGTCCAGAAGTAGCCGATGGACCGCTCGAACCGCCGGGCCAACTCATAGCCGGAGCCCGGCTGCTCCAGCAGAGAGACGAGGATCGCGTGTTCGAGCGCCATGCCCCGATCTTTCTATGCAACTCGTTGCATAGACAAGTGGGCGCCGTCCCGGTGAGACACGGCTCACCCCGGAGGCCGGGCGGAGCTGCAGCGCACACGGGCTCACGGAGGGGGACGGTCGGCCGAAGAGGTCCAGCAGATCCTCGGGCGGTGCTGCCCTGCCGGTGCCAGCTGACCGCGGCTGTCAGGGCCACGACGGTTTTCGATGGCGGTGCACGGGTACCCGGGCGACCGAAGGGAGTGAGGGCCAGCGATGGACGTGGCTGCCCTGGAGAAGGCCCTGCGCAGCCGCATCGAGGGGGAAGTGCGCTTCGATGCGGGGAGCCGCGGTGCGTATGCCACCGACGCTTCGAACTACCGCCAGGTGCCGATCGGTGTGGTCGTCCCGCGCAGTACGGAAGCCGGGGCGTCCACGGTCGCGGTGTGCGCGGAGTTCGGTGCCCCCGTGCTCTCCCGGGGCGGTGGGACCAGTCTGGGCGGCCAGTGCACCAACACTGCGGTCGTCATCGACTGGACCAAGTACTGCGACGGCCTGGTGGCTGTCGATGCCGAGCGGCGCACCTGCACGGTCGAGCCGGGCATCGTCCTCGACGAGCTGAACCGCCGACTCCTGCCTCACGGACTGCAGTTCGGGCCCAAGCCCTCCACGCACAGCCACTGTTCGCTCGGCGGCATGATCGGGAACAACTCGTGCGGCGGCTCGGCCCAGGCGTACGGCAAGACCGTGGACAACATCCGGCGGCTGGAGATCCTGACCTACGACGGGACGCGCTGCTGGGTCGGTCCCACCTCGGACGAGGAGTACGCACAGATCGTCGCCGCCGGGGGACGGCGGGCCGAGCTGTACCGAGGGCTGCGGGAGATCATCGACCATCACAGGGCCGAAGTCCGGCGCGGCTACCCCCGCATCCCGCGCCGCGTCTCCGGGTACAACCTCGACTCCCTGCTGCCCGAGAACGGCTTCGACCTCGCCCGTGCGCTCGTGGGTAGCGAAGGAACACTGGTCACGGTTCTTCACGCCGAACTGGACCTGGTGCCGGTCCCAGCGGCGGAGGCCATGGTGGTGCTGGGCTACAGCGACATCTGCGCCGCCGCCGACGAGGTCCCCAGGCTGCTGGAGCACAGCAGTCCGACCCAGCTGGAAGCTCTTGACGGCCGGATGGCGCAGCTCATGCGTGAGGAGCACGCATACCTCGAGTCCCTGGACAGCTTCCCCGAAGGGGAGAGCTGGCTGTTGCTGCAGTTCAGCGGCGCGAGCCAGGAAGACGCGGACTCCCAGGCGCGGGATGCGCTCAGGGCCGTCGACCGGTGTGAGGACGACACATCGGTGGCATTCTCCGACGACCCGGCGCGCGAGCACAGAATGCTCAAAGCGCGCGAAGCCGGTCTCGGAGTGACCGCCCGACCGCCGGACGACCGGGAGACGTGGGAGGGCTGGGAGGATTCCGCTGTGCCTCCGGACCGGCTCGGAGACTATCTGCGCGATCTGAAGCGGCTCTTCGCGGACTTCGACCTCGACCACCCTTCCCTGTACGGGCACTTCGGACAGGGGTGCGTCCACACCCGTATCCCCTTCGATCTCACCAGCGCGGAGGGAGTCGCAGCCTTTCGCGCCTTCCTGTTCAAGGCCGCCGATCTCGTCGCGTCCTACGGAGGATCCTTGTCCGGAGAACACGGCGACGGCCAGGCCCGCGGCGAACTCCTGCCACGCATGTTCGGCGCAGAGCTGGTCGCTGCCTTCCGTCAGGTCAAGCAGCTCTTCGATCCCGACAACCGGATGAACCCCGGCAAGGTCGTGACCCCCCGCAGGGCGGACGAGGATCTGCGGCTGGGCCCGCAGTGGCGCCCCAACAGCCATGACACCCACTTCGGGTACCCCCACGACAAAGGCTCCTTCAGCCGGGCCGTGATGCGCTGTGTCGGCATCGGCAACTGCCGCACACAGACGGGCGGCGTGATGTGCCCCTCGTACCGGGCCACCCGCGAAGAGGAACACTCCACCCGCGGCAGGGCCAGGCTGCTCTTCGAGATGCTCGACGGGCACGCAGACTCGGCCGTCACGGACGGCTGGCGCTCGACCGAGGTCCGCGATGCCCTCGATCTCTGCCTGGCCTGCAAGGGCTGCAAGTCCGACTGCCCGGTCGGCGTCGATATGGCCACGTACAAGGCCGAGTTCCTCTCGCACCACTACGAGGGACGACTGCGACCCGCAGCTCACTACTCGATGGGATGGCTCCCGCTGTGGGCACGGCTTTCCCGGCTCGCACCCCGGCCGGTCAACGCCGCACTGCATGCCCCCGGGCTGGCACGCATCGGAAAGGGGCTGGCGGGCGTGACATCACAGCGCGAAGCCCCCGTCTTCGCGCAGGAGTCGTTCACCCAGTGGTGGCGTTCGCACAGCGCCCAGGAGCCGGACCCGGCCGACTCGCGGGCTGTCCTGCTGTGGCCGGACACGTTCACCAACTACTTCCACCCCCACATCGCCATGTCGGCGGTACGGGTGCTGGAGGACGCGGGTTTCCGGGTCGCCGTTCCCGGCCGGACGGTCTGCTGCGGCCTGACGTGGATCTCCACGGGCCAACTGGGCACAGCGAAACGAGTACTTGGCCGCACCCTCGACGTACTGCGCCCCTGGCTCGACTCCGGCACTCCCATCGTCGGCCTGGAACCGTCGTGCACAGCTGTCTTCCGCGCCGACGCGCCGGAGTTGATGCCCGACGACCAGGATGTGCAGCGTCTCTCACGGCAGTTCCGCACCTTCGCCGAACTGCTACTCAATGAAACCTCCCCCAACTGGCGACCGCCGCAGCTGACCCGGCCCGCCACAGTACAAACGCACTGCCATCAGCACGCCGTCATGGCCTACGACGCCGACCGCGAGCTCATGCGCCGAGCGGGTCTCGACGCCGACGTGCTCGACGCCGGCTGCTGCGGACTCGCCGGCAACTTCGGCTTCGAACGAGGACACCACGATCTGTCGTTGGCCGTCGGCGAACAGGGCGTACTCCCGGCCGTGCGGAACTGCGCGCCGAACGCACTCGTGATCGCAGACGGGTTCAGCTGCCGCACGCAGATCGAACAGAGCAGCACCGGACGACGCGCTATGCATCTCGCGGAAGCACTGGCCCTGAGTCTCGACCCGCACGCTCCGGCCGATCACCCCGAAAAGCTGATCGCCCGCCCCACCGTCTCCCGCACCGACGCCCGCCTGGTCACGGCGTCAGGACTCGCCGCACTCGGCGCCACGGCAGCAAGCACCTACCTCGCCCTGCGCCGACTGCGCAGGTGAGCTGGGCGTACGGCCACCAGACCATCGTCGACAAGAGAGGAATTCCGGTGTCTGTCAAGGTCTCCGACTACATACTGCAAAGGCTGCGCGAGTGGGGCGTCGAGCTCGTGTTCTCGTACCCGGGCGACGGAATCAACGGCCTGCTCGCCGCATGGGGACGAGCCGACAACACGCCCCGGTTCATCCAGTCGCGTCATGAAGAGATGTCCGCGTTCGAAGCGGTCGGCTATGCAAAGTTCTCCGGCCGGGTGGGTGTGTGCGCGGCTACGTCCGGGCCCGGCGCGATCCATCTCCTCAACGGCCTCTACGACGCCAAACTCGACCATGTGCCCGTCGTCGCGATCGTCGGCCAGACCAACCGCAGCGCCATGGGCGGCTCCTATCAGCAGGAGGTCGATCTGCTGAGTCTGTACAAGGATGTCGCATCCGGCTTCTGCGAAATGGTGACCACACCCGAGCAGCTCCCGAACGTCATCGATCGTGCCATGCGGACCGCATACGCCAGGCGGACGGTGACAGCCGTCATCGTCCCTGCCGATGTGCAGGAGCTCGACTACGCCTCGCCGCAGCACGAGTTCAAGATGGTTCCTTCCAGTCTGGGCATGGCGCCCTACGCTCCCGTGCCGGCACAGTCCGAGATCACACGTGCTGCGGAGTTGCTCAACCAGGGTGAGAAGGTTGCCGTGCTGGTCGGCCAAGGAGCACGCGGTGCACGGGAACAGATCGATCAACTTGCCGACACACTGGGCGCGGGAGTGGCCAAGGCGCTGCTCGGCAAGGATGTGCTGCCGGACGACCTGGCGTATGTGACGGGCTCCATCGGCCTGCTGGGCACGCGCCCTTCGTACGAACTCATGCGGGACTGCGACACCTTGCTCGTCGTGGGATCCAGCTTCCCGTACACCCAATTCATGCCGGAGTTCGGCCAGGCGCGCGCGGTGCAGATCGACATCGATCCATTCATGATCGGCCTCCGCTATCCCTTCGAGATCAATCTGGTCGGCGACTCACGAGAGACGCTGGACCGCCTGCTGCCCCAGCTGAAGCGAAAGAAGCACCGTTCGTGGCGCAAGAAGATCGAGAAGGACACCGCGCGTTGGTGGGAGGTGATGGCGCGCCGCGCAGGAGTGGAGGCTGATCCGATCAACCCGGAGTACGTGGTTCACACCCTGGACCAACTGCTACCCGACCACGTGATGCTGACCTCGGACTCGGGCTCGGCCGCCAACTGGTATGCCCGCCACCTTCGTATGCGCGGCTCGATGCGCGGCTCACTCTCCGGGACCCTGGCGACCATGGGACCGGGTGTGCCATACGCGATCGGTGCCAAGTTCGCACATCCGGAGCGTCCCGCGATCGCTCTGGTCGGTGACGGCGCCATGCAGATGAACGGCCTCGCCGAGATGATCACCGCCGCCAAGTACTGGCAGCAGTGGCAAGACCCGCGGCTGATCGTGGCCGTACTCAACAACCAGGACCTCAACCAGGTCACTTGGGAGATGCGGGCCATGGAAGGCGCCCCGCAGTTCCTGCCCTCGCAGGCGATTCCGGACGTCCTCTACGCAGACTTCGCCCGGTCCATCGGGCTCGGCGGCGAACGTGTCGAGAAACCCAGCGACGTCGAGGGCGCCTGGCGCCGGGCCCTGGACGCGGACCGGCCCTTCGTGATCGATTTCCGTACCGATCCGGCCGTGCCGCCCATTCCGCCGCACGCGACGCTCGACCAGATCGAGGCGGCCACCGGCGCGATCCTCAAGGGGGACAGCGACCGCGCCGCCATGGTCCGGCAGGGTCTGAAGGCGAAGGTGCAGGAGCTGCTTCCGGGTGGCCGTCACCGAGGGACCCACTGACAGAGCGGGAGAGCACAGGGCCATGAGCGCATCAGCCGCCGAACGCGGCGAGAAGCCGGAGGTGCAGGCCGTCGACGTCGCCGTGTACACCGTTCCCACCGATGCGCCCGAGGGCGACGGGACTCTGACCTGGGACTCGACGACGCTCGTCCTCGTACGTGTGCGTTCAGGGCGAACCGAGGGACTCGGCTATACCTATGGCGCCCCGGCCACCGCGCAGGTGATCAGCGGTCAGTTGGCGGACATCGTCGTCGGCCGGTGTGCTTGGGACGTCCCGGCCGTGCACGAGGCAATGAGCCGAGGGGTGCGCAACGCCGGCCGGCCGGGGCTGATCGCGGGAGCGATCTCGGCCGTCGACGTCGCCCTGTGGGACCTCAAGGCGCGCCTGCTGGGGCTTCCGCTCGTGCGCCTGCTCGGCGCGAGCCGGGCAGAGGTTCCGGTCTACGGCAGCGGCGGCTTCACCACCTACGGTCACCAGCAACAGGACCGCCAGTTGCGCACCTGGTACGAGGAACAGGGCATCACCCGCGTCAAGATCAAGATCGGGGAGTCGTGGGGCGCGGCCCAGGACCGGGACAGCGATCGGGTCGCGCGCGCCCGTGCGAGCATCGGGGACAACGCGGAGCTGTATGTGGACGCCAACGGCGCGTACACACGTAAGCAGGCGATCCGCATGGCCACTCACCTTGAGGCCCATGGCGTCAGCTGGTTCGAGGAACCCGTCTCTTCCGACGACCTGAGCGGGCTGGCGCAGATCCGGGCTGCGATCACCGCCGACGTGGCCGCCGGCGAATACGGCTACTCCCTGGCGTACTTCCAGCACATGCTCGCCGCCGGCGCGGTGGACTGTTTGCAGGCCGATGTCACCCGATGCGGTGGGATCACCGTCTGGCTACGGACCGCAGCCCTCGCAGAGGCGAACGGACTGCAGCTCTCCGGGCACTGCGCACCTCATCTGCACGCCCATGCCGCAGCATCGGTGCCCAATCTGCGACATCTCGAGTGGTTCCATGATCACGCGCGCATCGAGACGCTGTTCTTCACCGGAGCGCTCGACCCCGTGGGCGGAACACTCCGTCCCGGAGCGGATGGAAGAGCGGGACACGGTCTGAGACTGCGCAGTGAGGTGGCTGAGCCATACCGCACCGGCTAAAACGGCCCCCGCACCGGTGCTGAAAGGAGTGGCCGAGACCGTGTGATCAGCACCGCTTCGCCGGTGACCCACCGGGGCACGAGCCCCGATGGGCCACCGGCGCATGGCCGGGGGAGGGTGCGACGCACCGTGGTACCCCTGTGCCCGGGTGTGGGGAGCCTGTGCTTCACCCTGCTGGCGCTGCCAGCCTCCCGCACCCCGCCGCAACCATCAGCGGGATAGGCCAGCGCAAGGCGGCGGTGGCTGTTCTCGTCGGGCAAACGCGTGATCACCGGGGCGGTACCGCTGCCGTACGGCTCCGAGGCCAGGAACCACTTGCCGGTGAGCGGCGCGCGGCAACCTCACGCTCCTCCAGGCCTCCGCCATCACCGACGGGGGCGCTAGTCTTCCGCAGATTGCTGAGCTTGCCGTCGTCGGTGCGGATTGATTGCCTGGTTGCCGCCGCCGAGGGGCCTCGCCGTTTCGCTCGGGTACGGAGGCTGTTGAGGCGGAAACGCGAAAGCGCCTTCCTGACCTGGGACGATGAACCTTGCTGAGGGGTTCTGTCGGTCCAGACGGAGGGCACTTTCTAGGTGCAGAGTATCGGGTTGCCTCCCAAGGTCCAGGTCAGTGCAGATGGTGGTTTCGGCTACCACCCGCTGCTGTGCTTCCTGGCCAACACCGGCGAAGCACTGTCCGGCCGGCTGCGGCCCGGGAACGCCGGCGCCACCACCGCGAGCGACCACATCACGGTGCTCGACCAGGCACTCGCCCACATCCCCGACGCCCAGCGCCACGGCACCGACATCCTCATCCGCACCGAGAGCGCCGGATCCGCGATTGCCTTCCTCACCCACATCCGCGACCTGCGCAAACGAGGAATCGGTGCCTCTTCTCAGTCGGATACGCCATCACCGAGCCGCTCCGCCGCGCTGTCCGGGCCATGCCCGCCCCCCTCTGGCACCCCGCCCTGAACCAGGACGGGACGCTGCGTGACGGGGCTGAGGTCGCTGAGCTGACCGGCATGGTCGACCTGACCGGCTATCCGACCGGCACCCGCATCATCGTGCGCCGCGAACGCCCGCACCCCGGAGCCCAGCCGCGATCAACCACTCCTCATCGCCTCAAGCCGAAACGGCGAGGCTGACTTCGCGGCATTGGGAGTTACAGCGAACGTTTTACAGTCCCGCCTGGGATAGGCAAGCGGCCGCCGGGCATAGTCCGCGCCGGTCTCTTCGCAGACTGTTCGTCTTCGCACCGGAACTGTGCCATGGGTGCGGCTGCCGGTAAGCGCGTAGTGCCTCGGTGGCTGGGGCTGCCGATGCCGCGGGCCATGAGGGCGGAAGGTCTTTCCCTCTTTCTCCCTGGTGGTTGCGCTGCTTCGTCGTCCCCGGGGCGGCGAGGCTCGGGCTTGTCCGGGCGGTGGGGCAGATACGCCACGGGTTGGCCGCGGCCCATCGCACGCTTGTTAGGGGGGCTGCCCGCCTCATCACCGTGCACCGGGCTGTTGTTCGGGTCCGATCCGTAGAACTGATCCAGCAGGAGCGAAGCTCCAAGAGCATGCTGGGTCAGTTTGCGCTGCGTCGCCTGAAGCGCGCGCAATCCGGCAGGAAGGCCGGCCGCACGGTGCTCCTGACTGTTTCGGGCGCCGCCTGGAACAGTCGTGACCCACAGGCTGTCGTGCGGGGGGCATTCGTTGCGATCCGTAGTCAGTCGGCGATGCGTGGCAAGCCAGCGCGCCAAAAGGCCGGCGCTGAGCGAGTCCAGCGGATACCACTCCCCTGCGACGCGTGCGCGAGGCAAAACACGGTCCAGTGCGATGTCACGTGGGCTCATGGTGTGCAGGTCTGCCAGGCCCCGGCGCGTGCATACGGCCAGCGCGATGACGGCAACGGAACGCTCCCAGGTCTCGGTGCGCATCTGGGCCGGGTGGTGGGCCGCCAGTAGCCGCAGCGTGCGGTGCGCCTCGACAGCTGACAGACGGGGAGCGCGCTGGGCCCGAGGACGTGGTAAACGCAGCGGGATCCCGCAGAAGCGAGAGAACGTGTTGACCGTAGTCGTACGGGCCGCCATGGAGTTGGCCGCGGCCGTGGAACGGGGCCCCGCGTGTCCAGCGCGCCGGCGAGTGGCTCCACTGCGGGCGGCGGCCATCCAAGCGTCGATGTTGGAGCGGTCGAGAAGGTCGTCAACGGTCAGACAGTCCTCTGCGCACTGCCGGAAAGAGCAGAGGAAGATCAGGTACTCGCTCAGGTAGGTACGGCGTTGGCTGCGAGTACTGCCCTTCGCGAAGGTGCCTAGAAACCGCTCGATGGCATCACGGGCGCCGCGTTCGGTGTTGGCCATGGGCCGCAGTATGAGTGGCTTCAGATGAGATTTTGAATGACTGCGAGAGCCTGATGTCGAAATAACAGTGATCAACGCCACCGCCGGTGTTTTCACCGAGCCGTTCGGCTCCCGCTCCCTGAGCTGGAAGCCTTACCCCGACAGCCTTCTATTATTTTTCAGCACATGGCTCCGGCATAGTCCAAAGATTTGTCGGTTATTTTTCTCATTGTCTTCCAATCGGGCGGATCCTCTTCCTTCGACGTGCGGAGGAACCAAATAGAGGGGACTATCAGTTTGTCTCTTCCGGGATTTACTCCGCTGCCGCGAGAGGAAATTCGATACCGGAACGGGGTCGTACATGGGGCCCCGGGCGCGCGCCAAACAGTGCCGAGAAAAGCATCCTTCAAGGAAAGGAAGAGAACATGCCAGGAACAGAAGCAGCGCAGGTGGCAATCGCGCAGAAGATCGCCGAAGAAGCCGGCCGGACCCTCGGCGGCACACACCGCCTCTCCCCAGTGGATGTCTCGGGAAGCGGCAACTTCCCGTACAACTACAAGACGTCCGACAACGTCTTCTACGACCAGACGTGGACCTACCTCAACCAGTTGATCGTGCCGAAGGGGGACGGGCTGGTTGGCTTCGGGGACGTCCTGGGCAACCGCTACGGCACGCTGCTCAACGCGCTCAACTTCGAGTTCTCCTCGGCCGACCGGACGAGGAAGAACCAGCAGGTCATCAACCAGATGCAGCTCGCGCAGGCCATCGTCTCGCAGTACGAGCAGATCTACGGCACCATCACGCAGCAGCAGCTCGATGTATCCGGCCAGTCCACGAAGGTCGACTACATCACCATGTACAAGCTGGGCCAGTGGGCCAAGCCCAATGTGCTGCGACTGACTGCTCAGAACATCGCGAACCTCACCGACGTGCTGCCGAACCTTCCGGCGTCGGCGCAGCCGCTGCTGTCTCCCATCACCTCATACCTGGAGGAGATGGTCTCCGTGCTGGGTGTGCTGAACAGCGCGGGCAACGCTTCGGTGCTGCTGAGCACGCTCAAGCGGAACGCTGGGCAGCCCAGCGCGGACAACGGCGGTCTGTACACCATGCCGGACGGAAGAACACACATCGGGTTCGAGATCGCCGAAGGACCGGAGACGATCCAGAGCGGGCTTCGCAACGACGGCGCCGCCTTCACCCTCACCATGTCGTCCACAGAAGCTCACGAGAACAACGTGCAGCTGAGTATCGGAGGGAAGGCGGCTGGTGTGATCCCTGTGATGAGCCTGATCGGGATCAGTGCCCAAGGCAGCGCCGAGTACAGCCTCCACGACCTCAACACCGAAGACAGCCGGTTCGAGGTCAGTATGACGTTCAAGGGAGTGACCGGCGTCTCCGTCAAGCCGACCAGCTTCTACCAGGACACCCAGAGTGGCTGGTGGAACCCCCAGCCCCTGCGCGAGGCCTTCGCCAACCACGGAAAGGACGTCAGCGGTTGGCAGTTCCAGCCGTACCCGACGGACGAGTCCTTCAGCATGATGAGCTACCTGGCGATCAGTCGACCGCCCGACGTGACGGTCAACTTCAGCAGCGGTAAGGCGAGCTCCCATGCCAGGAGCCTGCAGGCCGAGGGCAAGCTCGCCATCTCCTTCCTGGGCGTGCAACTGCTCAGCGGCACCCAGCACTACAAGTCCGCGGAAATGAGCGAGACCAGCGGCAGCGAGGGGTACTCCATCACCTTCACCCCCGCGGCCGCCGCCGGCGGAGCGCTCGACCAGCGCGCCTACGTGCTCGGCGCCCAGGTGGAAAACCCCCTCAAGCAGGGCTCGTAGCGCTGGGCTGGCGCCAGGTATCGCAAGCCACACGCACCACGAGACCGGCGGGGGCCGCCCCCATCCGCAGCCTGCGGATGGGGGCGGCCCCCGCGACCCAGCCCGGGCTCACTGCCCCACGACCGTGGTCCGAACCACCACGGGAAGGCACATCAGTGAAGCCAGTTCCATCAGGCTGGCAGCCTTCTCCAGTGCCCCTTTCTGCGCCTGCGTCAGTCCGCCGGGTGCACGCTTGAATTCCTCCCGGACTTCGGTCAGTAGTTTCCTCGCGCCCCAATCAGGCATGTCACGTCCGTGCGGAGGATGAGTCTTGCCAGCAAGACTTACTCCCAGCATCTCGGAGAATCATCACGGCCCTATCGTAGTCGCGCTCACTAACAGTCATGATCACTCCTTCGGAGAATCGTGAATTCTGGCCATCCAAGAGCAGGGTTGATTTCCCGAATAGGAAAGCCAGACGTACATGTGCCACCGTATGACTTGCATGCAGTAGTGTCACTTCTTCATGCAATATTAGAAATAGCCGACATCGTCCGACTGTGATTACTGAGATTTGACTCGTGGTGTCGTGCCGTTGTTCAGGCGGGTCTGATGGTCAGGCCCGTCTCGGCGAGGCAGCCGTCTATGAGCTCGCTGCGGTACTGGATGTGCCGTAGGCCGCGCCGGATGGGCTGGACGAGGTGCTCGGGGGTGCTGAAGGCGACGTTGGAGAGCCAGCCGCGTCGCAGGAGGGACCAGATCCCCTCGACGGGGTTGAGGTCGGGCGCATAGGGCGGCAGGTAGTAGATGGTAAGCCAGTCCCGGGCTTCGGCGAACTTCCGCAGATCGGCGGTCTTGTGGACGTTGAGGTTGTCCCAGACGAGCACGATCGGGCCGCCGAGCTGTTGGTGGGCGGCGATCAGCAGGTCCCGGTAGTCGCGCCAGGAGAAGCTCTTGCGCCCGTCGCGACGGCCGTCGTCCCGGCGGGGCCGGTAGATCAGCCTGGAGCGGTGACCGGGTTTGTAGCAGGTCAGCGCGGCGATGGAGACCCGTCTGCGGGAACGGCCCCGCACCCGCACCACCGGGGTCCGGCCGCGCAGTGACCAGGTCTTCGCCTGCGGCGGCGTCATGGAGAATCCGGCTTCGTCCTCGAAGACGAGCTCCACGGGCCGCCGCGAGTCTTCCGCGCAGGGCCACACCTCCTTGACCCACCCGGCAACCGCATCGTCGTCCCGTTCCATGGCCCGTCGGGCCGGGACCTGGCAGGACCAGCCGTTACGTACCAGCAGCTTCCGCACTCCCTGGATCGTGTAGGCCAGGTGGAAGCGCCGGCCGATCACCGTCTTGATCCGTGCCAGTGTCCAGCGCTGGTCCTCCCAGCCGTGCGCGGCAGGCCCCTTGGCAAGCTCACGCTCCAGCTGCGTGAACTGCTTCTGGCTCAGCCTCGGCAGCGACGCCGGCCCCTGCGACCGCAGAGCCCGCGGACCGCCCTCCTCCCACGTTTGCCGCCACCGCTGCACCGACCGGACGCTGACCCGCAGGTCCTTGGCGATCACCGCACTCGCCTCGCCCTGAGCGAACCGCTCGGCTGCCTGGAGCCGTAACTCCTCACGGAACTCCTGTCGTTCGGCGGTCAGCCCGCCCCCTTGTGGATACCGCATGCCACCGGTGATACCGCAGCGGACGACCGGCCGTCAGCCGCTACGACACCACCAGTTCAACCTCAGTAACGGGTGTAGCGGTGGCGGCGGACCAGGACGGCGGCGCGTCCGGGCCGGTGTCCGTCGGGGGTGTCGTCGGGCTGGATGTCGAGCATGGCACGGCGAGGTCGGTGACGGTCAGTCGGCCGACGGCAGTGTCCACACGGTGGTCGGTGCGGACGGCCAGGGCGCAGCCGAAGCCGAGTGGGCTGTGCGGCGCAGTTTCCTGCCGCCGTAGACCTCGTCGCCGGCCAGCCATCGTGCCTGTATGCCCAGGTCACGGGCGCGAGTGAGGAGGGTGGCGGCGATCTGGGGTTCGGTCGCGAACATGACGTCGTCGGGGACATGGGTGAGCAGGCGTCTTTCTCGTCGGCAGCCCACTCGGCGCCGCGGTACAGGGCCCGGTCGATCGGGGCGTGCCCGTGCCGGCTGGCGTAGGTGAGGTGGACGGCGACCTTGCACAGTCCGATACCGCCCAACGCTCCGGAGTATTGGCAGGCCGCGCCGACACAGTCCGTGGAGGACTTCTCGTCCCTTGTGATCATGCTCGGAGGACTCTGCCAGCTCGGCGGCCCCGGGTCAGTTCGCCCTGGAGCCGGAGTCCCCCGCAATCTGTGTGTTCGCACCGGAGGCGACCGCGATCGCGGATAAGGAAGAGCCACGAAGCCCCGGCACCCTGCGAGCGGGACGAAGCTGTGCGACGCTGGCCGCAACCTGGCCGTTCGACCACGGAACGGAGATGGTCATGGACCAGCTCGGAGAAAAGCCGGAAGAGGTCCGCAAGCACATTGAGGACGAGAAGCGCCAGGCCCCACGGAAGCGGGAGGATGAGTCCGCCTCCGACAAGGACACGACGTCCGCAGAACCGTCCCCGACCGAGCGGACGAGGCCGACACCGAGGAATGAGCCGTAAGTCGGCCGACGCCTGCCTGGGGAACGCTCCTGGCCCCGCATCGTTTCCCTTCAGCCCGCGGCTCGGGGGCATAGGCGCTCGGCCTTGTCCGTAACGCTCAAGGGCCGGCAGCCACTCGGGCCGCGACAGCGAGAGGCGCCGGAGCCACTTACCTTCCGCGTGTTCCGGCGGATACTTGTCGGATGAACTTGTCCGCACCCATGGTCTCCGACCTGCAGGAGCGACTCGGCAGGAGCCTTTTCACCCGCGTCGCGGGCCCGGCGGGCCCAGAAAATCGCGCACGCATCCACGGCACGCCGGGGCCTCGCTGGTTCGGTCTGGACCGGCCCATCCGTACCGTCCACGGCGACGCCTCGATGTTCATCGGCGGGCTGAGGGCCCTCCTGCTGCAGTCACTGCACCCGCTGGCCATGGCCGCCGTGGAGGCCCACTCCGGCTACCGCAGCGACCCGTGGGCACGGCTCCAGCGGACGAGTACCTTCCTCGCCGTGACGACCTACGGCACCGCGGACGACGCGCAACAGGCTGTCAACCACGTCCGGGCAGTGCATGACCGGGTGAAAGGGACCACTGCCGACGGAGAGAGATACCACGCCGCAGACCCGCACCTGCTCGGGTGGGTACACGTCGCCGAGATCGACAGCTTCCTCTGCGCACACCAGCGCTACGGCGCGCGCCCACTGGATGCCGCCGCCTGCGACGAGTACATCGCCGACATGTCACAGATAGCGGCAGCGCTCGGGGTCATCGACCCTCCACGTGACCGGGCCGAGCTGGCCGACCGGCTGGCTGCCTACCGCCCCGAGCTGCGCGCCACGCAAGAGGCACGAGATGCCGCGCATTTCATTCTTCTTCACCCGCCCCTGCCGTGGGTCGCCCGAGCCCCATACGCCGTCCTCGCCGCGAACGCGGTATCCACGCTCCCGCCTTGGGCGCGCAAGCCGCTGGGACTGCCCCGCGTGGCAGGTGTCGAAGAAACCTGCGTACGACCAGCCGGACATGCGCTGACGAGAGCGATCCGATGGGCCATGACACCCCTCCGCCCATCACGTACCTGGGCTCCCCCGCAGCGAGCCTGAAGCGGGCGCATCCGAATCGCAGTGCTGCGCCAACGTCCTTACCCCGAGAATTCAGCCCACGCATGCCGATGCCCGCCCTCAAACGACCCGAGAGCGGACACCGGTAACGCTCGTGGCTCAGGCGGGGGTGATGTTCTCCGCCTGCGGGCCCTTCTGGCCCTGCGTGATGTCGAACGTGACCTGCTGGCCCTCCTGCAACTCACGGAAGCCGGAGGCGTTGATGTTCGAGTAGTGGGCGAAGACGTCCGGACCTCCGCCGTCCTGGGCGATGAAGCCGAAGCCCTTCTCCGAGTTGAACCACTTCACCGTTCCGCTGGCCATATGTCCTCCAAGGACTCGACGTCGGCTCCCGCACCTTGCGGAAGCCGGAGGTGATCGTCCTGGTCCTCAGACACGCAGCACTGCATGCCGCCCATGGACATCAAGTTCACGGGCGACGGTACTTCGAACCACGACAGCTGAAGATCACGCTACACGGATCGCTCCCGCAACACTGTGCAGATCATCAGGTTCTGGCGGGACGGCGGACGGGAGGGCCAGCTCGCCCGGACTGTTTCGCACGCCATGCTCGACTCGCCGTTGTCGATGTCCAAAGGGTTCAGCCCCGGCAGTCAGTCGCGAAGCGAGGTCATTGCCACTGCCCCCGCCGCGCTGGGCTGCCGGTCCCCCGCGAGACAGCCCAAAACAGCTACCTCTGGGCACGGAGGTTCCTACACTCCGACGTCATGGAGTGGCTAGGGCTCGCGGGAACGGGACTGGGTGCGATCGTGGGCGTAGGGGCCACCCTGCTCGCTGATCGTGTGCGTTGGAGGCGGGACAGTCGGGCGCGCGAACGAGAAACACTGCGGCTGCTCTACGCGGAGTACTTAGAAGCGATTGCCGCGGCTCGGGACGAAATATCCCGAGCGAGCGCCGATGTCGAGCAGCCGCTCGTCGAGCGAGCGTTGGCCGCACACCGGGCAGTACGTGAGCACGAGATCTTCGCCAAGCAGTACCAGTTGGAGTTGTCGGCGCCGCCCGCCGTGGCGGAGCTGGTGGTGTCGGCAACGCAAGGCCTGGTCGACTACCGAGACGCGGTCGCCGGCGGAGCCACACGCGAGGACGACGCATGTACGGCGGCACGGCGAGCATTCCGCGCCGCTCGCAAGACCTTGATGGAAGCGATGCGGGCCACGCTTGTCGCCCCTCGGTAGCCTCGGCTATGAGATCCACACCACGGCTGTCGGCGTAGGCCTCCTCGTCATCGTTCCGGCTGCGGCATTTCCGCGCGCGGCCATCGTCGTCCGCCTCATCTTCAACGGCACCAGTACGAAACCGGCACGGATTCCTACCACCTCGCCAGCACCAGGGCACGAGCAAAAAGCACATGCCGATGCCGGTTGAGCACACGTCTGTCCGGCCCACGGCCGCCGACCGTTGAGACGGCGCCCGGTGGGGCCGATCGAGGCCGCCCGGGCGGGGAACAGCTCATCGCGGGTCGGGCGCGAGAAACGGCGCAAGGGCTCCCAGAGCCTGGAGAACTTGGTCTGCAGTGGGTGTGCCAACGGGATCGAGCAGCCACTGGAGCATCAGACCCTCGCTCAGGGCGATGAGTATCGAGGCCATGACCTCGGCGGGCACCGGGAGGTCCAGGCCGGCTTCGGTGCAGGACCAGGTGATGAGCGCTGCGCCGGACTTGCGGGTCTCGGCCAGGTGGGCGGCGAGCTGGGTGCGAAGTTCGGCCGAGCGCAGGGCAGGCGGGAAGGATTCGACGCAGCCGATGATCGTCGGACGCATCTCGTCGAACACGTCGATCATCGCGGTGAGCGCCAGTTTCAGTTGCTCCCGTGGGCTGGCTGCCGGCGCTGCGGAGACCGCCTGTTCCACCCGCCTGGTCCAGGTCCGGAAGCATTCGGCCAGCGCGGCATTGAGTAGCGCTTCCTTGCTGCCGAAGTGGTAGCCAATGGATGCAAGGTGCGTTCCCGAAACGGTGGCCAGGTCACGAGCGGTCGTGTGGGCATAGCCCTTCTCCTGCAGGCAGGTGACGGCTGCGGCAAGCAGCCTTTCGCGGGGACTCTCGGAGGGCTGTCGCATACAAGCAATCTTATGGTAATTAGATGTACGTCCGTCATTGACGTACGTACATCTACGGAGCCTCCATGACCATGCCTCCGCCCGGCTCAGTGATACCCAGCCCGATCCAGGTCGTCCGGCTCGTTCGTGATCCGATACGTTTCTTCGAAGATCGTCGGCGCCGATACGGTCCGGTGTTTCGCGCTCCGGTCTTCCGGATCGGCTGGTTCAGCCGGCCCAAGGAAGTGTTCGTCGCGACTGCTGAGCTGGCCGAGCGCATCTATGCCACCGATGCCGGTGGCGGCAGGGCCGGTGAAACGCGGCGCGACTTCATGGCCCCCGCGGTCGGCGAGCACTCCCTGCTGAGCCTGGACCATGAACCCTGGCAGCGGCACCGCAAGCTGCTCACGCCTCCGCTGCGCGCCAAGGCGATCGCCGGATACCGCGACGAGATCGACAGGATCGCGGCGCAGAACATCAGCCAATGGCCCGTGGGACGCCCGTTTGCGCTGCGGGACCGCATGCAGGAAATCACCCTGGAGGTGATCATGCGGCTGGTGTTCGGTATCACCGACACCCAACGGCTGGACCAGCTGCGCCCGTTACTGCCCACGCTCGCCGATCCGGGCGGCCCGTACACACTCATGCTGATGCCGACGGCTGCCCGGGATCGTATCCTCGGTTCCCGACTGCTGCGGCGGATTCGCTTTCTGCCCACCACCCGCTTCCTCGCCGCCCGCGACGCCGTGGACACACTGCTGTACGAAGAGATAGCCCGGCGCCGATCCGAGCCGCAGGAGAACACCACTGACGTGCTGTCACGGCTGCTCGCCGCCCGAGACGACAACGGCCGGCCGATGACCGACCAAGAACTTCGAGACGAACTCATCACCATGCTCGAAGCCGGGCACGAGACCACGGCGACCGGCCTGGCCTGGACGTTCGAGCGCCTGCTACGCAACCCACCCGTACTCGAAAAGCTCCGCGCCGAACTCGACACCGGCCAGGAGACCTACCTGGACGCCGTGATCAAAGAAGGACTGCGCACCCGTCCCGTGGTGTATTCGGCGCTCCGGCTACTGGACGCGCCGCTCCAACTCGGCGGCTACACGGTCCCGGCCGGCTGGGCCGTCGGCCCAGCCATCCCCCTCATCCACCACGACCCCGTCGCCTTCCCCGAACCCCACGAGTTTCGTCCCGAACGATTCTTCGGCGACGGTGCCGCCGCAGCCAACAAGTCGTGGATGCCCTTTGGGGGCGGCCGCCGCTACTGCGTGGGCGCCCAACTCGCCCTCCTGGAAATGCGCGTGATCATCCGCCAGATCCTCAACCAGATGGACCTGACCGCCGAAGACACAGAACCCGAACTGCCGCAGATCAGGCACGTCACTCTCGTGCCCTCTCGCCTGGCCACCGTTACAGCACGACTGCGCGCCACCACCACAGCAGGAACGCAAGACCAATGAACATGCTCAGATCCGGCCGATCATGAGACCGACGAAACGCGCACGCACCCCATCGTTCCGGGGTTTCCCGAGTGGCAGCAGCTGCAGACCATTCCGGGGGCCGCCGGCACGTCTGGAACACCATCCAGGAACACGCCGGTACCTACTGGAACAAACTGCGCAACGACGTGCGCTTCCAGGGCTACTGGCAGACGGTCTCCATCCGCGCCTGCAAGGCGATCGCCTACTCGCAACCGCCGCAGACCGAACCCGGCGCAGCACAGCAGGTGGCCTGCGCAGCTCTGCCGGTCATCATCGAGACGGGCGATCGCAGGCGCCGCCTACGTGGGAGTTTCGGAGTGGCCGAGTTGGCTGTTCAGGGCGAAGCAGTAGATGCTCACATGCCCGTTGGCCTTGTCGAGGATGTCCAGGGCTTCTTCCCGGTAGATGTGTCGCAGATAGCGGCGGCGAATCGGAGCTCCGGCAACCAGCAATATCGGCGAAGCGATGATGATCGCTATGGGGTAAACACCCTGGCCAGGGTCAGTTTGAGCGTCTCATCGACTCGCATGGGATCAGTGTGGTTGTCACTGCCGTTGCCTGTCAGCTGTCCGGCGGGGTTTGATGCCCGCGTTGTGGTGGGTGGGTCGGCTGAAGGCCTTGCCTGCGGCGAGAACGCGTCCCTCCTCGTGGCGGGTTGCCCCACGAGCGCCGAAGATCGGTGGCCAGCAGGCGGGCGAGCCGGAGCTGGGTGGAGAGGTAGTTCCTGGCTCGGCCGGGTCACGCCGTATGGGAGTCAAGCGTCTGAACCGGCGCAATCGTCCGCGGAGTTAGCCGCAATGTCAAAGTTCAAGCTCCGCTCTTGTACACATACGGCTCATGACGGTGAGTAGGGGACCGTGGGTAGTGTGGTGGCTGTCGAAGCCCCTCGAAACAACGAGGGGAGACCTCCCCGGAGCCGATGCTTGCCGGCCCAGCTTCGGGGAGGTCTCCCACTGTTCGTCGGGTGCCACCCCTATGTGAGGAGATCGGACACCATGACGTCTAACGACCGTACCTTAGAGGAGCAGTCAAGCCGCCCCCGCCTGCTCCTTGGGATGACCACCATGACCGTACTGCTGTCCGTCGTCGGCGTGGTGGTGCTCGCGCTGACACACCATCCAGAGGCTGCGACCACGGTCGGCGCCATCGGCACTGCCATGACAGCCTTCAACATCCCACGAGAGGCCAGTCGACCGCGTCAGTAATCCGGAGCCCGCCCCGCTGGCACCTGAGTCCGCGGCAGGCGCCCACCGACGGCACGAATACCGACCCAGCAGTTGCGAGTCCTTGCCGGACCGCCGTCCGAGCAGCCCTGGTCTGGGCGCTTCGCGACGGCGAACTGGCCCTGTCCGGTTGAGACAGTCCCGCCGATGGTGCCGGCTGAGCCGAAGGAGGGGCCTGACCACCTTCGGGTCTGGTGACGGTGTGAAAGCCGGTCGAAGACGACGCCTGCGAGATGGAGCCGCTTTCCTTCGGCGTGGACGACGCAGGGAAGCGCACCGGATGCCGGTCCGTGACCGCCTAGGTGTTCTGTCCACGGAGGTTGGTGACAGTGATCACGGTCGTGTGATCTTGAACGAGTGAGGGCCTTCCGGGTTCGGTGTGGATTGCGACATCGCCATCGAACGATCAGAAGGCCCTCATGCCCCACCGTAATGCACCCCTGACCGAGACCGGCCGGCTGCGTCTGGCCCTCTGTGTGGTCGATGACGGCTGGACCCTGCGCAGGGCCGCCGAACGCTTCCAGGTCTCGCCCACGACGGCTCAGCGGTGGGCCGGCCGCTACCGCGAACTGGGCGAGGCCGGCATGGCCGACCGCTCCTGCCGGCCTCACCACAGTCCGCGCCGGACACCGACCCGTGCCGAGCGGCGGATCATCAAGGTCCGTGTCCTGCGTCGCTGGGGACCGGCCCGCATCGCCTACCTCCTCGGACTGAACCCGGCGACCGTGCACCGCGTTCTGACCCGCTACCGACTGGCCCGCCTGACCCACCTGGACCGCGTGACCGGCCGGGCGGTCCGGCGCTACGAGCACGCCGCCCCGGGCGACCTCGTGCACGTCGACATCAAGAAACTCGGGAACATCCCTGACGGCGGCGGCCACAAGGTCCTCGGCCGGCTGGCGGGCCGCAAGAACCGGGCCGGCGCCGGCATGAGCTTCCTGCACAACGCGGTCGACGATCACTGCCGCCTGGCCTACAGCGAGATCCTCATCGACGAGAAGAAGGAAACCGCCGTCGGATTCTGGCAACGGGCCAACGACTTCTTCACCGCCGCCGGTATCACCGTCCAGCGGGTCCTGACCGACAACGGCTCCTGCTACAAGTCACACCTGTGGCGCAACTCCCTTGCACAGCAAGGCATTTCACACAAGCTGCCCCGCCCCTACCGGCCCCAGACCAACGGCAAGGTGGAGAGGTTCAACCGGACCCTGCTGGACGAGTGGGCCTACGCGAAGGCATACCGAACCGAGACCGAACGACGCGACGCCTACCCCATCTGGCTCCACACCTACAATCACCACCGCGGACACACCGCACTCAAGGGCCAACCACCCGCCAGCCGCGTCCCCAACCTCACGGGTCAATACACCTAGCCCGGCCCGGCCGATGGCCGGGCCGAGGAGGGGCCGGCCTCAAGCCGACTTGCGCCACACGGAGATGTGCTTCGCGGAGTCCTGGGTGAACGGAGCCCCGTCCCAGTCCGCGACGCGCCGTTCCAGCTCAAGCCCTGCGATCCGTGCCATCAGGTCGAGCTCCGCCGGCCACGCGTACCGGTGTCGGGAGTAGCCGCGGCGGTATCGGCCGTCATTGCCGTCGCGGGTGAGGTGCTGCGAGACGAGAATCTGCTCGACCAGGTCGAAGGTGTCGAAGCCGAGATGCCGCTCCGAGACATCGAACGGCACGGCGACCTGGCCGGGCGGCAGGAACCGCAGCGGCGGCACGCCCAGTTCGATGACAAATCGACCGCCGGGCGCAAGGTGACGTGCGGCGTTGCGGAAGCACTCCACCTGCTCGTCCTGCGTGAGCAGATTCGTGATGGTGTTGTAGACGAGGTAGACCACGGTGAACTCGCCGGGGACGACGGTCGTGGCCATGTCCCCAATGGCGACCGGGAGCGTGTCCTCGTCGATCTTGCGCCGCAGGACCGCAGCCATGTGTTCGGACAGTTCGATGCCCACTACCTGCACGCCGCGTTCCCGGAGCGGGAGGCCCACTCGTCCGGTTCCGATGGCGAACTCCAGTGCCCGGCCGTCTCCGGCGAGTTCGGCGAGGAAGGCGAGAGTCGGTCCGAGAACGGCGGCCGAGGACATCTCGGTCTCCTCGGCGTCGTAGCGGTCGGCGGTCGCACGGGTCCACAGCTCACTGCTCGTCACGGGCGGCCACTTTGCCGGGCGTGGAAGGGTGCTGTCGACGCATTTACGAAGGTGGTAGGCCAGCCATCCCCTGGGGACTCAAGAACGCTCTCCCGTCAGCCACTGCACGGGCGATCGGACGAATGGACGCCGGGGTGACTTCGCTGGTTGGTGAAGAGGCCAACTGGGGGCTGGGGGCGCGTCGACCAGGCAGGTGGTGGCCCCTGCCACCCGGCCAAGCCGCGCGCGGCAGGCCGGGGGCCGAGCGGCTGGGCGGCCGACGGCTCAGCCGTCAACGGCCGATGGCGGTGTCGCCGCGCCGACTCCCGGTACAGCGCAACCGGTAACGGACCGGGGGCGTTTCCCGGCCGGGGGGCCAACCCGAGGCGGCTGGGCCCCCGGCGCTCAGGCCTGAGCCGGTGAGTTCCCGCTGGGTGTGTCCGCGACGCGAACGGCCCGGACCCGCCGGGCCACCACCCACAGCCGTGCCAGCGCGACCGCGGTTCCGGCGCCGACGGGAACAAGCGGCCAGAACGCGGGACGGTTCCCGAAAGCCGCGCACACGATCAGCACGAGAATCGTCGCCACTCCGACGAAGAACCCGAGCACGCAGGGCCCGGACCGGTCCTGCCGCTCCAGCCGCACCAGGCCGCTGAGGCCGGCCAGGTACCCGGCGGCGGCCACGACGAGGGCGATCAGATAACCCATGAGCAGCGGGTACAACACGAACAGCGTGATGTCCCACGCCCCAGGGTGCCAACCCGGCCACACGTCACGCCCATTGATCTCCACAACCCGCCCGCGCCACAGACCCGCCTCGACCCGCTGTCCCTTGTGGAGGTCGTACGCGCGCTCGTTCGGGACGCCGTCCACCGCCTTCCGTTCGTCGCCGATGCGCAGTTCGATCGTGTACTCGGTGTGTACGAACCAGTGGCCGCTGCCGCCGTCCTGGCCTCCGCCCTCTCTCCCGGACTCCGTGTGGGACGTCAGCTCCGTAATAGTGGCCTCGGCGGTGCGCAGCGACCCGTTCGACCGCGCAAGAGCGACGGCCGTCTCCTCGTAGGTGCGCACGGCGAGCAGCAGGATCAGGGCAGCCATGACGAGGCGTAACACCGCGCGCGCCAAACGGGCTCCTACTGTCTTGGCCCGCCTCGTGCCCGGTCTCGTCTGCGACGTCGCGTCCCCGGTCGGGTCCTGCATCATCGGGTCCCCCCTCGCCTTCCGTTCGGGGACGTGCGAAAGCTGTCCCACCGGATCACACGCCGCACGCCCGGTCTTGGTTGCGGCCCTCCTCGATGACGACGCAGGGTCAGAAGTGGAGGTGGCGGAGCGATAGTTGGTGAGCTGTGGCGATGGCTGCGGATGACAGCCGCGGGTCACCGACCAACGAGGGGCGCCGGCCGGGGCGCTGCAGGTCAGGCTGGAAGATCACCACTAAGGGTTTTGCAGCCTCCCACGCCGTCAGAGAGCGGAGGGCTTGCGCATGTTCAGACACCGAGCAGCCAAAGCGAGCGGGATTATCACCTCCGTCAGTGCAGCGATTGTCGCTGCCTTCTCATGTCGACATTCACTCCTGCGTCAGACGCCACGACCACCACTCCCGTCGGCCAGCTCGCCGATCCGGTGCTGGTCGGCGCGGGCGGCATCGCCACGTCCGGCTCGGGCGACACCACGACCGCCAACCTGCTGGACAGCATCTCAGGCACCGTGTTCACCGCAGGACAACGCCTACCCCGACGGCACGGCGTCGAGTTCACCCTGCACGCGGGCAGCTACGACTGACAGTTCATGCCCCAGGCAGGCAAGCCCTACAGCCACAGCGGCACCACCAGCTGCCACTGACCCGGTCCGGGTCCGTCTTGCTGAAGTGCCGTGCCGCACTGGGTGCGCCCGTCGCGCCCGCCGCGGCACGGCACAACCCACAACCACTGGCGGTCGCCCCAACTCTGGTCAGCCCAGGCATCACCCCTGGAGCTTGAGGCCTCCAAACCAGGCCCGACCAGCAAGGGCACGAACTCCACGACGCTGCGCGAGGCAACACCGTTGAGCACGTACGGATCAGTGGCAGGATCTGGTCAAGGTCCTCGACAGGCATCCCGGCAGCGAGGTAGACGCCACCCACCAAAGGAACTTGGCGCACAGCTGCCAGAAGCAGTCGCCGTGAAATGAGGTCGTCCAGCCAGTCGCCGTGAGCTGGTCTCCACGGGTCCACTTCCTCCAGCGGTGCCGTATAGGCCACTGTGACAACGAACATGTTCGGACCGTAGCCGAACCCGAAGTACCCCAGCGACCCAATTCCCTGATCCGGTGTGTCAGCACCCGCAGTACTTGACGCGGTGCCAGCGGCACCCGCCCCCGAAACCACCTGGATCAGCGTCTGCGTACCAGCGTGACTGGGAAGCGTGGCTACGGCAGCGACAGGCGTGACGAGTCGGGCCCCTGGCACCGCGCCGGACCGGCGAGGTGGTGGTGCAGGTCGATGTGGCGAAACTGGTGTACCGCTCCTACCTGGCGCAGTACGCCGCGTCGTTCGTGGGCATCGGTGAGGAAGGCTGTCAGGTTCCAGGGGAGGTGTCGGCGCATCGCCAGGTGGTGGCGGGTGAGCGTGTAGTACCACCAGGCGTTGTGGCTGAGCGCTGCCGCGAGCCCGACGGTGATTCCGTAGGCGAGGCCGCGGTCGAGAATGTGGGGCGGACTCATCTGGATCTTCCCGGAGCCTGCCGCTCCACGGGTCAGACCGTACGGGAACCCGTCGTTTACGGCGTACTCGATGCCGTAGCAGAGCAGGAACGCGGCGCCGACGGCGAGGCCGATCGCGGCCCACAGCCTGCAGAATGTATTGCGGTCCTGCTCCAGGAGGGCGGTCGGACCGACCGCTGTGGTGAGGTCGGCCGGTTTGCCCGTCAGGCCGTGGACGAGTCCTACGGCGAGCCCGAACGCGCAGGCGAAAGACAGCATCGTGGCTAACGTGTAGGAGGGAAGGCCGGTGAGGAGGGACTGGAGTCTCAGGACGGCCCAGTGGGTGATGCCGATGGTCGAGCCGCTGGCGAGTCCGACCGTGAAACCCCGCCAGTCCCAGGCCCACTCGGTGCGGACGGTCGGGGCGGCGCCCGGGCGGCGCACGGACAGGCTGCTCGCCCGCGCACCGACGGCTCCGCCGGCCAGGCCGTAGACGGCCCCGTTGCCGAGGGCACCGGTGGCTGCGGCCGCAGGTCCGTAGCCGGGCCGGAAGGAGAACCAGAGGCCGACACCAGCGGTGAAGCCGAGGAAGCACATACGCGAGTCCCAGGCCCAGTTAGTCCCCGCGTCCCCGGCCCCCCGGCGACGGTTGGTGAGTCTGCTGGACAGCGCACCGACGATCCCGCCTGCGAAGCCGTAGGCGAGCCCGTTGGCGGTCGTCGTCGTCAGCGATCCCGCCTGCCCAGAAACCAGGGCGTGGGTAATCCCCTCGGCGAGGCCCCCGGTCAGGCCCGCAGCGATGCCGCAGCCGATACCGCCCGCGATCCCTCCGGCCAGGCCACCAACGATCGCGGCAGGCGGGCCCGTAAGCCACCCGGTGTCCAGGCCGGCAAGCAGAGCGGTGAATCTGCCCACCGCGGCGGTGGCGACCCAGGCCACGGCACCCAGCACGGCTGCCGTCATCATCTGGGCGCTACGGGATGGCAGTGCACGGCGCAGCTGCCACCAGGCCAGGTCGGTGGTGCCGCCCAGGGTGTGCTGCAGGTGCCGTGCCAGATACCGCAGGGCGTCCTCGGCCTGCCGGGCAGACCACCGGCAGGGATAGCGCGGATGCGGCCGGTAGGCGGCGGGCACGAACGCGTCGAACAGATGGCTCCGAACCGCGGCGGGATCGGGGAAGCGGATGGGATCGCACAGGTCCGCGGGCGCAGGGAGGGCGGCGGCCTGCTCCCCCGGACGGGGGTTGTACACCGTCCTGGCAAGGAAGAGCATCAGCGGTGTGGTCAACGCCCGTGCCACAGGGCTGTCGGTGCCGAGCAGGCGGATCACCGGTTCCCACCGGGCAGCCGCCGGCGTGTCCTGTCCCCCGGCGTCCCTGCGCAGGTAGTCGGCGATATCCGGCGCGTCGAGCGGCCGCAGTTCGACTGCGGCGGCACCGCACAACCTGACCGGTACCCCGCAGGCCGGGCCCAGCGTGTCCCCGTACTCGGTCACCCGGCTCGACAGCACCACTGGCTGGCCCAGTGGCAGGGCGGCATTGATCGAGTCCAGCGCGACGCCGCGGAACCGTTCGGGAATCTCGTCGAATCCGTCCAGGATCGGCAGGATCAACCGGTGCTCCAGCAGCGCCCGGGCATGGCCGACCTGCCCGGCGTGCCCCGCCTGCGGGTCGCCGAGACCGGTGTAGTCACGCGCGAGCCGTTCCGCCATCCAGTCCTCCAGCGTCTGCTCCCCCGGATTCCATGAGGCCAGCGAGAACAGCACCGGCACCGCGCCGCCCTGTCCGCGCTCGGCGACAAGGGACAGCAGCAGACGGATCAGCAGCATCGTCTTGCCGCTCCCGGGACCTCCGAGGAGCAGAAGGCGGCGGGTCGGCACCCGTCGAAGGAACACCTCGGTGATCTCCCCGCCGGTACCGGCCAGTTCGGCGGGCGCAGTGACCCATCCGTCGGGATCGCGCATCCGGCCGGACGGCCAGCTCTCGGCCATCTCCCACAGGAGGGACCACGACTCGGCGAACCGCTCATCGGCTGCCTGCCAGGACACCGGAACTGGATAGGGGTCGTTCAGCCGACGCACCCGAGCCTCGGCGTCCCATTGGCCGCGCACCGCGACCGCCAGCCGATCAGCGATCTCGGCCACGCCGTGTCCACGCCCCTCGGCCGCCTCCTGCTGATCGGCGCAGAACGCCGCCCAGGACAGATACAGACCGCCCACCGACGGAAGCAGCGCCGCCACCGTCCCGGCCACCGGCAGGTCGAACCGGGAGGCGACCCACACGGCTCCTGCCATGCCGCCAACCGCCAGCACGAGATAGAGCACACCGACCCGTCGCGTCCGCCGACCACCACCCATGGCCGGATTCTCCAGCAGCGGACCGGCACGCCCCGGGAAGAGCGGCGCTGCTCCCCTGTATGAGTGACTGGAACCGGGCTGCGGACAGATGCCGTACTGCCCCAACCTCCCTTCGTCGAGCGCACGGTGGTCACGGCAGGAGTCGTGGGGGCAGCTTGTCGAGCCGCCGCACGAGATGCTGTTCAGCCGGGCAGCGTGCGTCGATGGGCAAGCTCCCGGCCCCCGAACGCAGCGGTCGGCACGAGCCGGTCAGTTCACCTTCGGCGTGGCTCGGGCGATGATCGCGGCGAGGTCGGCACCGGACGGAAGAGTGCCCAGGGCATGGCCCCAGTCGCCGCCCAGCCGGGAGGCGCAGAAGGCGTCGGCCACTGCAGGATGCCCGTACCGGACGAGCAGGGAACCCTGGAGCACCAGCGCCATCCGCTCGACGATGCGGCGGGCCCTCATCTCGATGTCCTCCAGGTCGGCGAGTTCGGCCCGCAGCCGGAGCACGGCGTCGTCCAGCCGTGCATCGGCTCCGGTGGCGGCAGACACCTCGTTGAAGAACGCTTCCACTGCCTGCGGCTCCTTGGCCATGGCCCGCAGCACGTCCAGTGCGGCGACGTTGCCCGACCCCTCCCAGATGGACATCAGCGGGGATTCGCGGAACAGCCGGGGCATGCCCGACTCTTCGACGTATCCGTTGCCTCCCAGACACTCCAGCGCCTCGGCGGTGTGTGCCGGCCAGCGCTTGCAGACCCAGTACTTACTGACGGCCAGTGCAAGGCGCTTGAACACCGTCTCGGACGCGTCGCCGCGCACGGACCGGTCGGTGGCACCGGCCAGCCGCATCATGAGCACGGTCGCGGCCTCGGACTCGACCGCCAGATCGGCCAGGACGTTGCGCATCAGCGGCTGGTCGACGAGGTACTTGCCGAAGGCCTGCCGGTGCACAGCGTGGTGGGTGGCCGTGACCACACCCTGCCGCATCCCGGACGCGGCACCGATCACACAGTCCAGCCGGGTCAGGTTGACCATCTCGATGATCGTGTGCACGCCCCGGCCCTCGTCGCCCACCCGCCAGGCGACCGCGTTCTCGTACTCCACCTCCGAGGACGCGTTGGACTTGTTGCCGAGCTTGTCCTTCAGACGCATCAGCCGCAGCGGGTTGAGCGTACCGTCGGACAGCACACGAGGGACCAGGAAACAGGTCAGGCCCTCGGGTGCCTGGGCGAGCGTCAGGAACACGTCGCACATCGGCGCTGAGGTGAACCACTTGTGCCCGGTCAGGCGGTACGAGCCTTCCGCCTGCGGCCGTGCCACGGTGGTGTTGGCGCGGACGTCGGAGCCGCCCTGCTTCTCGGTCATCGACATGCCGGCCAGGAGGCCGGACTTGGTGAGCGGCGCGCGCAGCCCGAAGTCGTACGATCCCGCCGACAGCAACGGCTCGTACTCGCCTGCCAGTTCGGGGCTCTGGCGCAGGGCAGGTATCGCGGCGTAGGTCATGCTGATGGGGCAGCCGTGGCCGGCTTCGGCCCGCCAGGTGTAGAACTTGGCGGCGCGGGCGACGTGCGCACCCTCGCGGTCGTCGGCCCAGACCGCGGCGTGCAGGCCGTGCGTCACGGCCGTGCGCATCAGCTCGTGCCAGGCCGGGTGGAACTCCACGGTGTCGATGCGGTGCCCGTACCGGTCATGCGTACGCAGAACCGGCGGGTGCTCGTTGGCCAGCCGTCCCCATTCCTGGACCTCGGCGGAACCCGATAGTCGCCCGAGCCGGTGCACCTCGTCGGTGGCCCAGCTCGCACCCTCGCGGACGAGACCATCGAGCAGGGCGAGGTCCTCGGCGGTGTCGTGGCCCACGAGCTCGGGTACCTGGTTGAACACGTCATGCGTCGTCACGGCTGGACTCCTAGGGCGCGGCGGGCGAAGGCGATGAGGGCGGGAATGGTGTCGGGACCGGCCGAACCGGCCGCGAGGGGGCCGACCAGGGCTTCGCTGATGGCTCCCACCATCGCGGTGGCGCTCACCTCGGGGTCCTGATCGGGCAGTTCACCGCGGGCGATGCCCTCGGTGATGTAGCGGGCGAAGCCGTCGGCGTAGGCGCGGCGGAAAGCCAGGCGCTCGGAGCCGACGGCGGGGTCCACGGGCTCGGCGAGCAGGGCGTAGGCGAGCCGGGGCGACGCGAGGGCGCGGCCGGCGAAGGTCTCGACGATCGCGGCCAGCCGGGCACCCATGGTCTCTTCCAGGTCCGCCGCCCGGGTCACCGCGTCGATCTCGCGCTGCGATGCGGTACGGAAGACCTCCGCCACCAGGTCGGACTTGGCCGGGAAGTGGCGGTAGACGCTGCCGGTCGCCACATCGGCGCGCGCGGCGACGGCGGCGACCGAGCAGCCTGCGTAGCCCTGCTCGGCGACGATGTCCAGCGCAGCCATGAGTATCCGCTCGCGCAGAGCGGTCAGCCGGGCCTGCATTCCGGGTGTTCTGCGGTAGGCCACACAAGAAGTGAACCATGGTTCATTTGTTTGACTCAAGAGGCGTCCGCCACCAAGCTCCCGACAGCACACGAGGGACGGCTCCGGACGCGTCCTCCGGCGGCACGACGCGGTCCCGGCCGGCAGCGGACGAGGACCACGCGCGGAGGGATCAGCGTCCGTCTCCGCCCACCGCCCGGCCGAAGCGGAAAAGATCTGGCCGGCTGCCGGACGCGAAGCCACTCTGGGTGCGGTCTCTCCGCCGGTTACGCAGGAGAACCTGTCGTCGACGATCTGCCGCAGTGGCGGCTACAGGCTGATGACCTGCAGCAGCTTCTGAAGCTGATCGAGCAATCCCTGAGACCGAGAGCGCGTCTGTGAATTTGTCAGACCGACGCGGTGGGTGCACGCTCGGCGTAGGGCGCCCCCTGCCGCGATGAATGCGAGCCGGGTCGCGAGTCTGGTCTGGTGAGAGTCGTAGGGCGTCGTACGACACCGCCCGGCACGAGACACCCCGGAGGACACCATGACGACCACACCCGGCAACGCGAGCAGCAACCTTCCCGGCAAGCCGCCAGTCGTCGACCTGGCCACGTGGCAGGCGGCGCGCGAGGAACTCCTGGTCCGCGAGAAGGCGCACACCCATGAAGGCGACGCGATCGCCGCGGCCCGGCGGCGGCTGCCGATGGTGGAGATCGACGGGACGGTCGAAGTCGTGGGACCCGACGGCCCGGTCCGGTTCCTGGACCTGTTCCAGGGTCGCGACGAGCTCGTGGTCTATCAGCACATGTGGTACGACGGTGCGCCGCACCAGGGGCAGTGCGAGGGCTGCACCACCACGGCCTGGCACGTGAAGGATGCCGTCTACCTGGGCGCCCGGGGCGTCTCGTTCGCCATCCTGACCACGGGTTCGTGGGACGAGGTGGCCCCTTACGTCGAGTTCATGGGCTACACCCAGCCCTGGTACTCGGTGCGGGGCGTGGAAGCGCCGGTCGGCGGAGAGATGGGGCACATCGTCTGCTTCCTGCGCGACGGCGACCGCGTGTTCCTCACCTACTCCACGACGGGCCGTGGCAACGAGCCGGTCAACGGGTCTCTCGGCCTGCTGGACATGACGCCCTACGGCCGCGGCGAGGCGTGGGAGGACAACCCCGAGGGCTGGCCCGTGATCGGCGATGTCCGCGAGGGGTACCCGTCCGAGGGCGGCCAGGCCTGCTGGTACTGGCGCTCGGACGCCGACGGCGTCGCCACCTGGGGCCCGACCAGCCGCCCCGTGCCGCAGTGGACCCGCCCCGGCGCGACTCCCGTGGAGACCCTCGGCCGGCACGGCCACCACCACTGACGCACCTTCGTCGCAGCGTCGACGAAAGGTGTCAAGTGCCGGGCGGAACCTCCGGTCGAACTGGGCGAGGGAAGTTCGCGAGTACGGGCAGCCAGGTTGCGCAAACGGTGCAGTTCCGCATCGGGACACCGGCCCGGTGACGGCCCGATACGCACCTTCGTGCGCCGGTCACAGGCTCGCGAGGAGATCGTCGAGCGGGGTCGGTACCTGCCCGGGATCGAGGGCCTCGACAAGGAGGCGGCCGTAGCGGATCTTGCGGCCCTTCTTCGTGCCGAGGAAGCGCCGCAACTGCTGCTGCCGGGGGCGACCGTGGTGCGCGGGCTGGCACAAGAAGGTCTGCCAGGCACGGAGATCGCCTTCGGCCCGGACGACCTCCTCGACTCTCGCTGTGCCCAGCGCGCGGATGAGCTCGTCCTCCAGGTCTCTCACGCACACGAAGAAGCCCCTGCGCGGCACCCCTGCCCGCTCCAGGGCGCGGTCGTAGAAGCCCTGCTCGCCCTCGTCGCACAGTCCTGCCAGGCGCAGGCCAAGGCCGGGCGGACCGAGGAGGCCGGCGTAGCGGCCGACGCTCATCGCCCCGCCCATCGGTACGACGCACACCCCCTCGGCGGCAAGGTCCCGGCCTCGCCGTGCGGCCAGAGCCTCAACGGCCGCGAGGTCACTTTGCCCTTCGAGCAGGACCGCCGCCCCTACCCCGAGCCGCACGGCCAGATCACTCGCCGACCCGCCGGGACCGCCCTTTGCCCAGTCAATGACCGCGTCTTGGAATGCCCTCATGTCCGCCACGCAGCGATTCTGCACCTCCGCCGACGGCATGGCACGGAATATTCGGCCGCCCCGTTCGACATGCCCGACGCCTTGTCCCCTCCGGCGTCATCGCGGACCACGACACCTCCACCGCCTTTGCCAATGCGTGACCAGCAACTTGTCGCCTACCAGGAGCTGTTCAGTCACTACGCGAGTTCACGATGGAATTCAGGCGAGCGCATGGTGACCGACGTGGACGGGATTACGATTGGGGCGAGTGGAGCGCGGCTTTGCTGCGTGTAAGCCTGGTCGCCCCTCCAGAAGTCGCGACTGAGATCGATGACTTCGGCCGCGCCTCAACTCCCTGGACCAAGTGGCGCGGCAGCGCGACCCGCTGCGTGACCCGGTGAGTCCGGAAGAGTTCGAGCAGGCCAGACAGGCACCCGCCGAGGCGCAGGTGAAGCTGGTCAATGCCGCGGACCGCCGAGGCCCGACTGGTCACGCGGCAACCGGATCGCCTTCAGCCGCTTGGACTCCTCGGGCTTCGCCCACCTCTACCTCGTACGCCCCGACGGCACCGGACTGCACCGCATCAACGCGGCGCGCCTCAACGACAAGAACCCCTCGTGGTCCCCGGACGGCAGGCGCCTGGTCTTCACCAGAGGCGGTGCCGACGACGCGGACCCCGAACACCTCTACCTGGCACGGGCCGACGGCTCCGGACTGACCCAGCTGACCAAGACCGCCTCCCATCACCTGGAGGCGGACTGGCTCCCGTAAGGCGCCCGTCAGCAGCCGGTAGCCTGCCGACCAAAAACAGCTTCCTGTTCTTCGTCGTCGAGGTACCGCCGTCGGCTGCGGGCTTGGACGGGTAGGGCCTGGCCGGCGGATCATGTGGCTGGGTTCGGGCCGGGGTCGTTGCACCCGTGTGGAACGGAGAGATCGGACGAATGACGAGTCGGCCCGACAGGCACGACGAGCGGGCCTACGTCTTCCACGGCACCGTCGTCGTCGCCGCGATCTGGCTCTTGCTGCGTCCATGATTGGCCGGACAGGACCTGGCGGTGAGGCGCTCGAAAACCAGTGGAGCAGTACCGCTGTGCGCCATTACCGTGCTGCCGAACCAAGTCGTCTAGTCAAGGATGTGCCGTTGTACACCAAGTGAGACCTCCCGAGCGCTGATTCGTCGCGCGTCGCGCATGGGCGCCGCGCTTCTTTTTGCTGCGGACTTCTCACTGAAACCGGTGTACTTCTGTGCTCAATAACTGGGTGGTCGTGCCCACCTGCCTGCCGCTCGTTCTCCGCCGTTGCCACGTATGCGCGTCCGAGCGCTTCCGGGCAAGCGGTAAGTTTCGCGTCAACGCAAACCACAAGCTCATCGACGCCTCGCTCCTCGCGCTCTGCACCGCTTGCGGGGAAACTGCAAAGCTCACGGTCCTGGAGCGGATGAATGTGCGCTCCGTACGACCGGAGATGCTGGACCGGCTGCATGACAACGACCTTGGCCTGACAGCTGAGCTGCTCCAGGATCCGGTCGTTCAGCGCCGTAATCGCATCGCCCTCGACTGGGACAACGCCTGGCGCCTCGACACCGGCGGACCGGATCACCTGGACCGCGAGGTGATCGACGTCTCGGTCCGCTTTGCGGCGCGGATTCCGGTCCGGCCGGTGCGACTGATCGCTGAAGGTTGCCGTCTTTCGCGGGCAGAGGTCGAGAGACTGATCACGGAGGGGAAACTCATCTCGGCAGTCCGGCTGAGCGGCAAGCTCTCCGGCGACTTCACCTTCACGCTCAAGCGCTGAGCCCTCCTCGGGACAAGGGCCTGTCCGGCAAGATCCACCGGACAGGCCCCACCCGAAACTGCAGGCCAGTCGGCCCTCTTCATGCGAGTGCGTTTCGAAGCCCTGGGGGTCTAAGCTCGGCTGATGACCTTGGAATGGGAACAGTTAATTGTTCACTCGGTAGATCCGGGTGGCCTTGGGGCAGTGGTGGGCCGGGGCCCTTGGGTGGGTCGTGGTCCACTCCTCCGATGAGTTCTGTGTCCTTGGCCAACGGCGTCAGTAGCTAAGCGTTTGGTGCATGACGCAGGCCCTTGCACGCGTTACGCATCGTCTACGCATCCGCCGTACCCGGCAGCATCAACTGCCGTAGCTGCTCAGCCGTCGCCGGATTCACGACACCCAGCGCGAGCAGCACCAGGTCCGCGCCCGCGCCGTGAACGTGTACGGCCTATGCCACGTATCACCCACGGCTCCACCCTTTCGTCGTATCCGCCACCCCGGCTCGGGCGGCATCCCCGGGGCCGGCGCCCGCGCCCTACAGCGGCCCCGCACGACCACTCCACCACCCTCCACTACAGAAGAGAGGCGGGAGCGGCCGCGGTCAGCGTTTGACGCGGCCGCGGATGGCCAGGACGGCCAGGCCGAGCAGTACGGGTTCGGTGAGGCGGGTGGCCATCTCGGTGTAGGTGCCGGTGGTGGTCAGGTTCTGGCCGGAGGAGCGGAACACCACCGAGTTGATCACCACCTGCAGGGACTTCTCGAACCGCTCGGTCGACAGCAGACGCTCGCGGAACGGCCCGTCGGGGTTGACCGGATCGGGTGTTTCTGTGGTCGTCGTGATGCTGCGGCCGGTGAGGATGCCGGTGCTGGTGGGCTTCGGGTCGTCCTGCGGCAGGCCCCAGAGCATCATCGCCAGCACGGTGGCGGTCATGGCTGCCAGCAGCCACCCCAGAGCACGGGAGGCCCGTAGGCCATAGCCGGACAGCGCCCAGTACGCGGTGAGCAGACTCCGCTCGGCCCACGGAATGTCGTCGGCGTGGCGGCGCATCTCCATCTCGCCGTAGTAGAAGTCGGCGGCGCCCGGTTCGTGTTTGCCGTCTTCGAAGGCCTTGCGCAGTTGCCGATAGACCGGTGCCAGCGCGGCCGGTTCCAGTACTTCTTCCCCCCTCCGGTGCAGGCTTCCAGCCGCTCGTGGCGGTGCCGCGGCCGGCGCGCCAGTGGTGCTCTTCGGCCAGCGTCCGGCGCGGCGTCCAGCGCGTTGGTCGCATCCCCCGTCGACGCAGACCTGAGGGGGCGGCGGCCAGGGTGTATCGCCCTTCCAGCCGCAATTGGTCAAGGTGGATGGTCCCGGCGAACCGGCAGTCGGTGAGGTCGATGTCGGTGAGCACCAGGTGCGCCGCGTCCACACCTCGCAGGGATACGGCCCGTACGCGGGGATCCGGCAGACCCGCTTCGGCCATCTCTTCGCTGTCTACGGTGAAGGGCAGGGAGCGGGCGGCGATGCTCACCGGGTATTCCAGAACCGCGTCACTCAAGTCCACGGTGGCGTGCCGCAGTCGCAGCGCGGCAGTCTGGGCCCACCGCGTCCGCCAGCAGCGCAAGGCCGCGGTTGCCGCCTCGATGATCACCGCCTTCTCGAACACTGCCTCCGACAGATCCAGCGTCCCCGTGCACGCCAGCGGCCCCATCACTGCAGCGCGTTCAAACACCACCCCCAAAAACTGGGCGTCGCCGGCGATCAATGCCCCGTCGAAGCGGGCGTCAGTGCCCTTTCTCAACCTCCGGTATGGATCTTTGAGCGGGTTTGGTCTAGTTCGGTGGCCGGAACCGATGGGCCTGTAGGCGGGCGGTGTTTTGCTCGGGGGTGTGTCGTTCCAGGCAGTGGCGCCGGTTGCAGCGGATGAAACTGCGTACGGCCGCGCCGGTAAGGGGCAAGGGCCGGCGGGTGTGTCCGGTGTGCGGGATGGTCTGGTGGCGAGGCTGGATTACCGCCACAACGCGGTGCAGTGCTCGCCGCGGTGCCGTCGGAGCGGTGGGTGGTTCGGCCTCGATCTGCGAACCCGGATGACCCTACGGGAACACCAGTTCGACGGCGCCAGCCCGGAGCTGCGCCGGACACCCTCGCGGGCGCAGGGTCGACAGCTGGCCGGCCCGGGAAGGGGGGCGGCGCAACAGGCCGGTCAGGGCCGGGGTGTGCCCGGTCGGCCCTCACGGTGAGAGGGCCGATGGCGTATCCATGACATAGACCGCAGTGGTGCTCCGCAGGAGCCTGGGACGCCCTCAGGAGCACCCGACCCGTTGAACGCCCCGGCCATGGCCCCGGGGCGGCAGAGCCTTCTTTGGGGAGACGGGCTTCTGCGTGTCCCCGGTCGGGCGCACACAGCTCCTGACCGGGGATATTTCAGCGCCCGTGGGTCCCTGGGCGGCTCCGAGTGGTCGTGTGCCTGTTTGTGCCGTGCGAGCCAGCCAGTGACGAGTTCTGTGGAGAGTAGGCTGAGGTCACCGAGGGCATTGCGTGCGCTGGTGGCCATGCCGACGCCGTTTTCGGTGAACAACCATGCCGGGCCGGTGAAACCGTGCCTGGAGGCAGGTTCACATCCCATGGAACCGACTGCCGCTCATTTCGCGACCACCTCGACGCGCCCCTCCCCGCCACCGCCGGTCCGGCTTTCGCTGGCTCCGTACGAAACCGTCCCGGGCGGATTCGACGGCGCCTGGTGGCCGTATTCCTGCGACCTCACCGCCGAACTGCCCCCTCTGCTGGAAGCGATGGACGGGGTGGGCACCATCACCAGGGTCACTTTGGGGATCGACTCCTGGCCCGATGTCCCCCACCAGGTCGCCGCGGGCAGGCACTTCGTGACCGTGGGGTGGTTCGTCTCCGGTCGCGACCAGCACGAGATGCTGCTCTGCTCCTATCACCAGGGGTTCCGCACCTTGCTCGTCATCCCTCCCGTGACGACGGCCGACACGGCCGCCTGGCTGATGAACACGCCCGTCCCGGTCGACGGCAGCCGCACCGCCACCCAACTGCTGGAGATCGGTGAGGAGTCGGTCCGAAGCGATACCCGCTGACGGGCCGCTGCGATCCTTGGGACGCGGTGAGGTCGTCCTGCCGGGACGTGGGCGGTGCGGGGTGACGGTGGCCCGGGCGACCGTCAGTGCCTGTGTCCCGGCTTCGATTGACTATGGCGCAGTTCTGGAACTATTCCGGAATGACGGAAAAGCGTCCATCGCTCCTAAGAGAGGCAATGGACACCAGGAGTGCCATATCGCTCGCCGTTCGCAAGGCGTAGGGTCTCTGCCAGGCCCTGGACCCTGGCTGGTCATCCGCAGATGAAAGCCACAGGAATGGATTCCGTTCCTCGACCCTCACCCGTTCCGTTCAAACCACGAGCAACGGGAAACGGCGCTGGGATGCACCGCCCGCATGGCGGAACTGCCTCGCCTTCAGCGGCAGGACCAGCGCATCCTTCCCGACCCGTGGGCAGCAGCAGAAGTACGCACATCTTTGTATGTGGAGCTGCCCCGAGCCACCGGCAGCGGCCCGACCATGGGCAAGTGGCCCCTGCGGTCCTCGCCGCGATCGGAGTTCCCGGACTGCAGAAACTCTGAGAGGAGCGTTCACGGACAAGGTGCTTGTCGCTTACGCGACGAAGAACTGGTCCACGGCGCAGATCGCCCGCACCATCACCCAGGTCCTGCGCAACGAGGGCCTCGAAGCCGAGATGAGGCTGGTGTCAGAGGCCGGCGATGTCCAGACATACGACGCCGTGATCCTCGGCAGCCCGCTCTACGAGGGGTGGTGGCTCAAGGACGCCCACCGGTTCCTCAAGGATCAAGGTGAAGCTCTGCGTGCACGACCGGTGTGGCTGTTCAGCAGCGGTCCCCTCGACGATTCGGCGCGCGGAGGGGACATCCCGCCCGTCCCCGAGGTGCAGCACAGTTTCATCCGGATCAACGCGCGGGACCACGTCACTTTCGGTGGCTGTCTGCAGGAGGGCGCCAGGGGCTGGGTCGCCCAGACGCTGGTCAGTTCCGGAAAGTGCGGGGACTTCCGCGACTTCGAACAGATATCCGCCTGGGCTCGCGGGATCGCCACCGCACTGGTCAACAAGGCCACGGACCTGCCGAAGGGGTACGCAACGGGTATGCCGACACTGCCCTTCGGTACACCGACGAGGGGGCGATGGTGGAGTCTGCGCCGCCGCTCGGAGGTGCGTACGCCGGTAGGCGGGGGAGTTCGGCGGCGGGCTTGAGCAGGACCGTTTGGGGTCTGTTCCCGTTTCCTGCAAGAGGGCAGCGGAGTGAGTTTCGGCGCGCAGCTCGTGTGCCGCTCAGGGCTCTTGGCGGGTTGATCCACAAGTTGCGTCGGCCACCCCGTTTCCCGGTCATGCAGCCTGTGCCAGGTAGCACGGGGTGATGTCGCGCCGTTCGGCGGGACGCGCCGTGCGGCGGGTGAGGCGCCTTGTCATCAAGGTGATGGCCGCCCAGGTGATGAGTGATTCGCTCATCTCGGGGAGGCGTTCGTGGTCGCGGCAGTGACGGCGGGCCCGCATGATCCATGACCAAGACCGCTCGACCACCCATCGGCGGGGAAGGACGACGAAGCCTTTCGCGTCCGGTGGGCGGCGGACGGTCTTGATCGTAATGTCGAGGTAGGTCTTGGCCCAGGTCACGAGCTTCCCGGCGTAGGCGGAGTCGGCCCAGACGATGGCTATTTCAGGGTGGATGAGTGCGACGCGGAACAGCAGCTCCTTGGCCGCCTCGCGGTCGGTCACGTTCGCCGCGGTCACCATCACCAGAAGCACCAGACCTCTGTTGTCGCAGATGAGGTGCCTTTTCCTCCCGTTGTTTTTTTTGGCTTCGTCCCATCCCCGAGTGTCCTTGCCGACGGTCTCGGACGCCTTGATGCTCTGAGAGTCGACGATCGCCGAGGCGGCGCGGGGTGTCTTCCCGCTGGCCAGGCGGACCCTGCGGCGGAGATGGTCGCGGATGACGCGGATGACGCCGATGACACCGGCGGCGGCCCAGCGCCGCGCGAACCCGTAGATGGTCCGCCAGGGCGCGAAGTCGACGGGCATCGCGCGCCATTTTATTCCGTTATCGACCAGGTAGCGGATGCCGTCGACGATCTCTCGACGGGGGTGGGCCTCGGGATGTCCTCCGGTCGGTTTCTGGCAGGCCGGGACGGGCAACAGCGGCTCGATCAGGCGCCATTCGGCATCGGTCATGTCGGAGGGGTAGCGGGGCTCACGCATCAGGATGGTGGGGCCCGGCCCGGTGGCAAGCGCTGCGGACGCGTGGACCGGACCCCGGTCTCCTGATTCTGCGGTGAGCGTCCTGGCCGTGGCGGCGTCAGCGCGGTGGCCGGGCGGCCATCGCGAGGTTCGACTCGATCGCCTTCATCTGGTCGCTGAGGTAGCCGGCCCACGTGCTCTTGGGGAACAGGGCCAGGTGCGGGCCGATCGTGCCCGTGATCATCCGGCGGAACTGGGTGAGTCTCTCGCTGAGCCAGGCCCGCTCCCACTCCTCCAGCTCGGCCTCGCTCGCGCAGAAGTGATACCCCACCTCACGCCCCCAGATGACCGGTGGCCAGCCGCGTTCGGCGCACAGATCGCGCAGCGCGCCAAGTCCCCGTCTGGTCTGCCAGCGGCTGAGCTCGCACGCACCCATCAGGCGCGACAGGACCATGCCAGCGGGCGCGACCTCGAACAGGGCGGTACGGATCAGGTCGGCGTGGCGCTCCGCTGCCGGGGAGCGCTTGGCCACGGTTACTCGCCCCGCAGGATGCGGGCGAGTTCCTCGTCCATGTCGACCTCGCCGGTCTCCGCGGCGGTTTCGATCCAGTCCAGGACGGCCCGGCAGCGGGCGAGGTTCTGCGAAAGGACGGCCCGCTCGTCGCCGGACAGGTGCCGGTCGCGCAGTTGGGGAACGGTCTTCCCGCAGGCGGACACGAAGTGGTGGCAGGCGCCGACCAGGTCGAGGAACTCCTCGGTCCGCTCGATCTTCCGCACCGTCCGCCCCGCCGGTGTCTCGCGGCGGAAGGCGTCCGCCTGTTGCTGGGAGCGGTCGGTCTGTGCCCGGTTGACCGCGTGCCGGGCGGTGTCGTCGGCGACCACCCTGGCCGCGACTTCCGGACGGCGCAGCACGTCCGAGGCGACCTGCGCCGCGACCTGGTCGTCCTCGATGAGGTCGTGGACGACCTCGGTCTTGTGCTGGGTGGTCTGCGCTTTGTTGACCATGTGCCGGGCGGTGTCGTCCGCGACGACTTTGGCCGCCACCGCCGGACGGCGCAGCACGTCCGCGGCCACCTGGGCCGCGACCTCGTCGTCGCCGGCCAGGCGGTGAATGGCCGCCACCTTCTGCGCAGGCGTCTCGGGACGGTCCGGGCTCTGCCCGACGTGCTTCTTGGCCAGGCCCGTCGTCCAGCGCCGCACCCTGGCCTGCTCGTCCAGCGGAGGGGCGCCGATCGCCCCGAAGCGCTCGGTGTCGTCACCGATGGACGCCAGGATGCAGTGGACCTTGTGGGAGACGTCCTGGCGACGCTGTTCCTCAGGCCAGCGGTGGGCGGCGTACCGGTAGCTGCGGACCGTACTCAGCGCCAGACCGAGATCGTCCGCGTAGATCTGCAATGAGGCTTCGACGCTGAACAGGTCCTCGCCGACGGCCGGATGGGCGCCGCCGAGCGGCTGCATCGGCTCGATCTCCAGCGCGTGGTCCCCGATGGTGAACTGGATGCGCTGCATCTGCCCGACCAGTTCCCGGTCGCCGGCAACGATCTGCTCGTAGCGCTCGCGGGTTATGTGGCCGATCGTCGCGGTGGGCATGACGCCTCACCATCTCTCACGGGCAAGGGTCCGGCAGACCGGACCACCGGCGACAACACCCCGGCCCAACTCCCGCCAGAGTCAACCCACTTCGAGATCCAACACCAGCAATGACAGCAATTGACCGTTCGAAAGCAAATCGGACACATGAACCGTTCGCGAAAGCGTTTATCCGGACGATTGGACGAACGGTTCCTTCCGAACCACCCACGCCCTCCGGCGGCACTTCGCCGAGCAGTACACCGCGTTGCTGCGGTGATCCACCCCCGCCACCCAGACCGCCCCGCACACCGGACAGACCCGCCGACCCTCGTCCCGCTCCAGCGCGGCCGTCCGCAGCTTCACCCGCCGCAACCGGCGCCACTGCCTGGAACGACACAGGCCCGAGCAGAACACCGCCCGCGGCCCGGCACCCGGCCCCAGCCAGTCACCGCAGCCCGGACACCGCCGCCCGCGCACAGGCCCATCGATCCCGGCCACCAAACCAGACTAGACCCGCTCAAAGATCCATACCGGAGGAAGAGAAACAGGCACTCACCGCCGATCAACGCCTCGCTGAATGAGGCGTCGCCGCCGATCTCCGCTCCCCCGAAGCGGGCGTCACCGCTGAACTTCGCCCCGTCGAACCAGGCGTCGCCGCCGATCTTCGCCTGGCTGAAGGAGACGTCGCCGCTGAACTCCGCTCCGCGGAATCCGGCGTAGCTGCCGATCTCCGCCTTGCTGAACCATGCGTCGCCGTTGAACTTCGCATCGCGGAATCCGGCGTGGCCGCGAATCTCCGCCGCATCGAACGAGGTGTGGCCGCCAATCTCCGCGCTGCGGAATCCGGCGTGGCCACCGATCTTCGTCCCGTCGAACCGGGCGTGTCCGCCGCTTTTCGCACCGTCGAACCAGGCGTCGCCGCTGATGTCCGCCCCGCTGAACAAGGCGTCGCCACCGATCTCCACGCCGTCGAACCAGGCGTCGCCACCGATCTCCACGCCGTTGAACCGGGCCTCGCCGCCGATCTCCACGCCGTTGAACGAGGCGTCACCGCTGATCTTCGCCCAGCCGAACCTGGCATCGCCGCTGAACCTCGCGCCGCCGAACTGGGCGCGACCGAGACAGGGCCGGTCTGTGGCCAAGTCCCTGAGCGAGGTGAGCAGTTCGCTCAGCAGTTCCTCGGTGAAGACGGTGCCACGGTGGTCGATGTCGGAGCCGGGGGCCAAGGTGGCCAGGTAGGCGGTGCGCTCAGCATCGTCCAGGTGGGCCAGGCAGGCGTCGTGTCCAGGGACATGGATGCCGCGGCAGCCAACCGGGGCGGCCTGCGCCGCACTGCGGCCGCAGTGCGGCCAGCGCGGTGGGAGATCGGGGCTCGGATGCATCATGCCTCAAAGACGTTCCGGCACCCCCGGGCAGTTGCCACATCCGGCACCGGCCGGCGCGGGCACCTACGCCGGCCTGGCGGCGATGCGCCGGCAGGTCAATCGGGTGTCGCAGCCTCGTGACGACTGAAGGGGGAGCCCGGTGACCGGACTCCCCCTTCGCTTGTTCAACGTGTTCAGCGCAGGCGCAGCGCCTCGCTGATCGTGGTGAACAGGTCGGTCTGGTTCGTGACGCCGAGGACCCGGTACGCCAGCGGGCCTTGCCCGGCGATGCGGACCTGGGTTCCGGCGTGGTCATTGGATGTTGCTACGAAATCCGTCATGGACTGAACGCATCACGCGCCACTTCCGTATGTAGCTCAGCGCTTCCCCCGCAGCCGGGCCAGGTACCGGGCCGACCGGCTATGAAGCATAGGAGTTGCAATGGGACATTCAGCCAGAAGACGCTCAAGACGAGGCGGGAGAGCATTCGTTGCCTCGATCGCGCTGATGCTGGGCGGGGGTGGTCTCATCGCGGTCAACTCCTACGCCTCCGCCGGCGAAGTGTGGGGTTCTTCGACCGGTGGCGAACAACAGCAGAACCAGACCCGGAGCGCCGAATCCTCTGCGTCCACCATCAAGTGTCCTGAGGTTGCCAACGCCCTGCCCGAGGTGCCGGAGACGGCGAAGCCCGAGGTCGACCGTGAACTGGCCACGATGGACAGCCAGATCACTGAGGCGTACCAGCGGTTCGTGGACCAGAAGGAGCAGATAGGCAAGGATCCACAGTTCGCCCAGAAGGCTGTCCTCAAGCCGCTGAAGGACAAGCGCGCGGCGAGCATCGACCGCATCTCTGCAGCCATCAGCCGTGCGACGGAAAAAAGTCCGCAGGGACTTGAGACTCTGGCACCGTGCACCCTGCAGGTCGACGACACGGACGAGGGCAAGAACCAGGGACAGCGCCAGGACCAGGGCGACGGCCAGAACGGCGACGGCAAGCAGGACAACGACAATCAGGCCGGCAACGGCGGCCAGAACGGCAACGGCCCCAAGGCCTCCGACTTCGTCGACATCCAGACCGTGCAGCCCAACGTCCGCAAGCCCGATGAGCTGAGTGACGCCTCCCGCGGCGTCTTCGCGACCGAATGCGGTGTCAACGCGAACGGAAAGTTCAACCCGGACAATGTGATCGTCGCCCCCGGCGTGAGCAACGGTGCCCACCACATGCACGACTACGTGGGCAACCAGGCCAACGACGCGTTTGCGAGCGACGACGATCTCGCAGGTGGGGAGACCACCTGCCGTAACCAAGGGGACAAGTCGACTTACTACTGGCCGGTCCTGCGTCTGCGGAACGGCCAGAACGAGAACGACGCCAATGCGGAGGGCGGCGGCAAGGACCAGAATGTCGGCGAGATCCAGACGCCGTCTCAGGTCACGCTGAATTTCGTTGGAAGCCCGGTCGGCAAGGTAACCGCGATGCCCCGCTTCCTGCGGATCATCACCGGTGACGCCAAAGCCCATGTCAACGGCAACGCAAACGCCAATGCCTCCTGGAGCTGCACCGGGTTCGAGGATCGTCAGCTGAAGGACAAGTACCCGATCTGCCCCGAAGGCAGCCGGGTGGTCCGTTCCTTCAAGTTCCAGAGTTGCTGGGACGGCCAGAACATCGACAGTGCCAACCACCGTACCCACGTGGCTTTCGCCGACCAGAACGGCCGCTGCGCAAACGGCTTCCGTGCCATCCCGCAGCTCGTGCAGCGGATCGTCTACGACGTGCCGCCGCCGGTCCTCGAGGGGGACAACCCCGCGGTGTTCGCGGTCGACTCCTTCCCCGAGCAGCTGCACAAGCCGGTCACCGACCACGGCGACTTCATCAACGTCTTCGATGACGACCTCATGCAGGAGTTGGTTCGCTGCATCAACGACGGACGCAAGTGCGGCTCAGGCGACCCGGCCACCCCTCCGCCCAGCAATGCAGAAGAGCCCGAGGTTGAGCCCTCCGGCGCCGCCACTCCCGGTGCCCAGGACACGCAGGAGCCCGCGAAGGAGGAGCAGAAGCCCGAGAACCCGACCGGTCCGGCCGTCAGCGCTCCCCCCGCGCAGGGCGAGCCGTCCGCCACGCCCAAGGTGCAGAAGCCGAAGGCCGCCGTGGCATCGAATGCCGCCACTCCCCGTGCGCAAGGCGAGCCGTCCGCCACACCCAAGGCGCAGAAGCCGAAGGCCGCCGTGGCATCGAATGCCGCCACTCCCGGTGCACAGGGCACGCCGGAGTCCGGTGGGAACAAGCCGGTGCCGAACGACGCCGGCAAGCCGCAGACCGCCGAGGGCGGACTTGCCTCCACCGGCGCCCAGCTGTGGCCCTCCGCGGCAGGAGCCGTGCTGCTGATCGCAGGCATCGTGCTTCTCCGGGCGGGCAAGCGCCGTGAGGCCGCCCGTCATCGGTGAAGTCGGCCTCGCATCGGCCCTGGCCGGATCCGCGAACGCGGGCCCGGCCAGGGCCGCCTGCGGCATCGTGTGGTGCGATCCGCAGGAGAGGCGTGCTCCGAGGAGCACTCGCGCAGGAGTCCGTCGGGCTCTCAAGGTCCGCCACTGCGGCCGTGGTTGTATGCGGGACTGCCGTGGGTTCGGCGTACCTGTCCGAGGGGCGGGTCATCCGCGGGGCATGCGGCTGAGCCGGTGAGATCGGCAGTCCGCCCATGACCACACCGCAGGGCGTCCACCGCCTCGACGAACTGGCGGGTGGCGGCGCAATCGTGCGTGCGGCAGGATTGCCACCGGAGTTGATCCACGCCGCGCTCGCCGTGGGGGACCGCAGCGTGCAGGCCCTGGTGCACGCGGCGGGTGAGGTGTTCGGGCTGGCGCTCGCCTCGCTGGTCAATGTCCTGAACCCGGATGCGGTCCGGGTCGCGGGTGGCACCCTTGGCTACCGAGGCTACTGGGACGCCGCGCTGAGGACCGCGCAAGAAAACGCGCTCCCCGAACTGTGGCACGCCTGCACGGTCGCCCGGATCGAGAACCCGGAACTGGTCGTCGCCCGCGGCGCCATCCGGCTGGCGACCGCGATGGCTGACGGTAAGGCTTGGGTCCGTCAGTACGCATCGGTGCTGTTTGCGCCCAGGGCCGGCGCCGCTCGTAGAAGCCCTCCATGCGAATCGCCACGATCAGCTCAACCTTGGACCCCGGCGCCGTCGACACCCCCTCCGCACGGAGCATGCCCATGCTCCAACCGCAAGCCGCCGCCCGACAACCAGCCCAAACCCAATGCTGGCATGGCCAGTCAAAGGAGGCCCGGAGGTAATCGCCGCAGGCGACGCCGGAAGCGCCCTTGACGGGACAGGGCGGCTCTCATCATGACCAGGCGGGGGCTCCAGCCAAGTACACGATCGTGTCACCTGTCGATGGCCATCCACCACCTCCAACTTCCTCACTCGTACGTTCGAGGGAGACGCGAGCCTGTGCACGGGTGGCGCGGCTCTCCTCCCGATGGCCCTGTCGCCGCGTCAGGCGGGCTGCCTTGCTGTCCGATCCGGCGGATCGCCTCCAGCGGGTAGGGGGTTGCCCGGCTCTCCTGCTGGAATTGGCGATAGAAGTCCCCCATCACTGCGGCGACCGGCGCGTGACGGACGAGGACTGCCGCGACCTCCGCTGGAATTTCCCCGTGGGGCACCACACCCTGGGCGCAGGTGCGCACAAACGCCCTGCGTTCTTCCGGCTCGTACCCGTACAGAGCGAAGGCCAGCCAATTCACCAGATACGTGACGGTGTAGCTCCGGTCGTAGGTGCGGTGCCGGTCGAAGAAGCCGGCCTCGTCCTGTGTGAGCTCGAACCGGGAGGAGATCGCGAGGCCGTAGTCGGCGAAGAAAAGCCGCCGACCGTCGGTCAGGATATTCTCGAAGTGGGCGTCGAAGTGAAGCAGCCCGCGGGCGTTCATGAACGAGATGCCGGCTTTCAGCTCGTTGTCCACCATGGCGCAGGCCCGCCCGGCCGCCTCGTCACCGGCGATCTGGACACCCAACCAGTCGTGCAGGTTCTGCGGAATGTACTCCAGGAACAGCATCAGGCTCGCCGAGGACTGCTGGAGAGCCTCGATCCGGCGGCGTATCCCCGATTCACCTCCCCAGTAGGCGACAGCTCGTTCCACATCGGCCAGTTCCTCGGGAAGTGGCCGGCCAGAGGCTGGTAGCACCCGCCAGTGGTACATCAGTGGGAAACCCTCGTAGTCTCCCGCGATCGCCCAGTTCGTCGTCATGGTGTGCACGGCCAGCTCCCGCCAAGCGCCGAAACCCGGGCCGCCGATACTGCCGATACCGTACTGGCAGAAGTCCGGCAGTCCGAACAAATTCGCCGTGGAGTGAACGTTCTCCGGCCGTCGCTCCAGGTCGGTCAGGCGTAGCTGCTTGACGAAGACCGAGGTTCCGTCGACCTCCAGCAGTACTGAGTTCCCGCCGATGCCGGAACCGATCGGTGTGGCGGCGTCCACGAGCTCGTGCAGTCTGCGATCGCTGCATAGCGCCAGCGATGTGGAAACAGCACCGTGGGCGGCCAAACGAGCACTGCGCGACATGTCAGGACTCTTCACCCGCAACTGTTGTGCCAACAGCTGCCGTTGGTGCTTGGCGATGCTCTCACCCTCCAGTTGTCAGGAGTCGCTCTCCCTGGCGATGAACGGCGCCGGACGGCGCGGACTGTGTCGGCGGGATCCGGACGATACGGCCTAGCGGCCCAGAGCCGCCAGGAGTTCGCGTTCGCGTGCCGGGGTCAGGCCGGCGCGGCGGGGGCGGGTCAGGCCTTCTTTGCGCTCCCATTGGAGGAGGTCCGCCAGGAGTTCCGGGCGGGGGCGGTGGCGTAGGCCCGCTGCGGATGCCGCGGTGCCGGGACGGGCGCTGAAGCCGGACCAGTCCGGGTCGGTCAGCCACATGGCCAGGGATTCCTCGCCCATGAACTCGGCCACGTTCTGGGACAGCAGCCATGCGGAGTCTGCTTCCACCACGGGGCCGCGGTGTCCGCCGATTTCCCGGGACAGGGCCACCCACTCGCCGAACGGGACGATCGGGCCCACCGCGTCGTAGGTGCCGGTGGTGCCCCGCTCGGCGCAGTCGAGCAGCCATGCGGCGAGGTCCCGTACGTCCACCACCTGGGTCGGGGTGTCCCGGGAGTCCGGGACCAGGAGCGGCGCCAAGGGGTCGCGGGCCGCGCGGGCGACCCAGTAGCCGGTGCGGCCGCTGGGGTCGCCCGGCCCGCCGATCAGTCCCGCCCGGGCCACCAGGAGGCGGTCCTTGACGGCGTGTGCCGAGGCTTCTTCGCAGGCCGCCTTGGCCTCGCCGTACTGGTCCCGGCCGGGTTCGTGCTGTTCGGTGGGGGGCAGTAGTCCGGCCGATTCGTCCGCGCCCGGCTGGGCGTGTGAGGCGTACGCGCTGACCGAGGAAACGTATGTCCAGTGGGCCGTGCGGTCCGCGAGGGCTGCCAGCGCTTTGCGGACGAAGCAGGGTTGCCACGACACCTCGACCACGGCGTCCCAGTCCCGGTCGGCCACCCGTTCGTAGGCCGATGCCTCACGCCGGTTCACGGGGAGCAGCAGAGCGCCCCCGGCCACCGTGCCGCTCTCGCCGCGGGCCAGGCAGGTCACCCCGTGCCCGCGTGCCAGTGCCTGTTGTGAGACCTCGCGGCCCAGCCATGCCGTTCCACCCAGTATCAGGATCTCCATCAGGCCATTCCAACACGGGCGTTCGGCTTGCTCCGCCCGCTTCGCCGACAGCTGAGCCGAGTGCGAGGCGTGCCGTGCTTGGCTGGGTCGGGAGCGGACGGCAGCAGTGAGGCCACCCGATCCCGGAGGTCGCCCGGCACAGCCAGCACGCCCCCGGACACCCTGCCAACCAAGATCGCCGAGGTCGGCGGTGAGCGTGGACGGCGCGGAAGGAACCGTTCGCCCAAGCGTCCGGACAAACGCTTCAGTAAACGTTCTTGTGCCCCATGCGGATTCGAACGGGTCAGCTGTGGACGTTACTGGTGGCCAGAGTCAGCGCGGCGCGGAACGCGCCGCGCCGGAGGCGTACGAACGCTCGGCATCGGCAGGCTGGGCTCGCCATGTGCCACAACTTTCCTGCCTCACAGGCGATCGAACCGGGTGCTGCGGATGATCTCCGTTCCTGGGAAGTTGAGGAATTAAGCACAGGGTGACCGCATTTGTCCCTGCTCCTCTTCCTACCGGCAGGGGCGCCTGACACCATCCGGGGCCCGGGTCCAGTAGAGCTCGGAAGCTTTCCATGAGCGAACTCACGATGGGAGACGAGTGTGTCGACTTTCACGCGACGACGAGTGCTACGAGGCTGCGTGGCTGCGATAGCTGCTGCTGCGACGGCAGCAGCAGCGGCCCCGGCGGCACAGGCCGGGACACACGGCTTCAGGTCCGGACGGGACGGGCATGGCAAGGGCCGACTCCCGCGCCAGGGAGAGCAGTGTGAAGGTCCGGCGCCGCTCGACGAGTTGTACCGGGGTCGTCGCATACAAGGCATTCCGGTGGCACCCTTCCGTGACACTGCCCTACTGGGACTGGACGGTGGACCGGGAGATCGGCTCCTCTCTGTGGAGCGCGGACTTTCTCGGCGGCACAGGGCGCACCCGTGACGGCCAGGTCATGAGCGGCCCATTTGCTCACCTCGCCGGAGGCTGGTCGATCCGCACGGGCGTGGACACCCGCCCCTTCCTGCGACGCAGGCTCGGCGACGGCGCAGTGTCGCTTCCCACCCGGGCGGACGTCGATTCCGTATTGGCGATCGAGACCTACGACATGCCTCCGTGGAACAGCGCCTCAAACGGCTTTCGAAACCTCTTGGAGGGGTGGCGCGGTCTGAATCTGCACAACAGGGTGCATGTGTGGGTAGGTGGCCACATGGCCACCGGCGCCTCTCCCAACGATCCCGTCTTCTGGCTCCATCACACGTTCATAGACAAGCTGTGGGCCGACTGGCAGAGGCTGCACCCCGATTCCGGCTACCTGCCGGCCACCGCCACCACCAACGTCGTGGATCTGCAGGCAACCATGCGGCCCTGGAACGATGTCACCCCCGCCGACATGCTTGACCACTCGGCCCACTACACCTACGACACCGATGGATCCGGGGCAAGGACCAGCACCGGCCTCACTTCACACAGCACGCTGCGCAGCTGAGGCACACCCCCCTCCCAAGGCGGATACCGCCGCGTTGCCTTGTGGGGGCAGGTTCTGACCTCGGCTGTGCGCCTGGGGAAGAGGTGCAGGGGTAGAGGTCGTCGTCGGGAAACCGAGCTACATAAACGCCCGTTCACTCCCCAGGCAGCTCAGTGCCTGCATGGCCTCGCGCTCTATGCGTGACAGATCGCAGAGGGCGGCGCCTGCCCGTACAAGGTACTGCTCATCGCCTGATTCACCTGCATTTGTGATCAGTGCTGCGACTTCCGTCCACAGGGTGGCTGCCTCGTTGTACAGCTCGTGGCCGGTGCGCAGTTGGCTGCTGTCGAGCAGTTGGGTGCATTCGGCCAGGAAGTCGCGGTAGAGGTTACGGAACAGGGCGCCGCCGGTGCCGGCCTTCTCCATCAAGAGGGCGGCCTGCGGTAGGTCCCGCTGCGGGTTGTCGGTCCGCTGGAGCCATGTGCGTACCAGCTTGCCGGCCTTCTCGACGCCGCGGTGACCCAGGTTGGCGATGGGCGGGTTGAGGAAGGCGTCGGCGCAGGCGGTGATGGCAGGAATGATCTGGCCCTGTGGGGACGGCAGGTTCCTCGGAGCGGTGAGGGTGAAGGACCGGTGCTTGGCGGTCATCGGGCCGCGCGCGGCTCTGGCCTGGGCGAGGCTGGTCAGGCTGGTGGATACCGCTCCACCTTGCTGGTCTGTGTCCACCAGGTAGGCGTCGTGGTCGTCGTAGCCGTACATGGCGACGACATGACCGCCGAAGTGCACCTTCGACCCGAAGTAGTCCAGGTAGTAACTGTCGAGCTGCAGTCCGACGGGGCGGTCGGCGTCGATGGCGGCCACCACGTTCGCCCATGCCCTGCGTGGGGAAGTGGTCTCCTGGACCAGAAGGTCCAGCCCGAGAGTGGTGGCCAGGTTTCTGGTGAGGTCGAAAGGTTTGGCTCGCCCCCCGAGGAAGGGGAAGCCCATGTTCTTGCTGTCCCAGTAGATGAAGGACAGACCGGAGCCGAGGCCGAAGAGCATGGGCTCGGACAGGTCGAGTCCTTGGTGCCGCAGCAGCACCCCCAGAGCTGTCGTCTCGCAGTGTTGCCTACCGCGAACATCGATGTCCTTTACCGTGGTCATGCCATGCTCTCCGATGGGGATGATCAGCCGGGTCATCAGTTCTTCTTGCGCTGACTCTGCGGGCCCGACGAGACAGGCCGCCGCACAGAGATTCTGCGTCCGCCGCGAAACTCAGCAGAACCAGCATCTCTGCTGCCACAGGACCTCATTCAGCCCACAGGTCTTGACTATTACTCAAGGCCCGGGAGTGCTCGGCCTTGCGCTTGTTGCGCCTGTGCGGGCCGCGGCAGCCATCCCTTGGCCGTCAATGTCTGCTCCGCGGCCCGCACTTGACGGTCGGCCCGCAACCTAGACGACCTTCGAGTCCTGCTTCCAGTCCTGGGCGAGGAGCCCCAGCAGCACTTCGTCCAGGAACTCGCCCATCACCCAGGCCGAGGAGCGCAGCACCCCCTCGCGGACGAAGCCGTTGTGCTCGGCTGCGCGCAGCATCGCGGCGTTGTCCGACAGCGTCTCGATCTGCAGCCGCTGCAGGCCACGCACGACGAAACCGTAGTGGCACAGCGTCGCGACCACGTCGGTGCCGTAGCCCTTACCACGGGCGGACGGCAGCATCCCCAGTCCGATGTGCGCAAACCGGTTGTGATTGTCGATGCCCCAAAGCGTCGCGCTGCCGACCAGGGTGCCGCCGTCCAGCTCCACCACGGAGAACTGGACGAGACCGTGCTCTTTGTCGTCCACCACGAGCCGCGGATCCTTCGAGCCGGGCGTGATCGGCCGCCACGGCCCGCCTTCGGCGCGCGAGGCGTTGACCACGTCGTCGTAGAGCTCGGTCCGCAGGATCGGGATGTCGTCCTCGTGCCGGGCCCTGAGCCCGACCTTGCTGCCTCTTAGCATGCAAGCTTCTTATCCGGCCGGACTGGCCGGCGGCAAACCAATATGTGGGAACTCGCCGCGGGTGCCGACGCTCTGGCGCTGCGGGGAACCGCATGACTGACCGGCCGACCACCCGTCCGTCCGTCCACAGCCTTGCATCGGTGAGCTCGAACAGCTCATCCCGCCGGGCGAACGAGCGCGCGTGTCACGGTCGCCGCGACACCAAGGGCGGCTCAAGGCCCGTACCCATTGGTGCTGCGTGCTGTGCGGTGCCTGACACCCATCAGCGACCACCTGCCGTCGACTGTTCGTGCTGCTTGTAGACCTCGGCCAGGCGATCCCGGAGCCGCGCGTGGCGGAACTGGTAGACCGCGCCAACCTGGCGCAGCACGCCTCGCTGGTAGGCGTCGTCCAGGAAGGCGTTCACAGCCCACGGAAGCCTCCCTGTCAGAGGTAGCCAGATGCGGACCAGGACCACCCACCGGCCCCAAGCGGTCAACGTGCCGAGGCCGAGCCCGACCGCGAGCCCGGTCGCGAGCCCACTCGTGACCCCGAGTGCGAATCCGTTCACGAGCGCGACGACGATCCCGAACCCGAGCCCCACCGCCAGTCCGACCGCGAGCACCTCGGTGAGCACGGTCGTGCGGTTCGTGTTCAACAGGTCCCAAGGGCTGACCGAGGATTTTGTCTCGATGAGAGCCTCAAGCCCCGCCATGAGCGCAAGGATGAGCCCGACCGCCAGTCCGAGTGCGAGCCCGACAACGAGCCAGTTCCCGAACACGACGGCGATCACGGTCCTGGGGTAAGCCAGGAGACCCGCATAGACCGCCATTCCGAGCCCGAACACAACCCCGAACACCAGCCCGCCCGCGAGTCCGCCCTGAATTCTGGGTAGGAAACTCGCCTTCACTCTCTTCGACCCGCCGCGGATCTGGATGTGCATGCGCGACGGTTCAAATGCGCCGCCGACCTTGAGCTTTGACCCGAATCCGTGCATGAGCCCGAAAACCAGCCCGATCCCCAGCACATTCAGAAGCACGTTGACGGATGCCTCTCTGGGCTCGCTCGTGAGCCCGAAGACGAGCCCGAGCATGGTCCCTGACACCAGCCCGCTCGTGACCCCGGAGATGAGCATGCGCGAAGAGAGGCTCATGGCCGTTCCCATCCGCCACCACTCGATGTCGTGTGTGTCGAGTGATTGCAGGTGTGTGGCGAGGTAGCCGAGCCAGTGGCGGGCGCGTTCGGCGCGCCACGGCCGGCGTTTCGCGGCGGGGCGGTTGCTGAGAAAGCGGTCGTAGGCGGTGGGGATGAAGTTGTCCAGGAGATGGTCTTCAAGGGCTCCTCTGGTGCTGAACTCCTCGTTCTCCAGCAGCTTCACCGGATCGCGGCCGGACTTGTAGACGGTGTGGGCGAGTGTGACCATCAGGGGGGTGGTCAGCACTGCGGCCAGATTGGCACAGGCCGGTATGTCGCGGTGGCGGCGCACGTTGTTCAGGACGTGCTCCCAGCCGGTCGGGGTGGCGGTGTCCGTGCCGTCGCGGGGGGTCGAGTGGGGGGCGGGCGTATTGGTGGGGTGCAGCAAGTAGTTGACGGAGTCGTCGAGGGTGAGGTCGGTCAGTTCGATCCCGGCGAACAGCGCGGTTGTTCCCACGGCGGCTTCGAGTTCGGCGCGGCGACTCGTCATCAGCAGCGGCACGGTGGTGGCCCTGAGGTCCAGCAGGGCGGCCTCGTGCAGGCCATCGGCGATCTCGTCGAACCCGTCCAGGATCGCCAGCACCCGGTCGGCACCGACCAGCGCGTCGGCCCACGTCGATCCGTCGGGGCCAACCCCGGCCAGAAAGGGGTGGTCCCGCTCCAATCGGTCGATCATCCAGTCCCGCAGCGGAGTGGTGGTGGGATTCCACGATCCCAGACTGAAGATCACCGGTACCGGTGCTTCGCCGGTTGGAGTGCGGGCTTCCAGTCGGGCCCTTGCAAAACGCCGGATCAGGATGGTCTTCCCCGAGCCCGCTTTGCCCAGCACCATCAGTCTGCCGGGCTTTGTCCCCTCGTAGAGCGCCGCAATCCGTTCCAGCGGGCCGGTCAGGTCCAGCGGCAGCGTGGCCACCGCCTTGGCCGAGTCGTCGAGGATGCTGTTCCGGCGGCCGGTCAACGTCGAAGGTGCCGGTCGCCAGCGCACAGGCAGCGGGGCCGGATCCCATAACCGCTGCTGCTCCTCCTCACGCTTCAGGAAGCCGCTGACCCTGTCCGCGAGCAGATTGGCCTTCCCGGCCAGCGAGTTCTCGGCGGGGTGCGCTGCGGGAAGGATGAGCACATTGCTCGCGTTGTCGCCGGTGCTCACGATGCCGTAGTTGTCACCGTCCAGATTCACCGACCGGTCGCCGCCCGACTGGTCAGGCTTGTGCTCGGCGGGGTCCGGCTTCTGCAGACCGGGCCTGCCGCTCACTGGTGCAGGGCGTTCTTCGCACCGTCGCCGGTGGAAATGATCCCGCAGTTGTTCCCGGCGACGGCGACGCTGCGCTCACCGTCGGTCTGGACGTTGGGACGCTCGGGCAGCAGCCCCGAGAGCTCATCGGCAAGGCCCGGGACGTCCCTGAGCGTCTCCCCCAGCGCGGTCCCCGACTCCGTGCGCCGCGAGGCGAGCACGTCCCGATCCTCGTCCGCGCCCGCGTCCGCCGGGCTGGTGACGGTGACCCCAACGGGGTCGGCGCCGGCGCCGGCGCCGCGGTTCAGGATCCTGGCGAGCAGCCGCTGCCTCTCAAGCAGCTCTTCGATCTCGAGCACAGGCGTTCCCCCTGTCGCGGAAGCGAATTCAGGTTCCATGCTAGCCAGGCAGGCACACCTTCGGTCAGCGGTTCGGCCACGAAATTGATCCCAGGTCAGGTCCACCCGGACGGTTGCGATGTCAGATCCCCCGGAGACTTCACCGGCCTGCCCGCATTTCCGGAGGGAAACGTTACGCTCCCGCACGCGTTCATGAGGCAGCAAACTCACCGTCATGGCCTTCGTCGTGGTCACGAGCGCGATGCGACCGCCGCCGGCGCCGGGCACCGGTCGTCCCTGGGGCAGGTGCACACCCTTCCACCAGGCCGCCCGGGGGCAGCGCCGGGACGTGCCCTCCCCGGCGCGGGCGAACACCCTACTTCTGACTCGGCGCTGCCTCCGGAATCAGCCCTTGTGAAGGGCACCGAGCTGGCGCAGCAGCCCGAGTTGGTCCTCAAGGCCCCACCGCGCGGCGATCTTGCCGTCCACGACACGGAACATGGCCATGCCGCTCATGGACACCCGCTTCCCCGTCGCAGGTACTCCATGGAACTCACCACTGTGGGTGCCGGTGAAGGTGAAACGCTCGGCGACCGTCTCGCCCTCGGCGACGAGTTCCTCGATGGCGCAAGCGGCATTGGAGAACCCTTTGTGCAACGCCGCGAAGATTTCCCGTACCCCGTCGATTCCCGGTGCTGCACCCGCCACAGTGCTGTTGAACTTCACGTCTTCATGGACGAGCTCGGCCAGCACGTCGAAATTCCCCTTGTTGACCACCTCCTCACTGAAACGACGGATAACACTCTTCGGGGTCTTCCTGGCACTTTTCGCCTCTGCCACGCCACCGCTCATCGATCGCCCTTCCGTTCCGCTCCGGCCGTCAAGAATCGACAAGCAGACTAGGACGGACGCCAAAGAACGCCCCGGCCATCGTCGCCCGATTCGCGAATGCCGCCCGACCGGCCTACCAGTCACCGCAGCCGATTTGCGGCCAAGGCCTCGAAGACGCCTGTACGCCAGCCCCTTGACCCGGCCGACCAGCCCGCCTCACGGCCGAGCCAACCTGCCACGGCGGATCCGGGAGCACGTGCTCCAGAACTCGGGCGCCTTAACCCGTACCTTCCTGCCGTCGCAGCGCGATCCCGGTCCGCTTCCCCAACCCCGCGGGATGACTGGGGAGCGGTTCACCGAAGTTGTCTGGAGATCCGCTCGATGCGTTCAAGTAGTTTCAGGTTGAGGGCCACGCGAAGCTCCCTGATTGCAGGCGCAGGCCTCGCCGTCCGGGCGCCGGATTGATCAGGCCGCGAGCGCTGCGGGCTCACCCAGGCGCCGGGCGGCGGTTCGCCAGGCGGCGGTGACTGCCTGGTGGGCGGCCGCGCTCGCTGCTGCAATCTCGCCGGGCAGCTGAATCGCGGCGCCGACGTGTACGTGTAGGCGTGGACGGCGGGCAGGGGCAGTCAGGAGTCCTGCGACCTGCTTGGTAGGGCTGCCGGATGTGACCCGGCGGGCTCCGGCCTGGCCGATCGGAATGATGGGGGCACCGGAGGCGAGGGCAAGGCGTGCGGGGCCGCTGTGGAAGGAGTCGGGGGCGGCTTCGGCGGCATCCCTGCGGCGCGGAAGCTGCCCCTCGCCGTAGATGAGCACGTGGCGGCCGACGTCGAGCGCTGCCGCGGCCCTGTCCAGTGATCGGTCTCGCCGCAGCAGCCATGCTGCGGGCGGCAGCCGCCAAAGTACCGGTCCACGCACCAGCGACGATCGCCTTCGGCGTTACCTGGCTCGGGGCCCGGCTGTCGCTTGCCTGGCGCCCCGAGTGGCCGATGCTCGCCCTGATGGCAGCCGTCGCGCTGGCGGCGGCCGCCGGGTGGAGCCTCATGGCGCTGCGCCCCGGTTCCGGCGTCAAGAGCGTCCGGCCGTAGGCGGTCACGCGGGGGCGGAACTCAGGCGCAAGCTCGCGCCCTGACGATGAGCAACCACCCTCACTTGAACGGTCGCCCGACTTGAACGGCCGAGCGGCTCGGTGCCAGAACGCACGTGGTCAGAGGGGCTTGAGCCGGTTGTGCAGGAGGCAGAATTCGTTGCCTTCCGGGTCGGCCAGGACGTGCCAGTTTTCGGTGCCGGTCTGACCGACGTCGACGAGCCTGGCACCGAGAGCAAGCAACCGCTCCAACTCGGCGTCCTGGTCCCGGTCGGTGGGGTTGACGTCGATGTGCAGTCGGAGCTTCCCGGTCCGCGGGTCGCTGCTGGGGCTGAGGATAAGGGTGGGCTGCGGGCCGCCGAAGCCGGCGTGGGGCGGCCCGATCTCGATGCTTCCGTCGTCTTCCCGGGCGAGTTCGACGTAGCCGAGGACCTCGCTCCAGAATGCGGCGAGCCGGTCGGGGTCGGCGCAGTCGATGATCAACTCACTGATGCGGCATGCCATGCCCGTCAGTGTAGGTAGACAACCCGAGAATCGATCGTCGGCCGCGTGCTGGAAGAACCGGGAGGCGGCAAGACGGCCTGGCGTTCGTCGCCGTCGACCGCCACGGCAACGGGTGGTCGCTAAAGGCCGCGACCCGCCCGCCTCCCCCTGCAGCGACCTGGAACCACGTGCCCGCGCCGTGCCCGCCGTGGCGTATGGCTCAGCTGCGCAGGTGCCCCAGCACCGATCGCACCGCACGGGCCACGGCGTCCCGTGCCTGCTCGGTGTGGTCGATCGTCTCGAACCCGTGGCGGCCGAGAGGTACGTCGACCACCTCGACATTGGCCTTGCATTCCCCGGCTGCGGTCAGGAATTCCCCGACCGTCGCCGCGATCTCCGAGCGCTCCAGCTCCACCCGGGTCAGCACGACCGGCAGTTGCCCCGCCGTTCGCACCGCGGCGGCAGGACGGAATCGCGAGTCGGCAAGGCCCCAGTTCGGCAGCGGCGCCATTACGGGATAGGTCGCCGCCACACACCGCAGCCATGCCGGGGGCGCCGCCAGCCAGTCCGCCGACAGGAGCCCGCCGGCGGAGAAGTACCACAACGCGACGCGTTCGCCGTCGACGCGCGGATCAGCCCGTACGAGCTCGACCGCTGCGGCGACATCCTCGGCAGCACGCCCGTAGTCGTCGAGAGTGTGCAGCCGGTGATCCAGCGTCACGCCGACCACTCCCAGGCTCGCCACATACTGGCCGTAGCCGACGAAGGTCGGCCAGTCCCGCGGCGTCGGCTGGACGCCGGGGGGAATCGGGCCGCCATGGACGAACACCACAGCGGGCCGAGGGGCGTCGGCATCAGGCAGGTGGAAGTCGACCTGTCCCACCCGCTCGCGACGCCGCTCCCGTACCTCCATGAGGAAAGGCCGAAGATGTGCGGGCTGCTCGCTTCCCGCGCCGGTCACACGGTGCCCTTCTCCTGCGGCGGCCCGGAGCAGTACGTCGGCCAGCTCGCGAGGGGTGGAGAGCATCGGCCAGTGCCCTGTGTCGAGTTCGAAGAAGGTCACCCTGGGGTCGGTCAGCGCCTGGAGACGGGGGTCACCGAGGCCCACCAGGCCCTCGACCATCGCGATGCTCGACCCATTGGCGGTGCACAGGACTCCTGTCGTCGGCAGCCCGGCGACCGCATCCGAGAGTCGGAGCGGCTGGGTGAGCGTGCCACGCGGCTGCGGTGCGGCAAGGCGGGTCAGCCGTGCCAGTGCGTCTGCGGGAACGCCGTCGACACTGCCCCAGCGCTGCCACTCCTCCAGTGGCGGCGGGGGAATCCGCCAGTCGTCCTCGCCCTGCCCGGTCGGGTCCGACAGTCGGTCACGCACCGCCCGATCGGGAACCAGATCGAGGGCCGCGACGCCGTCCAAGGGCATGCCGGTGTCCACGTAGACGATCCGGGTGATCCGCTCCGCGCGCCGGTCAGCGGCGCCCAGCACCGGGTGGATGCCGTAGCAGTGACCGACCAGCACCACCTCAGGCGCATCCACGTGGTCGATCAGCTGCACCAGATCCTCGATGTGCGACTCCAGGTCCGTGCCGGGTCCCGCCAGATGGCGGCGCTCCCCCATGCCCGTGAGCGTCGCCGGGTACACCTCGGCCCCCGACTCCCGCAGCCGGGCGGTCACCTCCCGCCAGATCCAGCCGCCGGTGTAGGTGCCCGACACCAGGATGAATGCCGTCATGAACGCCTCCTCGCATACCTCGCTCCACGCGGTCGGCCCGATCGGCCGTCCGCGCCTGCCGGTACGGTAGGAACTCCCCCTGAGGGAGGTTCAAGTCTTGTCCACTGACGACACGTTGAGCATCGGAGAACTCGCCGAGCGGGCGGGTGTCACTGTCAAAACCGTCCGCTTCTACTCCGATCGCGGACTGCTGCCCGAAACCGCCCGCAGCAGCGGAGGACACCGCCGGTACGGTCCCGAAGCGATCGACCGGCTCCGCCTGATCCGCTCGCTGCGCACCCTTGACCTGCCGGTTCCGGACGTGGGCCGCGTCCTCGATCAGGAGGATGCGCTGGAGGGCATCATCGCCGGGCAGCTTCAGGAACTCGGCTCGCAGGTGGCCGCCCTGCGCTGGCGGGAGGCCGCCCTCCAGCTGCTTCAGGAATGCGGGCCCGAAGAACGGGCCGACCGGCTGCGCCTGGTCGGTGCCGTGTCCGTCCCGCCCAGCACGGCCGCGCCGGTGCGCTTCTGGCGGCGCTGGCTGCTGCCCGCGCGACTCCCGGCCCGGCTGGTCTCAGCGATCATCGAGCAGGCGGTCCCGCAGCCCCCGGCGGAGCCGACCCCGGCCCAGGTACTGGCCTTCGCCCGACTGCACGCCTTTGTCTCCCGCCCCTGCCCCGGCACCGATCGTGGCCAACCCGCAGCACACCAGCCCGACAAGGGCTACCGCCCGGCCGTGCTCTACGACGGTCTCCGTGAGGCCTTCACGCTGGCGTCGCCTGCACTGCGGGATCAGCGGCCCCCGCACGAGGGCGAGGCTCTCGACTGCTTCGTCTCCGCGTACGCCGGCTCATGCGGCACGCACGACACCCCCGCCTTCCGTCGTCGGCTCCGCGGTGAGCTCAGGGCGGATCCCCGTATAGACCACTACTGGCAACTCGTCGCCGAACTGTCCGGCCCGTCGGAACCCACCCCCGGCGCCGCCCACGATTGGCTCCGCATCGCCCTCGACGCCGAGACCGCCCGACCGGCCGCCTGAACTGGACATCGCTCGGCGCCGGCGGCGGTCCTGGCAGCTTCAGGGGTGGTGGCCATGGTGGCCATGGCTTTGTCTCCCTCCCGTTCTGACTGTGCGGCATGAAGCCATACCCGGCGTCCCTGGATCCTTGGACTTTGCGACGGCCCGTCCGACCCACCAACAACGTAGGACCGCCTGATCCGGTCCTCGGCCACCGACAGCACGCGCCGCTCCAGCACCGTGAGGTGCTCGGGGCGGCGGCGCGTGCTGCGCGACCGGACGAGCGTCGGCGGCGCAGCCCTCGCGCAGCTCATGCGCAGACCGTCCACTCGCGCCACCGGCGCTGAGCCACTGCAGGCTGGATCACGGGGGCCCAGTTCCCCCAGAATGGCAGCTCAGTCCGCACAGCACGTCACGAGAGGAAGCTCAGGCGCATGGCCGGCAACGCAGACATGGTGGCCTTCATCGAAGCGCGACTTGCCGAGGAGGAGCAGGTCGCGTGGAATGCCGGAGGCGCGAACTGGAGGTGCCCGGCGGATGCGCCCGGAGAAGTCCATGACAGGAAGTCCGGCATCGCGTTCACTGTGAGAGGAGCCGACTACGACCAGCACATCGCGCTCCATGACCCGGCGCGCGCGCTGGCCCGGCTCGAGACCAATCGCGTCCTGCTCGGCGAGTATCTGGACGTGGCGGACCGGGACGTCGACCGGCCGACCGACGACTTCGCCTCCGGCCGGGCAGTCGGACTCGGCTTCGCGGTGCGGCAGCTGGCCGCCGAGTATGCCTGGCATCCCGGCTACAAGGCGAAATGGCTCCCCCGGTTCACCCGGTAACGCTCGTACCGGCAGGCCGGCGCCCTCCTCCGCGCTGCACGGAGGAGGGCGCCGCGCATGGTCCATGCAGGTGCCGCCGGTGGGGTCTCACCAGGACGTGGTGGGATGCCCGGTCACGGGGCCCAGATGTCGTAGATCGGGATGGCGTTCGTGTCGTTGGAGGTCATGCGGGTCAGGCCGAGCGCGTCCTCGACCGTCCGGGTCACGTTGTAGTGGTTGTAGTAGGTGTTCGACGTCGATCCGGCTGCCTTCAGCAGGTTCGGGGAGCCGACGATGATCGTGGGAATGGGGTTGGCGGAGGTCCAGTACCTGTCCTCGTCCCAGGTGATGATCAGCAGCGACTTCTGAGTCTTGAACGCAGGGGAGTTCAGGAGCGTCGGAAGGTTGTTCTTCATCCAGTTGTCACCGGCGCTCACGCACGTCTGGATGTTGGGGCTGCAGTTGTTGTGCATGGTGTTGTTGCTGTTGGGCACGAACCACACGTAATTGGGCGTGGTCGACGTGCTCCGGAGGTCCGTCCAGAACTGCGAGATCGGCTTCAGATGGTTCTGGCAGTACGTGGTGTCGTTCCCCACGCCCTTGAAGTAGAGGAACGGGAGGTCATCGGGGTCGTACGGGCCGTTGGCCGTGAGGTCGCAGTTGCTGCTCGTGCCTTCGATGTAGCCCTTCCATGTCTTGCCCGCGTCCTCGGTGATCGAGCCGAGATGCTTGGTGTTGATGCCTCCGACGCTGTGCACGTAGGAGAAGTTGTTGCCCTGGATGCCCAATTGGGCGGCGGCCAGTGCGACATAGTTGGGGTCGCTCGGGTGCATGACGCCGTGCGAGTTGGTGAGCGTGATGTTGCCGCAGGCGAGCTGGGACAGGTAGGGCGCGGGCGCCGTGCTGGGAGAGGCACAGTTGGGCTTGTTGTTGCTTGTGCCGAAGATGTCGCTGGGTGCCTTGTTCTCCATCATGACCATGAAGACGTGGTCCAGCGCCGGAACCGTGCCCGCCGCCGAGGGTGGCGAACCGATGTAGAAGTGCACCGGCACGCTGTACAGATCGCCGAGCTTGGGGTCGGTGGCCAGGTCGGTGCTGTATCCGTCGTTGTACAGGTAGTAGGCCACATAGCCACCGGGCGCCAGGCCGCTGGTCGAGAAGGTCACCGTTCCCGAGGCGCCGATCGCATATTTCCATGCGACGGAACTACCCGATCCGGGCGTGCCGTTCTCCTTGTAGATGCCGATCCAGTTGTTCTTGGCTCCCCACTGGTCGGGCACGCTGTACGTGGCGGTGATGGTTTCCCCGGCCGCGTAGCTGGGTTTGTCCAGGCTCAGCGTCGGCCCTACCCAGAAGTGACGGTTGGCCAGTTGGGAGTAGCCGTTGTTCCACAGGAGGTAGGCCACGTACTCCCCCGGAATCAGGGTGGTGCCTGCTGCCTGGTTGCTGTCACCCTCGGACGTGCCAGGGGCACCACTTCCGGCGAAGGTCAGCGTCCCCGAGGAACTGTTGGCGTACGCCCACTTGACCGCGGCGGCCGATCCGGGCGTGTCACCCGCCTTGTAGATGCCCACCCAGTTGTTGTTGCCGGCTGTGGTGGTGTACGTGACGTTGATCGTGTTCCCTTGCATGTACGTCGTCTTGTCAAGGGTGATCGTGTCCGTAGCGGCCGAAGCCGACGGTACAGCGACGAACGCTACGAGCAACGCCATCGGCGTGATCAACCAACACAGAAGCCTGAACGGTCTGCGTCTACGGGAGCCAGCCATGTCTCCACTCCTCGTGGGGGCCGCGTGCATGACAAATGGGGGGATGTGACCCCAGGGCGGTTGGACCACCAGGGGCCGCGGGGGGCGACGCGGACCGGCCCTCGATTGCGGGCACGTCGCGCGTCTATCACCGGTGCAGGGGTAGCCAGTTGAGGGATGGCGTACTGGCGGCGTCGAGGCAGATTACGCGAACGTGACGGTTTCCGCCGCAACTCCAATGCCGAGCGGGGTATCGGTCGGCCGTACTCTAATCCCGAGCCCATGGCGTTTCAATAGGCGCGCTCAAATTCGCATAGCGCAACGCAATGTTAGGCGTGTCTTAACCGAGGTGATCTGGTGCGACGTCAACCGCGCGCACCCCACCCGGTGCACGGCTGTTGATCGTTCTGCCCGGCTCGCTCCACGCGTTCCGTCCCATCCATTTTCTCCACCGTTCAATTTCCGTTCCCTTCAATGGCGTCGCAGAGAGGCAGCCTCGTCCAGGCCCCCCCATTGCATACGCCTACTCCACCCATGAGGCTTTCCGGACGTGCTGCAGGAGAGGTGATGCCATCGTCTTCGCCGAGCCCCGGCTGGTCGGAACCGCTGCAGTCTTTGACTCCAGGGGCTCGACACAGCGGTTCCCGCACATCACCCTGATTGACCAACGGACGGCCCGAGCCAGGAAGTGATGCCGTTGTATCTCGCTGACAGTCGGAGTACTCCTCCACCGCACACCAGCACCGGCGTTGGACGGCGGTCTGCCGTGCCCGGCACCGTGCTGGCGCTCGGTGCCGTCAGCCTGGTCACCGATGTGTCGTCGGAGATGGTCACCGCCATCATGCCGCTGTACCTGGTGACCGGACTCGGCCTGTCCCCGCTCGGCTTCGGCTTCCTGGACGGGATCTACAACGGGGCAGGCGCGCTGGTACGGCTGCTCGGCGGACACCTCGGCGACCGGGGCGGAAACCGCCACAAGTCCGTAGCCGCAGCGGGATACGGGCTGTCCGCCCTGTGCAAGCCACTGCTCCTGCTCGTCACCACCGGGCCGCTCATCGGTGCCGTGCTGGCGGTGGACCGCACCGGTAAGGGGCTTCGCACCGCTCCCCGGGACGCCATGATCTCGCTGGCCACCGAGCCCGCACAGCGGGGCCGGGCCTTCGGTGTGCACCGGGCCATGGACACCACCGGGGCACTGCTCGGACCCCTGGTTGCCTTCGCCCTGCTGCGCCTGGCGGTTGACGGCTACGACGCGGTATTCGCGGTGAGCGGGTGCATTGCCGCACTGGGTGTGCTGATCCTGCTGCTCTTCGTCCCCGGGCACCGGGGGACAGAGCCCGGTGCCGCCCGGCCGTCCGGGCATGAGCGCGGATGGCGGGCCGCGTTGGGGCTGCTGCGGTTGAGTGGACTGCGGCGCCTGACCGGCTGCGCGGTACTGCTCGGGCTGACCACAGTCAGCGACTCCTTCCTGTACTTGCTGATCCAGCGCCGACTCGGTCTTCCCGGACATCTCCTGCCCCTGCTGCCGCTGGGCACTGCCGCGGCATTTCTGGTGCTCGCCGTGCCGCTGGGCGTGGCCGCCGACCGGATCGGCCGACGCCGGCTCTTTCCCATTGGCCATCTCCTGCTGCTCGTCGGGTACGGATTGCTGCTGGTGCCGCTCTCAGACGGTTGGGCGGGGGTCCTGCCGGTGCTGGTGTTGCACGGGGCGTTTTATGCCGCCACGGACGGGGTGCTGGCCGCGGCAGCGGCCGACACCCTCCCACCGGCCCAGCGCGGCACGGGACTCGCCCTGGTCGGTACGGGCCAGGCGCTGGCCCGCTTCACCGGCTCACTCGTCTTCGGTGCCCTCTGGTCCGCCTGGGGTACCGGCATCGCACTTGCCACCGCCACGGGTGCGCTCGCTGTGTGCACAGCCGCCGCGATGGTCGTACTGCGCCGCTCCGGCAGCCGGATGGCGGCGGAGAGCGCTTCGTGACGCCGTTGCCGAGCCGCCCTGGCTTCTCCCGCACACGACACACCTGGGTGAGCCAACCCTGCGAACGGCCGGCTCGGCTCCATCGGAAAGGCACTGCCTGATGACCCGCAAGAGCCGCATTCTCGCTTTGCTCACCGCCGTTCTCGTGCTGGGTTCGATCGCCGCCTTCGCCGTGCACCATGCCGCCGAACGGGCCGACCGCCGCGGTCGTCCCCAGCCGGGCGGACCGGCAGTCGCGGACGGCCGGGTGTCACTGACCGCGCCTGCCGGCGCGGGGCGGCGCATGATCTTCCGCAGTACCGCCTACGGTCCGCACCGCGACGAACTCGCCTCGGTGCCTGCCGAACAGCCCGGCGGACAGCGCGCCACGTCGGGGGTGAAGTGCCTGCGCTTCTTCGCCGCGGGCGGCACCGGGATCTGCCTGCGGGGCGCGCAAGGGCCGCTGCGGAACGGCTACCGAGCGGTGGTCCTCGACGAGCGGCTGAACGAACAGCGCAGCTACCCGCTGGCAGGGGTTCCCAGCCGGGCCCGGGTCTCGCCGTCAGGGCACCTGGTCGCATGGACGGTCTTCGTCAAGGGGGACTCCTACGGCGCCACAGCCTTCTCCACGCGCACATCCATCCTGGACACCCGCACCTGGAAGCTCCAGGACAACCTGGAGGAGTACGACTTGAAGGTGGACGGCCACGGGTACCGATCCCTCGACGTGAACGTCTGGGGCGTGACCTTCTCCGACGACGACCACTTCTACGCCACGGTGTCCACCCGCGGGCAGACCTATCTGGCGGCAGGCGACGTCGGGGCGGCCACGCTGACCACTGTGCACAGCAATGTGGAATGCCCCTCGCTCTCTCCGGACGGTACCCGGGTCGCCTACAAGAGGCGGGTGCCCGGCCTGCCGGCCGACTCGCCCTGGCGGCTGAATGTGCTGGACCTGCGGACCATGACCGAGACCGCAACCGCCGAACACAGCAACATCGACGACCAGGCCGTTTGGGCCACCGACACAACCCTCGTCTATGCCAGGCCGGGGAAATTCGGGACAGACCTGTGGACCGTGCCCGCCGATGGCAGCGGGACACCAAAGCAGCTGGCGAGCGCGGCTTTGGCACCGGCTTTCATCGGTTGACCGCCGGAAAGCACGTTCCACCGCCCGGCATCCGGGCCGGCCCCCATTCACCGGACAGCTACGGGCTCGTGACGGCGGGCTCACCATGCCCGGCAAACGGAGGTGCCTCGACGACGACCGCTGCGGCCAGGGTCACCTGCGCCCCAGGTAGACCCCCAATGCGCGCTGCAGCACCTTGCCCAGGGCCTTCCACATGCGCTGGAAGTAGTCCAACGGGCGGGCCTTGAAGCCGTCGTGGGCAGCGGTCGCGGCGTACAGGCGGTAGAACTCGGGCAGGTCCGAGGCAGAGCCCCACGAGACATGGACGCCTGCCGTCTCGGCCGTGCGCAAGGACTGTTCCCAATGAGCTAATTCCATCCTGAAGTTGCAGGTCACAGCTCTGGTGTGCGGCTGGGTGGGGAGGCTCGGGCTGGTCGGGGGCGTGATCGTTAGCAGGAGATCGTCCGCCTCGTGGCCGGTTTGTCTGAATCGAGGCTCGGGGAAGCCGTGGCCTCCTACCCTCTGAAGGAGGGCAGGGCGGGAGGAGTTGCTGGTGGTGGACGTGTTGACGTGGGTGATGCAGCGGCGGCTGGTGCTGGCCGACCGCGCTGAACGGCTGCGTAAGGAGCTCGCCGATCTCGACGTCGAGGTCGCGCGGCTGGAGGCGGCCGAGGTGGTGTTCGGGCAGTTCGCCGACGCCCGGCGCGCCGGGCACACCGATGACCCGGAGATGGCCGCCGAGTTGGAGCGGGTCACCAGCGCGCCTGGGGCGGGCGGGATGCTGCTGATTCCGCACCGAGAGCATGGCATGGACATGAGCGCGCTGCCCGCCGACTACCAGGCGATCATGAAGATCGTGGCCGCGGCGTCGGAGGCGGTCCCGGCCAAGGACGTCAGCGTCGAACTGGGCAGGGGCGCCGGTCCGGGGCAGGTCGAGCCGGTCCGCAACAAGCTCAGGCGCCTGGCGGACCGGGGCTGGCTGCACCGGACCCCCGCGGGCCGCTTCACAGTCGTGCCGCAGCCGTCCGCCTGAGATCGACCGCGGCCGGAATTCGGCGTAACGAACGTTCCCCTGAGCGGAGTTGGGGTGTTCGTGCGAATGAACAGCCGCCCCGCAGAGGGCCCTGAAGGGTTTGTCTACCAATGCCGTTTGTCCCTGTCGAGCGTGACCGTGAACCTGGTCGCCGACCTGATCCGCGGCCATCTGAAGAAGATCCGCTCGCGCTGGCGCAAGCTGGGCCCGGGGCAGATCGTCGTGATCGTGCTCGCCGTGCTGCAGCACGACCAGCGGCTTTACGACATGGCCAGCGGCAACGACGTGTCCGCCTCCACCGTGCGCCGGTGGGTACTGGAAGTGATCGGACTGCTGGCGGCCCGGGCTCCGCGCCTGGACCGGGCGTTGAAGAAAATCGCCCGAAAGGGCGGTGTCGTCGTGCTGCTGGACGGCACGCTGGTCCGCACACGCAGACGAACCGGGGACGAGAACCGGCCGAACTACAGCGGGAAACACAAGGTCCACGGCCTGCTGTTCCTCGCGCTCACCGACGAGCACGGGAACCTGGTGTGGATCTCGGCAGCGAAGCCGGGACGCTCCAGCGAGATCACCACCGCCCGCCATAACAAGATCACCGCCCACCTTCGCGAGGCCGGGCTCGGCGCCCTGACCGACCTCGGCTTCACCGGCCTGGACGACGACCCCGACGACCCGGTCGTCATCACCGGCCGCAAGGCCAGTCGCGGCAAACCCCTCACCGAGGCACAGAAGGAGGCGAACCGGCTGGTCAGCCGCGAACGCGCGGCGAACGAGCACGGCTTCGCCGACCTCAAGAACTGGAGGATCTTGACCAAGGTCCGCATGAACGCGAAGCACGCCACCGCCCTCCTGCGGGCCCTGCTCGTGCTGACGAACGCGGAGGTCTCCCGCTGACGGACGATCACCGCGCGACGATCACGCCGCAGACCAGCCCGAGCCTCCCCACCCAGCCGCACACCAGAGCTGTGACCTGCAACTTCAGGATGGAATTAGCTCAATGCGGTGCGAGTGCGCTGCGAAGGTCGTCCACCGAGCGCCCCGCCAACGGGATGTGGCAGCCCTAGCGCGGCTGACCGAGACCGAAACCGCTGCCGTCGTCCTCCTTGCACGGCCGCCGCCCGAGCCGCCGCAGCCGCTCTGCGACGTCGAGCGCGAATCCGTCGATGCCGGCCGCAGGCAGATCGAGCAGATGACGTACGTCGGGGGCCTCGATGCCCGCCGCCACGGTGGCCGCGTCCCAGTGACGTACGACCAGGGGCGGTCCGATCCGGCCCACCGTGCTTGCCGCCCTTCCTGGGCGTGATGCCCAACAGGTCCGCCACAGACGCGATCAGGAAGATGCCCCCGCCCGCTCTCCGTATCCCAGTCGGATTCGGTGTACCGGACAGGCACTGGAGGTGAACGGTTGCCAACGGACATCCGAACTCCACCTTCCAGCAGCCTTGCGCAGTCTCTGCTCGCCCTCGTTATTGCAGGAGACATGGCGACGAGCTCCGGACGGAGTCACCCAGGTCTCGCTCGGCCGGGCCGCGGGCACCGTCTGCCACCTCGTCAGGTGGTGCGCCGTGAGGGACGGTGCCCGCGGGCGGCCGGACCGATCGCCGTCAGCCGTCGGAGGGTTCGACCCGCAGGACGACGTGGTGGCCGTCGCCGGCCTCGTTCAGAACGGTGATCCTGGTATTGGTGTCCGGGACGATCACGCCGCCGGTTGGGTTGGCCGGGTCGTAGTAGCGGTCACCGTGGTGGTCGTCGAAGACCGGCACACCAGGCGCCGTGGGCACCCGCAGCTCGAGGCCGTTGCGGTGCAGGGTGATCGCGTCGGTCGGCCGGAGACCGAAGGTGGAGTCGAAGGTCTGGATCAAGTTGGTCATCAGCGTGCCGTCGGGCCAGCGCAGCGGGGTGGGGTGGGCGTCGACGGGCAGGATCTCGCCGTGGCCGGGGTGCCGGCCGACCTGGTTGTCCGGCTGGGAGGTGTCCCACAGCGAGATGAGCAGGCCGTTCTGGAACGGGTAGTGCTCCACCCACCGGGGGCGGGTGTTGCGCCAGCCGAAGTTGTACGGGCCGGTCTGCAGGGTGGTGTCATAGGAGACGTACTGGCGGTTCTCGGCGATGTAGTACTGGGGGTACCGGGTGATGAAGGCCTCGCCGATACGGGAGAAGCCGCTCGCGGTCCAGCCGTTGTCGCCGCCCTCGGCGTCGTCGGCGAGCAGCGTGCCGCCGTCGGCGGTGATGGTGATGGCGTCGGCGGCGAAGCCCTTGCCCTGGACGGCTTCGTCGGTGGCGTAGCGGAACCTGACGTCGATCTTCTGGCTGGCGTAGGCGGTCAGGTCGTAGGCCAGGTTCTTGTAGGCGCCGCCGGTGCCGGTCAGGGCGGGCCTGCCGGCGCCGTCCTGGCTGATGGGCGCGCCGTCGGCGGTGCCGTTCAGGGTGGTCCAGGTGGTGCCGCCGTCGGTGGAGGCCTCGGTGTAGAGGAAGTCCCAGTCCTGCTCGATGTCCCACCAGCCCTTGAGGGTGAGGGCGGCGGTGGCCTTGCCGGTGAGGTCCAGGGGGCGGGTGAGGGTGGTGTTCAGCTTGTCGCCCATGCCCGACCACCACTGCTTGGTGCCCTGGGCGGGGGTGGTGATGGGGGTCCCGACCTCCTTGTCGGGCAGGTCGACGATCAGGGCCTGCGGGTCCTTGCTGTTGATCTCGGCGTAGCCGAGCTTGTAGGTGCCGTTGGTGGCGGCCTTGGTGGTGACGTAGTCGAGCCAGCCGAGCTGGAGCTTGTCCCATGCGTTCATGTCGCCGGGCAGGTCGCCGATGGAGTCCTTGCCTCGGCCGAGCAAGGAGCCCTGCGACATGACGCTCCAGGATCCGGAGGAGGATTCGCCGGTGCCGCTGGTGTCGTAGTGGTCGGGCAGGCCGAGGTCGTGGCCGTACTCGTGGGCGAAGATGCCGAGGCCGCCGTTCTCGGGCTGCATGGTGTAGTCGCCGACCCACAGGCCGGTCTCGCCGATGGGGGTGCCGCCGGCCTTGTTGCCCGCCGGACCGGTCTGGCCCCAGTTCTGGCCGTAGACGTAACCGCGGTGGGCCCAGATGGCGTTGCTCCCCTGGGCGCCGCCGCCGGCGGACTGGTCCTCGCCGGCGTGAACGATCTGGAAGTGGTCGAGGTAGCCGTCGGGCTCGTTGAAGTCGCCGTCGCCGTCGTGGTCGTTGCGGTCCCACTGGTCGTAGGAGGCGAGGTCGGCCCTGATCTGCTGGTCGGTGCGGCCCTTGGCCTTCTGGTCGGCCACCCAAGTGTTGACGGCGTCACGGACCAGGTCCTGGACGTTGTTGCAGATGCTGGCGCCGCAGAAGTCGGAGCCGTAGCGGGCCTCGTTGTTGGGGACCTTCACCCAGTCCACGACCGTGCCGTCCAGGGAGTAGCGGCCCGAGGACTGCCGCTCGTAGAACTTGTTCACCGACTCCTTGTCGGCATCGTGCGAGAAGTACAGGTCCTGGAAGTGGTCGCGGTCGTAGTCGGCCTGCCAGATGGTGGAGTTGTCCATGGTCCGGTCCGGCTGTGCGATCTGGTTGTGCGCCGGCCCGGGCTCGCCGCCGTACTTGACCACCGGCGGCTTGGGGCCGGCCCCGTCCGGGTCGTAGGTGGTCATGTCGTCGACCGTGTCACCGAACTCGGCGAGGATGACGAATATCCTGTCGGTCTTCTCGCGGCCGAGCTCGGCGTACTTGCCCTTGCCCAGGCGCACGACCTGGGAGGCGCCGCGCTTCTCGATGGACGCGTTGCCGGAGAGCACCTGCTCGAGGGCTTCCTTGCGCTGGGCCCGGTTCCTCTTGGTGAAGGGGCCGGGCAGGTCGTGCTCGTCGGGGCCGAGGTCCGCGCCGGGATCGGCTGTGGCGGCCGCGGCGTCGACAGTGGGGTCGGCGTCGGCCGTCGATGGCACGGCGGCCAGGGCGAGTGCGGCCAGCATGGCTGTCGCGGCGAGCAGGGTGACGGACGGACTGGTACGTCTCTGATGTATCAAAGGAGCCTCCTCTGTGATGTGTGACATTGCACAGTAGTGGAACGGGAAAGAGCAAGACCTGGGGCGCGTCCCAGAATGCGGATCCTGGCCTGCCCTCACGCCGTGATGATCTCGGTGTGCGGCATGAGGATCTCAACGGCGATCCGGTCAGCGGCAGTTATGTGATCCAGATCACTGGCAGTGGGTGCATAGCGAGGCGCCTGCCAGTGTCTTTCCCTTGGTGTAGGCAACTGGGGAAAGTGGGGGTGCGGATGGAGCGGGCTCGGGCCGGTGAGTTCGACGAGTTCGTGGCGGCCCGCTGGCCGGCGCTGGTCCACCTCGCCCGTCTGCTCGTCGGGGGCGATCGGCATCGGGCCGAGGATCTGCTGCAGGAGTCCTTGGTCAAGCTCTGGTTCGTCTGGCCGAAGGTCGCGGAGGACGCACCGGAGGCGTACGTCCGCAAAGTGATGGTGCGCGCGGCCGCACGCTCGGGCCTGCGGCGCTGGTGGGGGGAACGCCCCGTCGAACGGCTGCCCGAGGAGGCCATGGTGGGTGATCTGTCCGCGGAAGTGGTGGAGCGCTCTCGACTGGAGGCCGCGCTGGCTCAGTTGCCGCCGAGGCAGCGTGTGGCCGTGGTGCTGCGCTACTACCAGGATCTGCCCGAGCGGCATGTGGCGGAGGTGCTGGGGTGCCCGGTGGGCACAGCTCGGTCCCATGCCGCACGCGGAGTGGCGCGGTTGCGGCAGATCCTGGCCGATGTCATCGACCCGGTGCGGTGAAGGGGGAACCATGGATCACTTCGAGCGGCGGCTGGCGCAGATGATGCGCGACACCCAGGAACCCGCGTCCATCGAACCGAGGCACCGGGAACGTCTCCAGGCAGGCATTTCGGCACGCCGTCGCACCCGGACCGCACAGCGGGCCGCCGGCTCGGCGTTGGCTGTCGCCGGACTCGCCGTCGGGCTGCTCCTTCTGCCAAACGCCCCGGACCGGGTCGAGCCCAGCAGTCCCCGTCCACAGCCCGCGACGAGCCCAACGCCCTCCGCACCGGGTGCGACGCCGGAGGTGTCCCCGAGCGCGCCCACCTCCTCCGCCACCTCCACCGACCCCGCACTCCCGGATGATGTATCCAACACGGCCACGCCGCCTGCCGCTACCGGCAGTTCGACCGCGACCGGCACTCCGTCCGGCAGCGGGGTCACCACGCCACCGTTCTCGACGCCACCCCCGCCTTCGGGCACGGCGACCACGCAAAGCCCGCCCTAGTCGCCCGGGTCCGGACAGCGCGCCCGGCGAGGGTGCCAGCCGCCCCCGGAATCGGCAGCCCGTGACCCGCACCCCGTAACGCCCTGCCGTCATCACAACCCTTCTCCCCGGAGCGCACCGCCCCGAGTGCCTTCGGCATGCCCTGCATCAGAGCAGTACAAGGACAAATCATGGCAAATCAAGGGCTGTTCGCCCTGAAGGACTTGAACGAGGCCGCGGTTCAGGATCTGAACCGTCTGCCGCGACGCGCACCGGTGCGGACGCACCACCAGGAGCCCGTCCTGGACGTGGTCGTCCCAGTGTTCAACGAGGAGGCAGATCTGGAGCCGAGCGTGCGGCGGCTCCACGCACACCTGCGCGAGACCTTCCCCTATCCGTTCCGTATCACCGTCGCCGACAACGCCAGCACGGACCGGACCCCGCAGATCGCCGCCCGGCTGGCCCGCGAACTACCCGAAGCGGAGTGGCTGCGGCTGGCTGAGAAGGGGCGCGGCCGGGCGCTGCGCGCCGCCTGGTCGCAGTCGCGGGCCCCGGTGCTCGCGTACGTGGACGTAGACCTGTCCACGGAACTGGCCGCGCTGCTGCCGCTCGTCGCCCCACTGATCTCCGGGCACTCCGACGTGGCCATCGGCACCCGCCTGGCCCCCGGTTCCCGGGTGGTGCGCGGCCCCAAACGGGAGATCACCTCCCGCTGCTACAACGCCCTCCTGCGCTCCGCCCTCGCCGTGGGATTCTCCGACGCGCAGTGCGGTTTCAAGGCGGTGCGGCGTGATGTGGCCGAGCGCCTGCTGCCCCTGGTGCGCGACTCCGGGTGGTTCTTCGACACCGAACTGCTGGTGATCGCCGAGCGGGCAGGGCTGCGTATCCACGAGGTACCTGTCGACTGGGTGGACGATCCCGACAGCCGTGTCGACATCCTCGCCACGGCACTGGGCGACCTGCGCGGCATCGCCAGGATCGGCACGGCGCTGGCCCGCGGCACACTCCTGCCGATCACACTGCACCGCAGCGACGGCGGCGAGCCGCCGGGCGGTCTGGTCACCCAACTCGCGCGCTTCGCCGTCATAGGAGCGGTGAGCACCCTCGGACACCTGCTGCTGTACACTGCGTTGCGCCCGGCCGCGGGATCCCAGGCCGCCAACGCGCTCGCCCTGCTGGTCTGTGCCGTAGCCAACACGGCCGCGAACAGACGGCTCACCTTCGGGCTCCGCGGCCGCGGCGGTGCGCTGCGCCACCAGGGCAGAGGGCTGGTGGTCTTCCTGGCCGGCCTGGCACTCACCAGTGGATCGCTCGCCGCCCTGCACCACGCGGTGCCTTCGGCCTCGCATCGCACCGAACTCGCCGTACTGGTCGTCACCAACCTGACAGTGACACTGCTGCGATTCCTGCTCTTCCGGGCGTGGGTGTTCCGCGCCGGGCCGAGTCGTGACCGGACGAGGTCCGTCGCCTGATGAAGACCACCGGCATGGATGCGACCGCAGCCCGCTCGATCGTCACTCCCCCGCCCACCCCCCACCCGAGTGCCCGGAACCCGAGACTGTCGGACAAGCCCCGCGGCCATCGTCCTCCCGAACGGTGGGGGCGGCTGCGCTGTGCAGCCAGGCACTACGGTCCCGTACTGGCCATGTATGGCACGCTCAAGCTCATCGGCTTCTCCGTCTTCATGTACCTGCTGCACTCCGCCGGGGACTACCGGGAGAAGCACCCGCGTTTCGGCGGCGGGGACCACCCGTGGGACGTACTGGCCACTTGGGACGGCTGGTGGTACCAGCAGATCGCCGAGCACGGATACCACCCCGAGCTCGTCCAGATCCCCGGAGCCGCCGGCCTGATCACCCTCAAGGGCAACTCGGCCGCGTTCTTGCCGCTCTACCCGGCACTGATGCGGCTGGTCTCCGAGGTCACCGGCCTCGGCCTGTACGGCGCCGGCCTGCTGGTCTCGGTCGTCGCCTCCATCGTCGCCGCCCTCGGGATCTACACCGTCACCGCGCGGTTCGGTGGCAGGCGGGCCGGGCTGGCCGCGGCCGGGCTGTGGGCCGTCTGGCCCGGTTCCGGTGTGGAGTGGGCGGTCTACTCCGACTCCCTCTATGTGGCTCTGGCCGTTTGGGCCTGCCATGCCGTCATGAGCCGCCGGTGGCTCGCCGCGGGTCTCCTCACCTGCGCGGCCGGGCTCAACCGCCCCACCGCCGTGGCGCTGATCGCCGCCCTTGCTGTCGCCGCCCTGCTCGCACTCCGCCGGCACCGGGACCGGGACGGCGTCCTCGGTCCGCTGGCCGCGATGGCCGTCGCACCGCTCGGCCTCATCGCATACCTCGGCTGGGTGGGTCACCAAATGGGTGACTACGGAGGCTACTTCAAGCTCCAGTCCGGCGCCTGGGCCCACGAGTTCGACTACGGCCGGCACACCCTCGACGTCCTCACGTCCGTCCCGGTGGGTCATTCCGACTACCTCTCCGCGTGGCCCTTCGCGGACCTGATCGGCGTCGGTGTCGTCCTGCTCGCACTCGCGCTGCTCCCACTGCTCATCCGGCTGCGTCCCCCGGCCGTACTGGTCGTCTACACCGTCCTGACCCTCGTCCTCGTCCTGGGCAGCCAGCAGATATTCGGCAACGTCTCCCGCTATCTGCTCCCCGTCTTCCCGCTCTTCCTCCCGCTCGCCCTCGGCCTGCGCCGCCTCAGCGCGATCCACCAGTTCACGCTGCTCGGCATCGCGGCCCTGGCCTCCGGCTCGTACGCGGGCTACGCCCTCTTCGAACTCGGCGTCCCGTAGCCGACGGACACGGACCAAGGAATGGATGCCCGATGACCGCGACCCTGCGCGTCGCCGAACGGAACCCTTTAAGCCCCCCGGGAAAGAAGCCCCCGGTTGCTCCGGTGCGGCAACGGCTGCTCGACCGGTTGACCCCCGCGGACCTCCAGGTGCTACGGCTCTATCTGTTCACGCGCCTCGGGCTGTGGCTCGTCGCCTACTGCACCTCCTGGCTGTCGCCCGCCGGATCCGACGCCAAGACACCCGCCCGCTGGCTGTCCCGCTGGGAGCAGTGGGACTGGGCGCACTATCAACACATAGCCGAATACGGCTACTTCGGCCCCGTCCCAGGGGCGGAAGGCGCAGCCGACAACCTGGTGGCGTTCTTCCCGGGCTTCCCGCTCACCTTGGGCGCCGTACACACCGTCATCCCCGACTGGACCGTGGCCGGCCTGCTGATCTCCCTGGTGAGCGGTGCGGTGGCCGTCGTTGCCCTGGCCCGGATCGCCGGACTCGGCCGACCGGACAGCGCCCTGGCCGGCCAACGGGCCACGGGTTTCATGCTGTTGTCGCCGGCAGCGGTGTTCCTGGCCGTCGGATACACCGAATCGCTCTTCCTCGCGTTCGCGCTGCCGGCCTGGCTCGCGGCGAAGAACCGCAGGTGGCCCCTCGCTGCTCTCCTCACCGCCGCGGCCACCACCACCCGGATCAGCGGCCTCTTCCTGGCCGCCGCGATCACGGTCGAATTCCTGTTGGCGCACGACCGCGGCGGGCAGCGCCGTCTGCGCTCCCTGTTCTGGTGCGCGGTGCCCGTCCTGCCCGCAGCGGCCCACACCGCCTACCTGTACGCGCACACCGGCGACTGGATGGCCTGGAAGCACGCCCAGGAACGCGGCTGGAACCGAAACTTCCGCACCCCCGCCGAAGCGTTCCGGAACACCTGGCACAACGCCTTCGACCACCTGCAGACCACCGGCTACGCCTGGGAGTTCCAGCTGGAACTGGCCGCGATGGCGACCGGACTCCTGCTGCTGGCCTGGCTGCTGTACCGCCGCCGCTGGCCGGAGGCCGTCTACATCGCGCTCAACCTCTGGGCCCTGGGGACGTCGTACTGGTACCTGTCCATCCCCCGCGCCACCCTGCTCTGGTGGCCCCTGTGGACCGGCCTGGCCCACTGGAGCCTGCGACGCGGCTGGGTACAGGAGGCATACGTCGGCGCGGTGGCCCCGCTGACCGTGGTCCTCGCGGTGACCTTCACATCGGGCCACTGGAGCGGCTGACTGCGGGTGTGAGTCGCTCGTAGCAGTCGTAATTCCGCTGGGCGATGATCTTTCCATCGCGAAATTCGAGGAAGGCCGCGATATGGGCCCGCAGGGTATGTCCCGCGGGCAGGTCGCCCAAGGGTACGGCGGTCGTCCCGGTCCAGAGCACCTCCAAGGCGACCTGGTCGCCCACGGCGAGGGCGTTGACCACGTCGAAACTCTGCGCGCTCAGGTTTGCGCGGCCCGTTTCGGCCGCAGCGCACAAGTCGGCCACGTTCCGGATGTTGCCGTCGGGGAAGAGCGCGTTGGGCAACTCGTGGTGGGTGGCATCGGGATGAAAGAACGCGGCGAGTTCCTCACCCGTAGCGAAGTCGGAGACAGCCTGGTGGTAGCGGACCGCAGTGTCGATGTTGGGATGCTGTTGCTGTGACATATCAACAACCATAGTTGCACAACTATGGTTGTCAAATGCAGGATGGTGCCATGCCACCCTCAATCGACCCGCAGCAGCTGGACACCGGAACACTCGCCCTTTTCGTCGGCCAGGCAGCCGCGGCACTGGTTCAGGAGCAGTTGGCCGACCAGGGGTTCGGCGATCTGCGCTTCTCGCACGGCTATGTCTTCCAGCACCTGATCGACAACGAGCCCACCGTTGGCGAGCTGGCCACGAAACTGGCCATGACCCAGCAAGGAGCATCCAAAGCCGTGGCAGAGCTCGAACGACTCGGTTACTGCGAGCGCACACCCGATGCCACTGACGCCCGCATCCGCCGCGTCCGACTCACCGGTCGCGGCCAAGACGCCGTGGACGCGGCACGACACGCCCGCACCTCTCTCGACCAGCGACTTGCCCACCGCTTCGGTAAGCAGCGCCTGGCCGAGCACCGAGATCTGCTGGCTCGGCTCCTGGACGAGCTCGGCGGAACCGCGGCGGTGGAGGGTCGGGCTGTACGACCGCCGCAGTAGCCCCGCGTCCGGGCGGCCCGCCACTTGCCGCACAACCCGGTCAGCAGGCGCACCATCACCTTGGTGCGTTCAACAGAGTGACAAGCGCATTGCGATGAAGCCTGCTTCACTTTCCGGTGATCGATGAATCACGCGGGTCGAAGGCTGGGTAGCGGACCGTTCCGGCCGAATGCGATCCGGGGTGATTCGGCCGTCGGGCCCGGTAGGGACGGACACGGGGCGTCGGCCGCCAGGGAAGTTTCCTTTCCGCGCCGTTGCGTCCTGGCCACAAATTGAACGTGCAAGGTATCTGAAACGCATGGGGTGCGCGTGCCGTTGCTGGGAGCGCTAGGCAAACTCGAGAACGCCGATCGGTTCCCGCACAATTCAGCACAGCCAGAAAGGATGCGCACCATGCGGAAAACCACTCGATGGACTGCGGCCGGCGTTCTCGTCGCAGGAGCGATGCTGGGATCGACGGCCGGTACCGCGCACGCCGAGCCCTCCTCGCTCTTTGCGCCCTCGGCGCTGGTCCTGACCACGGCACACGGAGAGAGCGCCGCCACCGCGACTCCGGAGCGCGCCGTGACCCTCACCTGTACGCCCGACGCGACCGGCACGCACCCGGCAGCCGAGGACGCCTGCGCCGCCCTCACCCAGGTGAACGGCGACTTCAGCAGCCTGGCGGAAATCAGCCGCGGCCAGCCCCGTTTCTGCACCAAGGAGTACGCCCCCGTGACCGTCACCGCACAGGGGGTATGGGACGGAAAGCGCGTGACCTACGAGCACACCTTCCCCAATGAGTGCATCAAGAAGGCCGAAGGATCGAGCGTCTTCGAATTCTGACGGCACCTGAGTGCAGCGGCTCAAGGGCATCGATCGGTGGTTTTGGGGCCACCATCGGTGCCCTTGCCGAAAGCATTCTGGTGTATGCCGTACGGGTACCTCAAACTGATAGCGGAAAGTGGGAGCAAGCTGTGAAGCGTTTATGGGCAGTGAGTGCGGCACTGGTGCTCGCCGGAGCGGGCTCGACAGGCGCGGCGGCGCCGTCGGGGGCCGCGATGCCGGGCACGGGGGCGACGGCATCCGCCTCAGCATGCTCGACCGCATGGGGAAGCGGCGTGAAGTCGGCCACTGAGGCCGGTGTTGTGCCGCTGAGGAACGTGAGCGTGAGCCGGGGCGCGTGCTTCGACCGGATGGTCTTCCATGTCACGGGCGCGTCGGGCAAGGTGGGCCATCACGTCGGATATGTCGAGGAGTTCCGTCAGGACGGCTCGGGTGACCTGATCCCTGTGCGTGGGGGCGCCGTTCTGGAGATCTTCGTCTCGGCTCCCAGCTATGACCCACTGACGCTGCGCCCCACGTATGCCGGCAGGGCCGGCAAGCCGTTGCCCGGAGTGGACGTAGCCGGGTACAGGACGTTCCGGGACACCAGGTTCGGGGCGAGCTTCGAAGGACAGACGCAGGTAGGGCTCGGTGTGAGGGCGCGACTACCCTTCCGGGTGCTCCAGTCCGGCGGCAAGCTGATCGTGGACGTCGCCCATACGTGGTGATCCGACGACCAGCGGACGCAAAGGTGGCCGCCGCTTCGAGCGACGGCCACCGATCGGCAAGCGTTACTGAATGCCGGGGATCTCGCGGCCCTTGAACGCACTGCGGACCGTGTCCGCCGCGCTCGTGCCGTACATGCGCTCGGCGGTCGCGATCGTCGTCAGTGCCGCGTCCTTGAAGCTGGTGTCGGGCGCGAAACCGAACTGGGCGTTGATGATGATGCGGTCAGCGGTCCTCGCGCCCAGCGCGTTGCGGATGTCGAAGAGCGCGCGGGACCAGATCTCACCGTCCGCGTGGACCTCCCCCACCCGGTCCCCGTATACCTTGCTTCCGTCGATGCGGCGCAGGCAGTGCGGGGCGCTGCTGTACGTGACCGAGTCCCAGTCGGCGACGCATGCCAGGTCGGCCTTCATCGGCCAGCCGTACGTGGCATCCGCGTGTGCGCCGACTTCGACGGCGAGGTAGTCGCCGAAGGCCTCGCCGATCGAGCCGGCCTCCAAGGACGTGCCGAAGCCGGGCACTTGGGCGTGGTGCACGGCGTGCCCGTACTCGTGGACGATCACCTCGGCGTCCTCGGCGTCGTCCACACCGCCCTTACCGAAACGGATTTCGGCCTTCTTGTCGGTAAAGAAGGAATTGTCCGCACCCCACTGGTTGATACGGACGGGCTGGGCTCGGTTGTTGGCCCCGCGCAGTTCGCTGCCGAAACCCAGGCCCTGCAAGTACTCCTGCGCCTCGTTCACCCAGAAGTAGGCCATGACTTGCTCGAACTGGTCGTCGTGCCGGGTGTACGAGCCGACGTCAGTCGTCTTCGCCGAGCCTCCCGTGTCGGATCTCACGGTCGCCCAGGTCCCGGACAGGCCGCCACTGCCGTCCAGGTTTCGTAGCGCAGCGATGGCATAGGCAGAGGTCGGTACGGCCCCAGCAGCATCCTTGGCGTCGGTGAGCAACTGATCACCGGACGACTGGACGGGATTGACCATGAAGACGCGGGCCTGCGGCGCAGCCGGAGCGGATCCGGAGGCCGAAGCCGAACCGGCCGGTCCGGCCAGGGTGACCAGCGCCACGGTGGCGGTGGCCGCTGCAGCCAGGCCGCGGGATGTGCGGCGAGCCATATACATCCTCCATCAATGGGACGTGATGAGCCGGACTTGGGGGGTGGCTCGGTGCGCGTGATACTTGCGCATCATGGGCCGCTTTGGCCATGGGTTGCCCACGAATTCGCCGATGAAAGGGGTCGCCAGCGGGACAATCCGGCGCCTGAAGAGGAACGCGCCGGACGAATCACGCCCGACGAAGCGGCGCCGCATCGGCGCTGCGCAGCTGCACCTTTGCTCCTGGCAGTTCAAAGACGCCGTTGGCGTATATCCGGACAATCCCGATCAGACCGGATGGGACGGTCAAGGACGACCACGCCGAACCCCTGGGCAAGAGCCCGCCCATTCCCACGCCGATGGGCACAGCACGCCGGCTCGCGTCGCGGGGGTGGAGCGGGCTCAACCCCCGCGACACACCCTTCAGAAGTTGCCGTAGTTGACCTGCCACGTCGGCAGACCCATGCGGCGCCACACAGCAACGACCCTGTCGCGGTCGTCCAGGGAGACTCGCACCGCGAAGCGGTGGCGGACGTGCCGATCGAAGAGTTCGGCCTTCACGACATCGTCGCGGCGGCCGTCGCCGGCGGCCCGCATCCACAGTTCGTCGTACGGAACCTCGTGCCGACGCAGCCACGCCTCCGTTGTCTCGCGGTGCTCCTCGCCGCGGCCCGAGAGCAGGACGATGACATCGCCGTCCGCGCGCCGGAACGAGCACAGGGCCCCGCGCACCGACACGTTGAGAAGGTCCTCGTCGCAACGGGTGAAGTCGTAGGGGAACCTCTCGCCCCTGATGGCGAGCGTGCCGTCGATGTCGCACATCACCGCTGTCGGCAGTGCCGGGTCGGCGACATACGGCTCGACCGAGGGTTCGTCATTCAGCCATGCCTCGGTGAGCCGCCAGCCGCCCTTCTTCGCCTTCAGGTGCTTGTCGGCCAGGATCCGGATGATCTCCTCGCCCACCGCCTTCTCCCGTTCGGCGTCGCGCCGTATGCACTCCTCCACCGACACATCGGTGAAGTCGTGCACCACGAAAGTGGCCTGCGCCGCGACCGCGGCCTTCAGACGCTTGGGGATGTGCGGCGTCAGGTGCGTGTTGTCCACCACAACGTCGAAGCCGTCGTCGACGGCCGCCCGCACCGCCGCGTCCTGGATCGCCAGTACGGTCTGCTCGTGCGCATGAGACCGGCCACGCTCAGACGCCGGGATGTCGAGCATCGCCCGCAGGTCATCCAGATTCACCCGCCGCATCCGGCCCCCGGAATCCGCCTGCAAGCTGCGCGCGGCGCTCGTCTTGCCCGAGGCCGGAAGCCCCGTCATGACGTGTACTACGGGCACGGTCAGTTCTCCTCGTCGGTCTTGAACGGGTCGGACGCCTCCGGCCGGACGGAACGGTACGTCACGAGCTCGGTCGGGCGCCCGTCCAGGCGCAGGAACAGGGCGGGGCGGACGGCGGCGTCGGGCAGCGCCTTGGCAGCGCGGGCGAACGCGCCCCGGTCACCGGCGAGATGGGAGAGGGACTGGTATCCCTCGTTGATCGCACGCTCGCGGTCGGTCACGTCCTTCTCGATCCGCGCGATCACCTCGCGCACCCAGGCGTCGAATTCGTCGGGCACCTGTTCCAGCAGCGCGTCCAGGGGCTTGCCTCCGGACGCCTCGATGTCAGACACCGAGCAACCCAACGCCTGGGCCAGCTGCTTGACCGGAAGGCCGGCGAAGCGCTGAATCCCGTGGCTGCGCCAGATGTCCCGCTCGGTGACGCCGGTGAGCACCTTGTGGAGCCGTATGTACTCGGAGAGTTTGGCCTTGGCCCGTACACCCGACGCGAATCGCAGCACGAAGCCCTCCGCCTCGGTGCCTTCGGCGGTCCGTCCACCGGGCAGCTGGTTGGCCTCGGCCAGGGCGAGCAGTTCGGCGAGCGGCATGGCGGGCCAGACGGTGACGACCGAGCCGATGCCCTGCCAGTCGGCAGCGGCTTCTGCCAGGGGAACTTCCGTGCCGTCCTTGGCAAGGGCAGCCAGAAGTACCAGGTCCCGGCGGTCCCCGTAGTCGACCACGATCCGGTTCTGCGGGTAAAGGATCTCAGCGAGGTAGGTCACTCCGGGATGCAGGGCGCAGGTGTCCTTGCCGTCGAGCAGGCGCTGGGCCCAGGTGGCCTGGGCGCTGATGAAGGACCCCTTGGACGCGACCCGCCACCGGCCTGCGTAGTGGAACACCACCGCGAGGCTGCCGTCGACCTTGTCGTACACCTCGAACGGTTCGTCCGGGAGAGCGGGTGCGTACGGCAGACCGGCCTCGTGCTCGCCGACGTTGAAGAACTTCGGCAGCGGAAGCGCGACGATTTCCCCGGTGGCGTCGTCGGCGACCAGACCACGGCAGCGCGTGGTCACCCGGTTCCAGACGCGCTCGTACTGGCATGTCCGCGTGTATGTGTAGATGGACAGCGGCAGTTCGGGGTGCGCCTTGCGCGTAACGTGCCCGGCATCGAGGGCTGCCGCCAGATCCTGTGGCGGCAGCAGCTCGTGGAGAGTCAGGTATGCCTGGCTCATGGTGTTCCTCCCGGTAGTGGTCCTTGATTCTCACGTGCGGGAGGCTCAGGTGAGTACCGATTTACCTGCGGATTCCGTCCGATGAGCCGTGCTGTGAAGCTCCCACCCCGACGGGCATACGCCCGGGAACGCAACGTCCCTTGGGGGCAGATGGGTGCCCGCGGGGGTCTGGTCACCTGCGCTCCGCGGCCTTCCATCTGCGCAGTGCCCCTGCCGCGCTCCTTCTGCATCTGCGCCATTCCGACGGTGAGATGCGTGCCCGATGCCCACCGCTGGTGATCATCGCGTTCACCGGCGTCATGGGATCCGTCGCCAACGCCTTGGCCAGCAGCGCGCCGACGACGACGAGCGGGAGCAGGGCCATGGCCAGGGCCGTGCCGGTGCAGGTGACGTGTTGCATACGGGGGCGCCGAGGTGCGTCAGGAATCATGGTTCTCATTCGATCAGCGGCCGCCGGGGGCGGGGATCCGGCGACGTACTCAGCTCGTTCGTCCTCAGGTACTCATACCCGGCCCTGCCGGAGGGCGTGGACGCGGCAGTTCGCCGGGGGTGCGTTTCAGGCGCTGCTGAGACCGGGGCCGATCGCGCGGGTGGCTCATCACGGAACCTGTCGGCGAATTCTTGCAACGGTCCTGGCGCGATGCCGCTCCGTGGCGAGAAGGGCGGAAACAGTCACCGCGCCGACTGCTGGGAAACGAACGCCGATCACATTCGGAAGTCCGAAATCGCTTCCCCGGCCGCCTTCACGCCGTCGACCAGCATCTCGCGCGGACAGCATGCTCGAAAAACCTGACGAGAAAGGCGCACACGGCGAGAGGCCATGACATCAGGGCGCGGTGGCCGCAGGCAAGTGCGACGGCCCGCGGACCGTAATGTTTCGGTCGCCCCGGTTCAGCGTTTCGGTCCTCAGACCAAAAGATTTCGGGACCCCCGAACGGAAACCCAAGAGGGCTCTCCTGAACCGCCCTGACCTGCCATTATTCTTGACAACTGCTCCCCACGTGTTGGGTTTGGACACTCCCCCGCCACCGCGCCCCGGCACGATCACGCAAGGGGTTCGGCGACATCTGAGTACCTGGTGGACCCCGCGCGCACATCAAGATGCAGAGCAGATCTCTGCACCGGTCGAATGACCGGGCGGGGTCCCGGCAATCACCAACCAAGTGGCTCCGGTAAAGCGGTTGTTGTGGGTTGACATCCGCTCCGGAGAATGGAGAGGGTGACCGGAAGGCGCGCACCACCTCGCCCTGGAATGCGACCTTCACTGCTTTCCACGGTGCGATTCTCAACTCTCTGTAGGCGATGACGAAATGAGGAGTGGAATGTCCAGGAAACGAACCGCTACCCGGAGAAAGCAGCTTGCCTGGCTGGTCGCAGGCGCCGGCACAGTCGCAGGCGGCTTCGCGGTGACAACCGGATCAGGCTTCGCATCTCAGACCGCGGAGGCCGACGTGCCCCAGGCTGCCGCCGCAGCTCGGGGCACCGTCGAGCGGACCCTCCGGGCATCGGTGGTCTCCGGCGTCCAGATCTACGCCTGCACCCAGCAGGCGGACGGCACCTTCGCCTTCACCCAGCGCGGCGTCCGCGCCACCCTCCAGGGCGGCATCAAGCACTCGTTCGTCAACCCGGACTCCGGCCCCCCACAGTGGATCGCCCGGGACGGCAGCGCCGTGACCGGCAAGGTGGTGAGCAAGACCCCGCACGGCCCGGGCAACATCCCTGAACTGGAGCTGATTGCCACACAGTCGGGCAAGTCCACCGGCAAGCTGGCCGAGGTTGTGAAGATCCGCCGTGTGAACACCCGCGGCGGTGTGGCCCCGGCCGGATCCTGTGACCCGGCGAAGACTCCGACCGCCGAAGTGCCCTACGGCGCCGACTACGAGTTCATCAGCGTATGCCGCCGCACGGCGGCACCCACGCCTCCGGCACGCCCTGACGCACGGAGCATTCGGGCGCTCCCCCACGAAGGGATCGCAGCGTCCTTCACACCACCTCACCAATGACCGGTGAGACACGGGAGTCCGTGCGGGTGGCGGTCACGGTGGCGCCCGGCCGGCACTGATGCTTCCCCGCAGCTCTGGGCTCACGTAATTCTCAGCCTTGCGGGGAACGGGGCGACTCTGCTCAATTCCGAGAGGCCGCTGGACTGGAGCCCGCGACCTGTGGGAACGAGCAGGGCCCACGGGCCGGGCGCCAGCGATGGACACCCTGGCGCATCCCCGCGCCGTCCCCTTGAGCAGCGACTTCGGGATGTGGTGACTCAGCGGGCGCTTCCGAGGTTTCGGTCTGTCTCTGCGCCGACGAGCATGAGGGTCGTCTCCTCGATCCGGCGGAAGCGCCCATCAGGTGCGAACTCACCGAAGAGGTAGACCTCCATACGGGCGGTGGATCCGTCGGTCTTGGTGACATCGACGGTGTGGCGATCGGCGTAGCGGTCACCGTCCACGAACTCGTCCTGCACCTGGACGGTACCGCCTGCAAAGACCGTGCGCAGGTGGGCGATGTGGGTGAGGAACTGCGTGCGGTCGGCCCAGCGGCCGTCAGTGCGCTGACGGTAGTCGGGGGTGAAGTGCCGGTCGGCGGCCTCGTTCAGGTCGAGTCCCGGGGTGAAGAGCAGGTCGGTGAGCGCCGTGTGGATGTCGGTGCGGTTCATGGGTGTCCTACCTTTGTCGTTCAGGGCGAGTCACCGCCTGTATGTAGGCGCGGTCAGGCGGGCTGCCACAGCTCGACCCGATTGCCCTCAGGATCGGGGACCCAGCCGAAGACCGACACCCTCCATGTCCTGCGTCTCCTCAGCCACGTCCGCTCCCTTGGCGCGCAGTTGCGCGAGCATCGCGTCAAGGTCGCGGACCCGGAAGTTGAGCATGGTCTGCTGGGCGCGGGACCCGAAGTAGTCACTCTCCGACTCGAACGTCGCGAACACCGTCGGCCCGGCATGAAGTTTCCACCGATTCCAAGCACACGTTCCATGCCGCTATTGCCAGCCTGAGGGGCGGTGGATCAGCCGGTGATGGTCCGCGAGTCCACCCGGACGTTGCCACCCGCTTGCTTGGTGATGTAGCCGCGGGTCATGTACTTCGATCCGGAGACCCGTCGGCTCTCACACGACCAACTCTTGGTCTGCAGCGCGGAGAACGTCTCCACGCGCGCGCCCTTGCAGATGCTGACGCTGCCGTTGATGTACCGGAACGTGGTCACCTGGGTCTTCTGCGTCCGGTCAATCAGGTTGCGGACATAGTGCCGGTGCTTGATCTTGGTCCCGCTCTCGGTGATGACGCAGGCCCGCTGCTGAAAGTTCTCCACCTGCTTCCAGGCGGTGCAATACGTGGCCGCCTGCGCCGGACTGGCGCCGAACGCCAGCATCCCCGAGGCCACCATCATGCCCGCCAACGTGACACGCGCTAACCGCATCGACGTTCCCCCTCTTCTTGCTTCTTGCCAACAGTCGTCTGCTCACAAAGATCGTGCCTCACACTGGACCTGTCAACGACACAATGACATCAGCCGGGTGGACGGCCAGAGCGAACCGTCGGGCGCCGTACCCGGGCCAACCTCCTTTCCCGCTCGCGCACTTCAGCGCAGACGACGCGCCGCGCGGCGAGGGCGGCAGGATCCGGGGCATGCCCGGAAATGACTGCACCATGGCCGGATGTCACCGAGGGCGCCTGCTCCCGTACAGTCCGTGGTGCCAGTGCTCCGTCACGGCCGAGCAACAGCGGTTCACCAGGAGAAGATCACGGACCCCGAAGCCCGCCTCGCCTCCCTTTCCCACGTTCCCGGAACAGGGCGGCCGGTCCCCGAAGCCGAGCTTGGACTCGTGCAGCGGTGGCGCTCCGGAGGAGGTGAACTGGTCAGGTGCTGTCCCACGTGCGCGAGTCGTCCGGCAGCATCGCCGCGTTCCGCCTCGGACCGACTCCCACGGGCGCCGCCCGTATCGAGTCCTCCTGGTCAAGCCTGCCCGGCCGCCGCGCGCTGCTCGCCGACGCGAACCACTGGGCGCTTACCGACTACGGCTCGCTCGTCGCGTGGCTCCAGACCACCGGTCTCGTGACAGCGACGGCGCGGGCCGCGCTCGTTGGCTCCGGCGACCCGGTGGTGACGCTCGCTGAGGTACGGCGCCGGGTGGGGACCTTTTCGCCCGCCATCTGTTGTAGCGGGACCATGAGCAGGCGGCGCTAGGCTCCGGCTGTGCCGGTGGAGTTTCCATTGGGGCGCGTCATTCCGTTCGCTTCGCAGTTCCCTCCCCGGGAGTGTGCCCGACAGAGTGCAGAAGTCTGCTGGAATACCGATCGATGATGTGTTCCACGGCGAACGTCGGCTGGGAGGACAGGGCTTGGTCAAGAGTGAGCCAGAGGGGCGCCTCGCCCTCCTCGTTCACGGTCAGTTCCCCTTGGGCTCCGGCTGCCCGGTGGTCGTCGACGTCCAGCAGATAGGCGTGCCAACGATGGGCGTCGGAGCCCCTCCTGCACACGTCTCCGTTGAGATGCTCGTCCACAACGAGCCTGAGGTTCCCGTGCGCGTCGGGGATTCCTACTTCCTCCCAGAGCTCCCGCGCTGCCGCGCGCTTGGCGTCCTCTCCGCGTTCGACATGACCTGCGGGTACCGTCAGACGGTAGGGGAAGGCAGTTCTCTGGAAGAAGAGAAATCTCCCCCGTGGGTCCCGTACGAATACGCCTGCACTCTCATGCCAGTACTCGCCGTCTGAATCGGTCCACCAGCAGATGCGGGGATCGACGACGACGGCTCTTTCGGCCTCGCGGCCGCACGAACCGCAGATACACCGCTTCCTTCCCTCCACGAAGATCCATTCGACGGTTTCCGCGTGGCAGTACAGGCAGTACTCGCCATAGGTGTCGTCCCGCAGCGGGAGGAAGTCGATTTTCATCCTGCTCCCTTTCAAGGAGAAGGCCGCTGTCAGCCGTATGGCATTGGGGGCCCCACAGCCGTGGCTCGGTCAGATTCTGTTGCGGTTGGGCCTGCTGACGTCCAGCGCCTTCCGCAGGGGCTCCGATTCCTCTCCCACGTCCACACGGTCCTGTGCATCGAGCGACCGGGCCACGCCGTGCGCAGTGCCGGTCCCGGACGTGCGGGCGCCCGGCAGCAGAAGAACTGTGCCAAGTCCGCCGAAGACAAAGGTCGCGGCAGCGACAGCGCCCCATCCCGCCGCAGCGATGGCCACGCCGAACACCGGCGGTCCCATCAGCATTCCCACACTGCCGAGTTGGTTGAGGATGCCATTGGCGACATCGACATCCTCAGCCCGGCTCACCGCGGCGGGGACGGCGGCGAAGACTGCCGAGATCAGCAGTCCGTCGACGAGGAGAACAAGGGTGGCGGCGCCACCGCTGACCGCGAGTGGGAATTCGGCCGAGAAAGCGGGGAGGCAGGCCACCGGCATCAGTGCACCCAGCGGGACGAGCGAGGAGAGAGCCAAACCGCGCCGCAGCAACCAGCTGGCGGCAAGCCCCCCGACCGCACTCCCCAGACAGACGAGTGCCACCAAGGTCCCGGCCGCTGTCGGCGTTACCTCTCGGCGCTCGGTGAGAAAGAGCGGGAGGACCATCACCACAGCGACGCCGACCAGCGACAGGCTTCCGTACGCCGCGCCGAGCCTCAGCGCCCCCTTCCAGGCGCCGACTGCGCGATAAGGGTGCTGCACGGGCGCTCTCGGCAGCCGAGGCAGGACGGCGGTGAGCACTCCCGCCATGATCAACGGACCGAGCGCCGTGAGGGCCAGCCATCGGTTCCACGTCCACCGGGATGCCAGGACTCCGCCCGCGGCCGCGGTTATGGCCAGGCCCATAGGAACGCATGTACCCCACAACGCGAGCGCCGCCGATCGGATACCGCCCCGCGTCACGCGGGTGAGAACGACCGGACCCGCGACGAACACCAGAAGGTAGCCGACACCTTCCGCGATACGCGACCCCAGCAGCATGCCCCAGGATCCGGCGGTCGCCCCGGCGACGGTAGCAACCGACATGACGAACAGGCCCCAGGACAGAGCCCGGTGGGCGCCGAGGCGCCGGATCCACCATCCCGCCGGGATGCCGAGGACGGCGCTCACGGCCGTAATGCTCGATGTGGCCCAGGCGAGCTCACCGGTTGACAACCCCAGTGACGAACGCAGGGCGGCTCCCGCCGGTGAGACGGCCCCCAGGCCGACTGCCGCCAGCACGCCGGCGAACCACGTCGCCACAACGTATTTCCAGGGTGACGTCGACACGCGTCGGTGACTGCCCCTCTTCCTGTCACTCACAGGTTTCTCCTTGTGGTGCCTGACCTGCTGGTCCCGCACGGCGCTCGTGCAGGGCCGGGACCGGACCGGTGCCGCGTGGCGGAAGGGTCGATGCTGAACACCTCCCGCCACGCGAGTGCGGATCAGTCGTCCAGGCCGAACTTGGCCATCAGCTCCTGATGGCCCGCCACATATGAGGTGTCGGTGATTACGGTCTGGTCGGAAGGACCACGGCTGCACATGCAGAGGTGGCGGCTACGGGAGGTGACTCGCACGGCTTTTGCTCCGCCGGAGGACATGATCTCTTCAGCGATGTCCTTGACGAGGTACTCCTGGATTTGGAAGCGCCGGCTGAACGCCTGGACCAGACGAGGGAATTTCCCAAGTCCGAGAATGCGGTCACCGGGGACGTAGGAGATGTTGACCTTCCCGAAGAACGGCAGGAAGTGGTGGGCGCAGATCGAGAAGAAGTTGTTCTCCTGGACACGCACCACGCCGGTGTGCTCGCCGTTCACCAGGCAGGTGGTCTTGAGGATCTTTGAGGTGTCGATCTCATAGCCGCTCAGCAGCTCGCGGTAGGCCCGGACGATGCGGTCCTCGCACTCCGGGCCGCTGTACCAGCCGAGTGCTCTCGTGTCGGTGGTTACATTAGTTTTGAGCCATTCTTCAATGGTCACCTGCGGCCTCCATTCCCACTTCCACCAAGGGCTCCGAACCCGGTGGAGTTATTTCACTATCCACCCAGTCGTATTCAAAGAGAACATCGCCCGCTTGGCTGACACTCGATCAGCCCAATGTGCGGGTGATATGGCAATACTCAAGTATTCAAATCCGCCGGGAAAATAAACGTTTCCCCTGTGCTTGAACCAGGTGAGTAGCGGGAACCCAGCGCCCGAATGACAGAGAATAACCACCTGTTGAGCGCCGGAGCACGGCCCGCTCATTCTGCCCGTCGTGCCATGTCTCAACACTGCGCCCCCCGGGCGGTCCGGCACTCGGGGAGCGGAGCCGGCCGACATAATGAGTTCTCGGAACGCGTCAACACGACGAGGTGCTACGGCTGAAGCTGTTCGAGTCCCCTTGCGTCGGGCGTTCCCACCGTGCCCGACCAGCCCGGACTCAGGGGCCGTTGAGACCCCGCTGCAGGCCCCGGCGGTTCCCAGTCAGCTGGACCCACGTGGTGCACTCCCCATAGCCTTCGACCACGCCGATTCGAGGAACGTTGACCCCGTACTCCCTGGCCTTCTACACAGACGTCGTCACCACCGGCACCGTGCTCGGCGTGCACCCCACGGACTCTCCCGACCGCGTCACCGAGGTCCTCGGGTCGGACTTCGCCGAGAACCGCTTCGGCGACCACAGCATGTTCCGTGACTACGGCCTGGCCGAGTTCTCCTGGGACCGCGCTTCCGCCGACCTCCCCTGGTCGGGCCACCACTTCACCTTGCAGGTGCACAGGCTCGCGTACGGGGGACGCACCCTCGTCAACGACGGGCTCCGGGCCCGGTACGGGCGGTTCACCCCAAGGCTTCGGTTCGAGAAGTTGCAGCGCCTACTGCAGCGCCGCGGCATCACTTTGCTGGAGATCCCGGAGAGCTCGGCGAACGCACCGTACTACCGCACGTTCTGGCAGCCCGACTCCCAGGTGGCCGTCTCTGTCATCGGCACCTACGGCGAGTACAGCACACCCGCCAAGCTACGGGTCGGCGACTTATACAGCATCCATGCCCCGATGACTGCCGACGAAGTGGAGTGGCGGAGGGCGCGGGTCGGGTGGCACGGGCCGCCGTGGAAGGCTCCCGGTCAGCGCCCCGCCAGGCGGGACCCGGATCGTGTGCCCCGGCGAGGTGCTGACGATCACCTGGCGGGGAAGTCATGATGTGTCGACACTGATTTCTTGAACGGACGGCTGCATGTGAGCACTACCCCAACCGAACTACCCACCGGGCGTACGCCGGGCCGTACCTGGACGGTGCGGCTGACCGGCCACGCCGACCGGACAGCCACTGTCTCTTGCTCCACGGGCGCCTGCACCATGCCACCGCGGTCCCGGGACGTCGCCGCACTGCGCCGCTTCGCCGCCCTGCACGCCGCCTCCCACGCCAAAGCCGCCCGGGTGCGGGAGCGGGCCACCTGCCAGTGCTGGGCACACAGTTGCGCCGCACACGAGGGCATGCGCGTTCACTGCTCCGGCAGCACCGTGCTCGTTCTGCGACACGACCCGGCCGTCGCCTGCGTGTGGCACCTCGCCGAAGTGTGCGCCGCCTGCGCAAAAGTCATGACCCACAGCCGCGTCGTCGGCCTGCCCGCACCAACTGCCCGGCCGGACACAGCGGCACCGGAGCGGCGACCAGAGCGCAGTGAGCGGGCCGGGCAGCGCGCCCCGGCACCCGCCGCAACCGCCGCACCTGCTCCGGTGGCGGTCGGGTTCTCCTCCCCCACGCCCACCGGCGGAGACGAGGCTCCACACCGTGCCCCGGGGCAGGCCAGGCGCGGCCGGCGACACGGCGCTCCACGCCGCGGTCAGCGCCGCTGACGCCCAGCAGGGCCCAGCAGTGACGTCACTTCCGGGCCCTGCTCCTGGTGCGTGAGTTGAACGCGGGGCGGTCAGGAGGCTGCCGCGGCAGCCTCCTCGGCCGGCCCGGACGCGGCGGGTGCCGCATCAGGCCTGGCCGTGTAGTAGACGGTCGATCCCTGCTTGACCCGGTCGACGCGGCCTCGGGCCACCAGACGCTCGGTGGTGGTGCGCACGAGGTTGTCGTTGACGTTCCGGCCGGGGTTCGCGTCGGCGACAGCCTTCGCGATCTCGCGTGCAGTGCGCGGCTCGCTCTGACCACTGAGGTGGGCATGGATCAGTTCGGTCAGCGCCGGCCCCTTGTCCGCACCGGTATTGGCTGCCTTCGCCCCGCCCTTGGCGGTCATGGTCTTCTTCGCGGAAGCGTTCTTCGCAACTGGCTTCTTCGCGACCTCCTCCTTCGCAACTGCAGCGGTCTTCTTCGCCGCCTTGCGGGGTGCGGGCACCCCTCCGGTGGTGTCGCCCAGGGCGGCGCTCACACCTTCCAGCAGGGCGTGATCGTTCTCCAGGGCGGCGAGTTGGGCTTGCAGTGTTCCGATCTCCGCACGGATGCGGTCCTGCTCGGCGGTGTTCTCCGCAAGGTCGGCGGCAACCTTGCCGGCGTACGCGGCCTTGAGGGTGGTGTTCTCCTGCACGGTCATGTGAGGGCTCCCTTGTGTGCGGGGTGTTGGGTGGGGACTTTAGATCACATGTCTGCGCGCGTGCGAGGGTTCGGGCAACACATCACCCCTGCAGGACCCTGGCAGGAGCCGGTCACCCGCATCCGCCGTCGGCCCCGACCAGGACCTGCTACAGACTCCGCGGACCTCATGGGCAAGCCCGGCGAACCGAGCGTACGGTGCCCCCGCACCTCAGGTGGGCGACGACGATCAAGGCCTGACGCCTGCGGCGCCTGACCAGACAGACGTCCCCGTCACTGCTTGAACCACGACTACTCAACCCGGCAGCGACCAGCCACTCTGACGCAGTATGCTCCGGCATCTACCGCGTGCGCGGCGGGACGGCATCCAAGCGCTCCCGTGTGCGGGTCTGAAGACAGGCGGACGGTACGAACCCCGGGGCATCGCTTTCCTCGGCATCACCGCAGGTTGTTCAGTGCGCGATCGAGTCGATCAGCTCCCGAGCGCCTTGGCGCAGCAGGGTGACGGCGACAGAGGTGCCCAGGGTGGCGGGGTCGAGGGGTCCGGCCCATTCGTGGGCGTTGAGGACGGTCTTGCCGTCGGGGGTGAAGACGCAGGCCCGCAGGGAGAGGTCGCCGTTGCGGTGAGCCTTGGCGTACCCGGCGATCGGGCTGTTGCAGTGGCCTTGGAGGACGTGGAGGAACATGCGTTCCGCAGTGGTCTCGCGGTGGGTGTCGGGGTCACCGAGGCCGCTGACGGTGTCGATCAGTTCGGTGTCGTCTTCGCGGCACTGCAGGGCCAGGATGCCTGCGCCGATCGGCGGGCACATCACCTCGGGTGAAAGGATCTCGCTGATCACGTCGGTGCGGCCGATGCGCTCCAGGCCGGAGACGGCGAGGAGGAGGGCGTCGGCTTCGCCGGCGGCGAGCTTGTCCAGGCGTCGGTTGGCGTTGCCGCGGAACGGCACACAGTCAAGGTGGGGGTGGGAAGCGGCAAGTTGGGCGACGCGTCGGACGGAGGAGGTGCCGATCCTCGTCCCGGCCGGGAGCTGATCGAGGGTGAGCCCCCCAGGGTGGATGAGGGCATCGCGGATGTCGTCACGCTTGAGGAACGCAGCGAAGACCGTGCCGGCGGGCAGGGGCCGGTCGGCGGGTACGTCCTTGACGCAGTGCACCGCAAGGTCCGCCTCCCCGGCGAGCAGGGCCGCGTCGACCTCCTTGGTGAATGCGCCCTTGCCTTCCACCTGAGAGAGGTCGCCCATCCACTTGTCACCGGTCGTCTTGACGGGGACGACCTCGGTGCGGATGCCGGGGTGGAGCGCGGCCAGGTCGGTGCGCACGCGCTCAACTTGGGCCAGGGCCATGGGCGAGTCACGGGAGACGATACGGATGAGCTCAGGGGCGGACATGCCACCCACGATAGACCGTCAGATCGGTGCGCATGTCACCAACCGGGACGCTCATCTCGGTGGTGCGGCGGCACGTCGCGGCTGAGCCTCCCGGTCTTCCGCACCCGGACCCTGCGCGAGGTGGAGCGCCGTCCGCACCGAACAAGTCTGACGCGTGCGACGTCGATGCCAAGGCGGGCGGTCCGGCGCAGAGGTACGTATGTGTCCCGTCCCGGTTGAGGACCCCCAAAGCCCGCCTCCCGGAAATGCATTCGTTAAAAGCAGGCCGATTCGCGTAGCACCCGATGAACTGTTCGAAATTCCAGGGAACGCAAGAAGCCGCGCTGCACCTGTGCCGTGACCCGTGGAGAGGGGGTGTGAGCCGGAGCGTGCGCTCCAATGCGCCACTTCGCCATTCTTCTGCCCTTTCCAGGGAGTAGCTGCGCGGCTGCGGTTATGCGACTATCTGTCTGCGCAGGTGGAATGATCAGCAGAATCCGCCTGGCATTCGACCTAGTTGTTGCTCGAAAGAGGTGGGGGTGCAGCCGGCCCGAATGGCCGGTTCAGATCCCGGCGGTGGGCGCCCGGGGGGTGTCAGCGCCCAGCGATGTCGGTGTGATTCATCGCCGCAAGTCGGCGGGTGACGCATGCAGATGCCGCTGGCGCCGAACGTGACTCCGTCCTGGCCCGTCGTTACCGCGGGAATCACTGTCATGAGGTCCTGTCGGCCTCCGCAGAAGGCGGAATGGCGTCGGCGCAAGGCTCTTTCTGCCGACGTGCCGACGTGCCTTGGTTGGCCAAGGCCGACTTCACTCAAGGTTCAAGCCCGTCATTGTCCGCGCCTGTGCTCGGACCGCGCGGGCCCCTTCGATGCGCTCCGCTCGGATCCGGCAGGAGACCAGGGCGCGCAAGCGCATCCCCATATTCCGCTCTCCCGCATTCCGGCACTGTCAGGTGCCGTGTGCCGCGCCAGAGGAAAGAAAGGGAAAGACAATGCACATGAGATTCTTGACGGTTCTCAGGGGGTGGGGCGCCCGAACGCTGGGCGCCCTGGTGACACTTGTGCTCAGCGCCGGCATGGTCGCTCTCGTGCCGTCCACCGCACACGCGGCGGCGAACCGGGGCTTCGCCTACGTTTGGGCGAACCAGGCGTCCGCCCCGCTCAACACGCCCTACACGCCGTCCAGTCTCTACAGCAGGAATTCGACCGGTGGTGTGAACACGGTCGTCCGCACCGGTGTCGGCCAGTACACGGTACGGCTGCCGAAGCTGGGCCTGCTCGGCGGCACCGTGCACGTCACGGCGTACGGAGCGACCTCCCACTCCTGCAACGTGGCCTACTGGCTCCCGGTCGGTGACCGGCTCGACGTCCATGTACGGTGCTTCACCCCAAGCGGCTTCCGGGCCGACACAAGGTTCACCGCCAGTTTCGTGAACACCGCCTATCCGGGCGGCCGTTTCGGCTATGTGTGGGCGAACCAGCCCAGCTCGGGCGCGTACACACCCTCCCCCACCTACCAGTTCAACTCGGCCGGTGCCACCAACACCATCACCCGAAGCGGTGTGGGCCAGTACGCGGTACGACTTCCGGCGATCGGCTCCGCCACAGGGCATGTGCAGGTGACCGCGTACGGGGATGTGACAGCGCGCTGCAAAGTCGTCAACTGGTACCCCTCGGGGACCGCTCAGTTCGTCAACGTCCGCTGCTTCACCCTCCCTGGTGCACTGCGTGACACCAGGTTCACGCTCACCTACACCCGCAACACCGGCCTCCTGCGCATCACGCCCGCGGCGTACGCCTGGGCAAACCAGCCGATCGCAGCCGCGTACTCGCCGGCCACGGCGTACCAGTACAACTCCAGCGGCAGCACCAACCGCATCACGCGGCACGGTGTCGGCCTCTACCGATTCCACACCCCCAACATGCCTCTGGGGTACGGCAACGTGCAGGTGACGGCCTACGGAGGCGACTCCAAGCACTGCAAGGTCGACTACTGGACGCCGAGCACCGGCATCCAGGTTCGGTGCTTCACTGCCGCTGGAGCGCCGACAGACACGTACTACGACGTGTCGTTCGTACGGTAAGAGCAGCGCACACTGTGCCCCACGGGAGCCGCTGAGCGGCGGCACCCCGCCCGGTACGGGCTTGCCGTAACGGATCCGCGAGGTTGTCCAACCCTCCGGACCCCATCCGTGCAGGCCCGTACCGAGCTCCGGCAGTCCGGGGAAGCGATCACCAGGACCGGGCGCGTCCGGCGGGCATGTCATCGGCTCGACGGCGACCGCGCGGCGCCGCTCCCCCGGCGGCAGCGTGTCGCCCGTGCAGAGCTGCACGTAGTCGGCGCCATCACCGAGCCACACGTCCGTACCGAAGGCACCCGACGGGTGGGCCAGGCGGACCACCGCTCGCCCATCCTCGTCCCGGTCGAGGTCGTCGAAGGGGGAGTCCAGCCGACGTGATCCTACGGCGTGCGGTGCGCGCAGGTCGTACGCCGTCCCGGCGACCGGCTCGGCGGCCACTGGCAGGCCACGCTCGTCGGTGCGCAGCCACGTCCGCGCAGGGACGGTCAGCACCGCATCGTCGACGACCGCAGTGCCCGCCAGCTGGTCCCCTGAGGTCGCCCGGACGGCCCCTGCCGTGGCACCGTCGGCGATGGCCCTCAGCCAGGCCTTACGCCGTAAGGCGTGCCGCCCCGCGAGCCGGGGGGACGAGGGCGAGCGGTCGCCACGCCTCGGCATGGCGAGGACCACCGGGGTGAGCGATGGTGGATCTCAGGAGCATCTCCCAGCCCCCGGAGTGGCCATGGACCGCTACCCTCCCATCGCCGAGCACGGCCTGGTGGGCAACCTGCAGACCGCTGCCCTCGTCTCGTCGCAGGGGGTGGTCGACTGGTTCGCCGACGCGTGGGACCGGCCGGACGAGGGCATCTGGGAAACCGACGGGGGCAGGAAGGACTTCACCTACAGCCGGGGCATGTCCTGGGCGGCCTTCGACCAGGGGCTGCAACCGGCGGACCGCTTCCGCAGGCCCGCCGATCTGGAGAAGTGGCGCACCGCGAGGGACGCGGTCTTCGAGCACGTCATGAACGCGGCTGGAGCGAGCGGGAGCGTGCCTTCGTCCAGCACTAAGACGGCGACGTCCTCGACGCCTCCCTCCTGGTCATGCCCAGGGTCAAGTTCCTCGCCCCCAAGGACCCCGTCTGGTCTGTCCACTCTCGACGCGATGGACCGCAAGCTCGTCTCCGACAGTCTCGTCCACTCTGCGACCCGTCGGCATCACCGGACGGCCTGCGCGGTTCAGAGAGCACCTTCAGTCTGTGCACCTTCCTCTACGTGGACGCTCTGGCCCGAGCAGGACGGCTGCCCATGGCCCGGTACACCTTCGAGAAGATGCAGACCTACGCCAACCACGTCGGCCTCTTCACCGAAGAGGTGCGTCCGAGCGGGGAGCAACTGGGCAACTTCCCCCAGGCGTTCACCCAACTCTCGCTGATCATGGCTGCCGTCACACTGGACGATGCGCTCGACCGGGAAGGAGGGTAAGCGCGGCATGACCACCCCGGCGGCTGAATCGCCGCGGCTGAGCGCCCGCGACTTCGCCGCACTCTACGCGCGCGTCCGCCGGGAGACCGGCGCCGGCGGTGTCTCGCGCGGTGCCCTGGACGACATCACGCCGCGTCATGTGGTGGCGGCCGCAGCCGAGGTGCGGTCGGGCCGCACGGTGACGATGGCGGCGCAGGTCGAGACGGAGCAGGGACCCGACAATCCTGAACCGTCGGGGCACGTCATGACGGGCGCCGTACGGGGCGGGATTGAATCGAGCGGGCTCCAGTTCGCCAGGGACCGCTTCACGATGAACGTTCACGGCGACGCCGACAGCCATCTCGACGCCCTGTGTCACGTGATCTACGACGGCACGCTGCACGGCGGCGTGGACGCGAGCAGCGTCACGCAGGCCGGGGCCACGGCCCTGTCAGTCGACGCGGCCCGCGACGGGATCGTCGGACGCGGCGTGCTGCTGGACATTCCCCGGCTGCGCGGCGTGCCGTGGCTCGAACCAGGCGATCACGTGACTCTCGACGACCTCACCGCGGCCGAGAATGCGCAGCGCGTCCGGGTGTCCGACGGCGATCTTCTCTTCGTCCGGGTCGGGCACCGCCGCCGCCGCAACGAGTTCGGAGCATGGCACGCGGCTGACATGCGCGCAGGGCTCCATCCCTCCGCGATGGAGTTTCTGGCGGACCGGCGGGTCGCGGTGCTCGGCGGCGATGGGAACAACGACACTGCCCCCAGCTCCACGGAGGGCGTCGACTTCCCCGTCCATGTGCTGGCCGTCCACGCCATGGGCCTCCACCTGCTGGACTACCTGCAGTTCGAAGACCTTGTGGCAGTCTGCGAGGCGGTAGGGCGGTGGTCTTTCCTGTGCGTCATCGCCCCGCTGAGGCTGCCGGACGCCACCGGCTCACCGGTCAACCCGATCGCTGTGTTCTGAATATCGCGTAGCGGCGGTGGCCCCGTCGGCGGTCGCCGCCGTTCGCGGCGTGGCGACCGGTCCGCCAGGGGCTTGTCCGTCCACAGAGGACGACAAAGGCAAGGAGACTACCGACTCCTTGCCACTCTCAACGTATAGCGCACTGGGGGGCTTGCGGCAAGGCCCGGGGCATGCCGCAGAATTGTCGGCCAAGGCCAGGACCTGCGGAAACAACAGATTCACGCGGTGCGCGTGCTGTTGTCGGCGTATGGGTCGCGGGGGCTGCGCGAAGCGACCGGCCGAAGTTCAACTTCACTGAATGGGGGGTTCATGATTGACGTGATCGTGGTCGGCGGCGGACCGACCGGCTTGATGCTGGCCGGCGAACTGCGGCTGCACGACGTGCACGTGGCGGTGCTGGAGAAATTGACCGAACCGACCACGGAGACCCGCGGGCGTGGCCTGCACACGCGCAGCGTCGAGATGATGGACCAGCGCGGTCTGCTGGACCGGTTCCTCGCGGTCAGTGAGAAGTTCCAGGTCGGCGGCTTCTTCGGCGGTATCCACAAGCCGTGGCCCAACCAGTTGGACACGGCTCACCCCTACGGCCTGTCGACTCTGCAGCCGGTCACCGAGCGGCTGCTCAACGAGCGGGCGCTCGAACTCGGTGCCGAGATCCGGCGCGGCTGCGAAGTGGTCGGGCTGGTCCAGGACGAGGACGGGGCGACCGTCGAGCTGGCGGACGGCACGCACCTGCGCTCGCGTTACCTCGTCGGGTGCGACGGTGGCCGCAGTGTGGTGCGCAAGCTGCTCGGCGTCGGTTTCCCCGGCGAGCCCGCCAAGGTCGAGACGCTGCTGGGCGACATGGAGGTGGCCGAAGGTCAGGCGACGGTTGCCGCCGTCGTCGCGGAAGTCCGCAAGACCCAACTGCGGTTCGGCACCATCCCCAACGGGGACGGGACGTACCGCGTCGTCGTGCCCGCCGACCGCGTGGCGGAGGACCGGGCGGCCGCGCCGACCCTCGAGGAGTTCAAACAGCAGCTGCGGGCGGTCGCGGGTACCGACTTCGGCGTGCACTCGCCGCGCCGGCTGTCCCGGTTCGGCGACGCCACCCGGCAGGCCGAGCGCTACCGGGTCGGCCGGGTGCTGCTGGCCGGCGACGCGGCGCACATCCACCCGCCGACCGGCGGGCAGGGGCTCAACCTCGGCGTCCAGGACGCGTTCAACCTCGGCTGGAAACTGGCCGCCGAGGTCAACGGCTGGGCACCGGAGGGGCTGCTGGACAGCTACCACATCGAACGGCACCCGGTGGGCGCCCGCGTGCTGGACAACACCCGCGCGCAGATCACGCTGCTGGGGACCGATGCGGGTGCGACCGCGCTGCGGGAGCTGCTCTCGAAGCTGATGGACTTCGATGAGGTGAACCGGTACGTGACCGAGATGATCACCGCGGTCGGGGTCCGCTACGACTTCGGCGAGGGCCACGAACTGCTCGGCCGGCGGATGCGGGACGTGACACTGAAGCGGGGGCGCCTCTACGAGCTGATGCACGGCGGCCGCGGGCTGCTGCTCGACCAGACCGGCGGGCTTTCGGTGGCGGGCTGGGATGATCGGGTCGACCATGTCGTCGACGTCAGCGAGGAGCTGGACGTGCCCGCGGTGCTGCTGCGGCCGGACGGCCACGTGGCGTGGGTTGGCGAAGATCAGCAGGAGCTGCTCAGCGCGCTGCCGCTGTGGTTCGGCGCTGCCGTCAGCTGAGCGCGCAGTCGTGACCCCGTCCCGTTCACCGGGCGTGCGCTTCAGCTCACTGCCTGCTTTACGAGCGCACCAATCCGCGCCTCCAACTCGGCTGTCACCTCCGTCAGGGCGAAAGAGGTGGCCCACATCGTCCCCTCGTCCAGCTTTGCCTGGTCACTGAACCCCAGCGTCGCGTAGCGCGCCTTGAACTTCTCCGCGCTCTGGAAGAAGCAGACGACCTTGCCGTCCAATGCGTAGGCGGGCATCCCGTACCAGAGCTTAGGCTCGAGGACCGGAGCGCTGGCCGTGACCACGGCGTGGACGCGCTCGGCCATGATCCGGTCCGAGTCCTGCATCTCGGCGATCTTCGCCAGCACGTCCCGCAGCGCCTCCGCCGCCTTGTCCGCGCGCGAGCTGCGGCGCGATGCCTTCTTCAGCTCTTGGGCGTGGTCCTTCATCGCTGCCCGCTCCTCGGCCGTGAATCCCTCGTACCCTTTGCTACCGGTGTTGCTCATGGCAGATCTCCCCCTTGAGGATCTTGATGTGCAGAACGTGAGAGGGACCTTATCCAGGCCCACTGACAACGGGCTCGGCTCAGCGGTGACCAGCACATACGGCGGGCGCAGCCCTGGCCCGTCACCGATCGCGCCGCGCGTCGAGCCCATAATCCGAATGTAGAGTCTGTCGGCCGGTCGGGCAGCTCACCGGACGGGTCTGGCGTGGGCTCGGGTCGGACGGACGAAGCTGGGAGGACCGCCGTGCGAGCAGCGTCTCGGGTGCCGCCGGTGGTGGTTGTCATGGGTGTGTCCGGTTCGGGGAAGTCCACGGTGGGGCGGCTGCTCGCGGACCGGCTAGCGGTGCCTTTCGTGGAGGCCGACGAGTTCCACTCGGCGGCGAACCGCGCCAAGATGGCCGCCGGCCGACCGCTCGACGACGAGGACCGCAGGCCGTGGCTCCTGTCCCTCGCCGACTGGATCCAGGAGGCGACGGGCTCCGGCCGGGGCGGGGTGATGGCCTGCTCGGCTCTCAAGTACGAATACCGGGACCTGTTCCGCCGGGCGGGCGCAGGCGTCCTGTTCGTGCACCTTGCGCTCAACCGGGCCTCCGCCGAACGAAGGATCGCCGGACGCGGAGGCCACTTCATGCCGGCCCGGCTGGCCGACTCCCAGTACGACACCCTCGAACCACTGCGGCCCGACGAGCCCGGAGTGACTCTCGACGCGGCGGCCGACCCGCAGACCATCGTCGACCAGGCATCGAGCGCCGTACGGGCGATCGGGTGAACGGGGACTGGTTCAGAGCCCATCCGGTCGCCGCCACCAAAACGGCCCGATAGCTTCGGATTCGGCACTGATGTCCCTGCGCATGCAGGTGCAAGCGAAACGCACACCTGGCCTGACGGGCGAGCGCTACGGCGAGGGCAGCCAACGACTCCTAGAACGGGACCCCGCGTGGCCGACGAGCAGCACTACGACGTCATCATCATCGGTACGGGCGCGGGCGGCGGCACACTCGCCCACCGGCTGGCCCCCACCGGCAAGCGAATCCTGATCCTGGAGCGCGGCGACTACCTGCCCCGCGAGCGGGACAACTGGGACTCCATCGCCGTCTTCGTCAAGGGGAAATACCGCGCACGCGAGTTCTGGTACGAC